>NZ_JAJQJF010000011.1:0-185889 GCF_021213615.1 Cupriavidus sp. UGS-1 | reverse complement strand
CCGCGTCGGCCGCCTCGCGCGGTTCGCCGCCGAGCTCGGCCAGCAGCGCGCGGGCGGCCAGCCATGCCAGCACCGCGGCGGCCACCAGGCTCGCCGCCAGCATCGCCATCGCGATCCATTGCGCGCGGGCCTGGCTCGACGAGACCGAAGCCACCGTATCGGCAGCCTGCTTCTCGAGGCGCGCGCGCGCCTGCTCGACCTGCGTGCCGAGCTTGGCCAGTTGTTCGGCGACGAAGTGGCCCTCGACGGAGACCGCGCTGTCGAACTGCAGCGCGTCGAGCGGCTGCTTGCGCAGCAGTTCGACATAGCCCTGCATCAACTGCGCGGCGCTGGCCCGCTCGCGCGCCAGCGCCTCGGCCTGATCCGGCGCGGCCCGGGCGACGCCGGACAGCGTGGTGTCCAGCGTCCGCAGCGCCTGCGCGATCTGCTGGGCGGCGGTATCGCGCTCGGCCGTGCTGGTGGCCATCGTCAACGCCAGCTGGGCGTGGCCCAGCCCGGCGAGCGCCGATTGCGCGCGCTCGGCGGCCACCGCGCCGCGCATGTCGCGCTGATACAGCGTGTCGGTCTTGTCCTTCAGCGCGACCAGATTGACGATGCCGCTGACCGCGGCCGCCGCGCCGAACAGGTAGACCAGCACGAACGCGGTGCCGAGCCGCGCGGCCAGCGGCAGGCGCCGCAGCCGCCGGCCTGTGGAGGACTGCGGTGAGGCGTCCGGCGACGATGCGGCGGCTCCCGTTGTCGTTTCCCCTGTTCGTGCCGTGGCAGCGGTGTCCATCACCGCTGCGATCCCGTTGCCTGCCATCGATCGCAGGCCGAACCTCGACCGCCAGCGCGGCCAACCCGTTCTGAACCCTTGCAACATGGTTTTCCCCCGCCGCACGCGGCGCCCGTCAATGGTTGTTTGCTTGTTTGGGCGCCATGCTGGCGAGGCGATGTGACGTTGCCGTGACGTCCCGCCATGCGGCGGGGTTGTCATATGGCGGTCATATGACTGTCATGAAATAGGCTGCCTTGCCGGGCGCCTCGTCGATGCCGGGCGCCAGGCCACCAACGCCGCCGCCGCGTGCATCCCGGCGTCCTTCACACCGTTGTCGAGATCCCCATGTCCGTTGCCGTGATCGAATCCGGCGCAGCGGCCGCGCCGATGCGTCTGCCGCCGCTGCGCGCCGTCTTCCAGCCGATCGTGCGCTTCGAGTCGGCCGATCTGCTGGGATACGAGGCGCTGCTGCGCGGACCCGAGGGCTCGCCGCTGGCCTCGCCCGAAGCGCTGTTCCGGCTTGCCGTCAGCCCCGCCGATACGATGGCGCTGGAAGTGCAGGCGGCCCGGGCCGCGCTGGCGCGCTTTGCCGAACTGCAGTTGCCGGGGCTGCTGTTCGTCAATTTCAGTCCGATGACGCTGCGCCAGCTGCTGGCCGACCATGGCCGCGGCATGTCGGCGCTGCTCGCCAACACGGTGGCGCCGGGGCGGGTGGTGATCGAGCTGACCGAGCAGACCCGCATCGGCGACATGGCGGCGTTCGCCGACGCGATGGTGGTGTTGCGCGATCTCGGCCTGCGCTATGCGCTGGACGACTTCGGCACCGGCCATGCCAATCTCGACCTGCTGGTCCAGCTGACGCCGCAATTCATCAAGCTCGACAAATCGCTGGTGCACGGCGTGGCCTCGTGCTCGCGGCGGCTGGAACTGATGCGCACCGTGTTGAGCCTGGCCGATGCGCTGGGCACCAGCGTGATCGCCGAAGGCATCGAGGACAGCGAGGAGCTGGCGGTGCTGCGCGATCTTGGCGTGCCGTTCGGCCAGGGCTATCTGCTCGGCCGGCCGTTGCCGGAGCCGTCGCAGGCGCCGCCGCGGGACGTCGTGCAGGCGCTGGAGTCGCGCCAGATCGCGGTGTTTCCGCAGGTCGTCCGTTCGGGCTGGACCGGGCCGAATGCGGGCAAGCTGCTGCGGCGCGCGCCGACGGTGCGGCCGGAGCAAACCAACAACGAGGTGCTGGCGCTGTTCCATGCCCACCCCGGCCTGCATGCGCTGGCGGTGCTCGATGCGGACGGCAAGCCAATCGGCATCATCAACCGGCAGAGCTTCATCGATCGTTATGCCGCGCCGTTTCATCGCGAGCTGTACGGCAAGAAGGCCTGCATCCTGATGGCACATCGCGAGCCGGTCTGCTTCGATCGCGGCGCCACCATCGAGACCATGGCCAAGAGCCTGGCCAGCGGCAACCAGCGCTATCTGGCCGATGGTTTCATCATCACCGACGGCGGCCGCTATGCCGGGTTGGGCACCGGCGCCGACCTGATCCGCGCCGTCACCGAGATCCGCATGGAGGCGGCGCGCTATGCCAATCCGCTGACCTTCCTGCCGGGCAATATTCCGCTGAACCAGCATGTCGACCGGCTGCTCGATGCGGGCGCGGCGTTCTGCGCCTGTTATGTCGACCTGAACCACTTCAAGCCCTTCAACGACCAGTACGGCTACTGGAAGGGCGACGAGATGATCAAGGGCGCGGCCGCGATCCTCGCCGATGCCTGCGATCCGGTGCGCGACTTCCTCGGCCATGTCGGCGGCGACGACTTCCTGGTGCTGTACCAGAGCGCCGACTGGAGCCAGCGGGCGCGCGGCGCGATCGCGCGTTTCAATCGCGCCGCGCGCGAGCTCTACGATGCGGACGACCGCGCGGCAGGCGGCATCCATGGCGAGGACCGCCATGGCCGCAGCGCGTTCTTCCCGATGGTCAGCATGGCCATCGGCGCGGTCCGCGTGGCCCACGGCGCCGCGCGCGCCGAGACCGACGGCTGGCGCCTGGGCAGCAGCCATATCGCCGCCGCCGCGGCCGCCGCCAAGCGCGACGCCAAGAAGGACCCGGCCGGTTTCGCGGTCGTCGATCTCGCGCCGACGCTGGCCGCGGCGGGTCCCTCCGACGAACCGGCAGAGGGCCGTCCACATTGAGCGACCGGCCTGCGGCCGATCAGCGAACGGGTGTTCGGGTTATCCACAGATTGTGTGGATAACCCGACCGGGCAGGGCGCCAGCCGTGCGCCGGCGCGTCGTGCCATCGGACTGCCTAAAAAAAATGCAGAGGGCGGCATCGAACCGACGAGCGTCCATGTCGCATACATGGAAGGCCGCGATGCGGGCCCCCTATGCCACAATGCGCGGCAGTTCAGCGTTCACTGTTCATCGTTCATCGTTCAACCGGATTCCGCAGCGGATGGCAGCCGATGTTACCGAGCACCAGCGTTGTCGCGACGATTGTCCTGTGTTTCCACCTGGTCGGCGTGTTTGCCGCGATGCATGCCGTGATGACGGTCCGGACCGCGCCGGGCGCCATTGCCTGGGCCGGCTCGCTGCTGTTGATACCGTATCTGGCGCTGGTGCCGTACCTGGTGTTCGGCAGCAGCAATTTCGTCGGCTATGTCAATGCGCGGCGCTTCTATCGCCAGCAGATGCGCGAACTGCGCCACGGCATGGAGCCGCAAGAGCGCGAGGCCTGCATTGTCCGGCAACCCGATCACCCTGGGTTGCGCGCGCTGCCAAGGCTGACAGGGCTGCATTGCCTGTCCGGCAATCATGTGCAACTGCTGGTCGATGGGCAGGCGACCTTTGCGGCGATCTTCGCCGCGTTGAAGTCCGCGCGCCGCGTCGCGCTGGTGCAGTTCTTCATCGTCCATGACGACGAGCTGGGGCGCGAGCTGCAGGCACTGCTGTGCGAGCGCGCGGCCGCCGGCGTCGAGATCTATTTCCTGTACGACAGCATCGGCTGCCATGCCTTGCCCGGCCACTACGTTCGCCGCATGGCCGAGTGCGGGGTCAAGGTCAGCGCGTTCGCGCCGCATCGCGGCTTCGTCAATCGCTTCCAGCTGAACTTCCGCAATCACCGCAAGCTGGTGGTCGTCGATGGCGAGCGCGCCTTCATCGGCGGCCACAATGTCGGCAACGAATACATGGGCCGCAGGCCGCCGCTGGCGCCGTGGCGCGATACCCATATCGAAGTGCGCGGCCCTGCGGTGCTGGACCTGCAGATGACCTTCGCGGAGGACTGGTACTGGGCCTCGCGCGAGGTACCGACGCTGCTGCTGCCGCCGGCCGAACCGGCCGGCGCAATGGTGTGCCAGGTGGTGCCGAGCGGTCCGGCCGATTCGCAGGAGACCTGCTCGCTGTTCTTTGTCGAGGCGATCCAGGCCGCGCGCAAGCGGCTGTGGATCACGACGCCGTACTTCGTGCCCGACGAGGCGGTGTTCGCGGTGCTGCGGCTCGCCGTGCTGCGCGGCGTCGACGTGCGCATCCTGATGCCGGGACGCGCCGACCACAAGGTGGTGTTCGCCGCCTCGACGCTGTACGCCTATCAGGCGATCTGCGCGGGCATCCGCATCTACCGCTATATCCCTGGCTTCCTGCATCAGAAGGTGATGCTGATCGACGACGAACTGGCGGCGGTCGGTACCGCCAACCTCGACAACCGCTCGTTCCGGCTCAATTTCGAGCTGACCGTGATGACCGCCGATCGCGCCTTCGCGGGCCAGGTCGAGGGAATGCTGCTGGCCGATTTTGCGCAGGCCCGCGAGATCGGCCGCGACGAATACCTGGCAGCCCCGGGACTGCGCCGCGTGGCAATGCACGTGGCCAAGCTGTTCGCGCCGATCCTGTAGGGGTGGAGAACGCGCCGGGTCCGGGGTCCGGTTACGGAGGCCTCCAGCGGCCCATTTCCGATTCGCGGTATCCTTGCGTCAGGCGCCGCCCTGGAAGGGGCCATCGGCAGGGCATCACCAGGCCGGCAGCGGACTCCCGGGACCCACTCCCGCCCGCCGCCACGGCATCCGGCGCACACGCATTGGCAAGATGATATGAACGACACGGAAATCACGCTGATCGGTTCGGCACGGCTGCCGACCCGCTTCGGCGAGTTCACCGCTCACGCCTTCAAGGGCGCGACCAGCGGGACGGAACACCTGGCGCTCAGCGTCGGCGATATCGCCGGCGAGGGCGTGTTGACGCGGCTGCATTCGGAATGCCTGACCGGCGACGTATTCGGTTCGTGCCGCTGCGATTGCGGCGAGCAGCTGGCGCTGGCGATGGAGCGCATCGCCGCCGAGGGCCGCGGCATCCTGCTGTATCTGCGCGGCCACGAAGGCCGCGGCATCGGCCTGGGCCACAAGATCCGCGCGTACAGCCTGCAGGATGGCGGGCTGGACACCGTCGACGCCAATCTGGCGCTGGGACAGGCGGTCGACTCGCGCACCTATGCCTTCGCCGCCGATCTGCTGCGCCAATGGGGCGTCAAATCGATCCGGCTGATGAGCAACAATCCGCGCAAGCGGCAGCAGCTCGAAGAGGCCGGCATCGCCGTGCTCGAGCAGGTACGCCACAGCGTGCCTGCCAACGCCGAGAACGAAAAATACCTGGCCACCAAGCGCGTCCGGCTCGGGCATCTGCTGGACTGACGGTGCGCCGTCGATCCGGCCGACGGGCCGGACGAGACCCCTGCAGAAGCGCTGCACCAACCCTGTAGGCATCGGCCGACAGCTTCTCGGGCGGCCTGCTTACAGTCCCCGCCCGCCGCTTCTCTTATCGTGAAGGCATGGACGCACCGCATGCGGTGCGCGCCGTTTTGCAGCCTCGCTGCATACGTCCTGCAACCGCCGCCGCGGCATGCGGCGGCACCACGATAACGAGGAGTCGCCATGGCAGACAAGAACGTCGATGTGCTCAACGATCTGATCGAAGTGTCGCGCGACGGCGAGCAAGGCTTTCTGAAGGCCGCCGAGGACGCCACCAATCCTGAGCTGAAGGAACTGTTCACCAGCCGCGCGACCGAGATCGGCGCCGCCATCCGCGAACTGCAGTCGCAGGTGATCGCGCTGGGCGGCCGGCCGGAAGAGGGCGGCAGCGTGGCCGGCGCGTTGCACCGGGGCTGGGTCAGCCTGCGCAGCGCGGTCGCCAACCGCACCGATCTGTCGATCCTGGAAGAGTGCGAGCGCGGCGAGGACGTGGCCAAGAAGAAATACGCGGACGCCCTGCAGCACGACGACCTGAGCTTCGAAGTGCGCGCGCTGATCGAGCGCCAGTATCACGGCGTGCTGCGCAACCACGACCTGGTGCGCGACCTGCGCAACCGCTATCGCGCGACCTGACCGGCTCCGGCCCTTGCCACGCGAAGGAGACAGACGATGAGCCAGCCCGACAAGTCCGGCAAGTCCAACAAGTCCGACACCGCGGTTCCGCGCTCCGGCCAGCAGGGCCAGGGTGGGGCGGGCGAGGATCAGACCGAGCGCAATCTCGACGAGGCGCTCGAGGAAACGTTCCCGGCCAGCGATCCGATCGCGGTCGAACCCGACAAGGACGACAGCGGCAGCGCGGGCCGGCCCGGCAAGGAGGGCGGCAAGGGCGCGCGCACCGGCTGATCGCGGATCTGTGCAAATGAACGCGGGAGCCGCACGGCTCCCGCGTCTTGTCGTGCGCGCGCGTTACGGCAGCTTGCGAAGTTGTGCGATTACCGACATCAGTTGCCCGTGCGCGACGGTGACCGCGGGCTCGTCCTGCAGCGCTTCGTGATAGCGCTCGCGGAACGCGGGGTCGCCCTGCGTGCTGAACAGCCGCGCCGCGGCCTCCGCCACCGCGCGGCAGGTGCCGTCGTGGTGCTTGGGCCCGTCGAGCTCCTCGTCGATCTCGACGATCAGGCGCGACAGCGGGTCGAGCCAGCGAAAATAGTTGTCCTCGGTGACGATCTGCACGAACTGGCCCGCGGGGATCGGGCCATAGAGGCGTTCATATTCGTTACGGTCGTGCTGGATGATCTCCTTGTGGGATTTCAGCAGCGCGGCGCGCAGCGCGCGCAATCCGGCGCGGCGCGATTCCTGCGTGGCTTGGTATTGTTCTTCAGTCAGCATCCCCATTCTCCGCTCCCGGTTCGGTGTTGTGCGGTCGTCCCGCGCGGCAGGGGTAGCGGCGCGGTGCGTATGCATGCTCGTGGACGATGCGTCGTGCGGCCGTCGATGCAGGCCGCATGCCAGTATATGTAGGCGCCGGGGGGCGATCCAACCTCGTGCTATCCCGAATGGCCGCGCTCTTTGGAATGCGGTGATACGCCCGGTGCGGCATGCAGGTTCGCGTGCAATGGTCCCCATTCGATGTGAATTATTTTTAGGGCAGACATAACAATCGCCGCGATGCCGGTGTCATGGGGCACAATAGCCCCATGTTGCGCACACGATGCTCGGCGCGGCTGGTTCCACCGCCTTCTCTTCGCCTTCCCGCACGCTCTGCCGGAGACGACAGATGGTGATGCTGTGGCTGATCGCCCTGCCGCTGGGCGCGGCAATGCTGACCCCGCTGGTCGGCCGCCATCTGCGCCCGCTGACTGCGCCGCTGGTGCTCGGCACGCCGATGCTCGGACTGGCTCTGCTGGCCAGCGTGCGAAGCGAGATCTTCAGCGGCGAGGTGCTGGCCTGGCGCATGCCGTGGCTCGACGGCCTGGGCTTCGCGCTGAGCCTGCGCCTGGACGGCCTGTCCTACGCCTTCTCGCTGCTGGTGCTCGGCATCGGCCTGCTGGTGCTGCTGTATGCGCGCTATTACCTGTCGCGCAGCCAATCGACCGCGCGCTTCTTCTCCCTGCTGCTGCTGTTCATGGCCGCGATGCTCGGCGTGGTGCTGTCGAGCAATCTGCTGCTGCTGGTCGTGTTCTGGGAATTGACCAGCATCGTTTCCTTCCTGCTGATCGGCTTCTGGTCGTATCGCTCCGATGCGCGCAAGGGGGCGCGCATGGCGCTGACGGTCACCGGCGGCGGCGGCCTCGCGCTGCTGGCCGGGGTGCTGCTGCTCGGCCATATCTGCGGGAGCATGGAGCTGTCGGACGTGATCGCCAGCGCCGGTATCGCACAGAAACACCCGCTGTATCCGCCGATGATCGTGCTGGTGCTGCTCGCGGTCTTCACCAAGTCGGCGCAGTTTCCGTTCCACTTCTGGCTGCCGCATGCGATGGCGGCACCGACGCCGGTCTCGGCGTACCTGCATTCGGCCACCATGGTCAAGGCCGGCGTGTTCCTGCTGGCGCGGCTGTATCCGGTGCTCGAGGGTACCGACTGGTGGTTCTACATGCTGAGCATGACCGGCCTCGCCACGCTGGTGGTGGGCGCCGGCATGGCGCTGCTGCAGCGGGACCTGAAGGGGCTGCTGGCGTATTCCACGATCAGCCACCTGGGCCTGATCACGCTGCTGTTCGGACTCGATACCGGCCTGAGCACGGTCGCCGCGCTGTTCCACATCATGAACCACGCGGTGTTCAAGGCCTCGCTGTTCATGGCCGCCGGCATCATCGACCACGAGACCGGCACGCGCGACCTGGGCCGCCTGCGCGGGCTGCGCCGCTACATGCCGCACACCGCGCTGCTGGCGATCGTCGCGTCGCTGGCGATGGCCGGCGTGCCGCTGCTCAACGGCTTCCTCTCCAAGGAGATGTTTTTCGGCGAGACGCTGGCGCAGGGCCTGCTCGGTCCGTTCAACTGGACCATTCCGGCGCTGGCGACCGCCGCCGGCGCGCTGACCGTGGCGTACTCGCTGCGCTTCATCCATGGGGTCTTCTTCGACGGCGAGCCCGACGACCTGCCGCATTACCCGCCGCACGAGCCGCCGCGCTGGATGAAGATTCCGGTCGAGATCCTGGTGGTGACCTGCCTGGTAGTCGGGCTGTTTCCGAACCACACCGTCGCCGGCCTGCTCGATGCGGCCGCGCGCGGCACCATGGGCGCGCCGCTGCCGATCTACAGCCTGAGTCCGTGGCACGGCTTCAATCTGCCGCTGGCGATGAGCGCCTTGTCGATGGCGGCGGGCGGCGCGCTGTTCTTCCTGCGCCGCGATTCGTTCCGCCACTATCACGCGAAGCTGCCGCAGCTGAACGCGCGCGACCGCTTCGAAGATGCGATCGAACGGATCGAGCGCGCCGCCGGGCGTATTGCGCTGCTGTTCGAGAACGGCTCGCTGCAGCGCTACCTGGCCTTCGCGATCGCGGCCATGGTGCTGCTGCCGGCGCGCTATCTGTTCGACCTCGAGCGCGCCCAGGGGCCGGCTCCGCTATCGGCCGTCGATCCGGTCACGGCGGCCGGCCTGGCCCTGCTGGCGATCGCCGCCATCGCGGTGGTGATGGCCCGCCGCCAGCGCGTGGTGGCGCTGCTGATGGCGAGCCTGTGCGGACTGATGGTGGCGCTGGCCTTTACCCGCTTCTCGGCGCCTGACCTGGCCCTGACGCAGATCTCGGTCGAAGTGGTGACCATCATCCTGCTGGTGCTCGCGCTGTACTTCCTGCCGGTCGACCTGCCCGAGCGCGCCGGCACCGCGCGGCATCTGCGCGATGCCGCGCTGGCGCTGGCCGGCGGCGGCACAGTCGGCGTGGCCGCGTTCGCGGTGATGACGCGCCCGCACCAGACCATCGCCGACTTTTTCATCGCGCAGAGCGTGCCGGGCGGCGGCGGGCACAACGTCGTCAACGTGATCCTGGTCGACTTCCGTGGCTTCGATACGCTGGGCGAGATCTGCGTGCTGCTGATCGCCGGCCTCGGCGTCCATGCGCTGCTCAAGGGCCTGAGGCTGCCGGCCCCGACCGCCGGTCCCAACGACATGCCATGGTCGCGCCAGAGCCATCCACTGCTGCTCGCGATCCTGGCGCGGCTGATGCTGCCGCTGACGATGCTGGTGGCCGTCTTCATGCTGCTGCGCGGGCATCAGCTGCCCGGCGGCGGCTTCGTCGCCGCGCTGATCACCGCGGTGGCGCTGCTGCTGCAATACATCGCCAGCGGCGTGCTGTGGACCGAGTCGCGCATCACGCTGCATCATCGCGCGATCGCCGGCGCCGGCATCCTGCTGGCCGGGCTGGTGGGCCTGGGCAGCTGGGCGTTCGGCTATCCGTATCTGACCACCGCGTTCGGCCACTTCCACCTGCCCTGGATCGGGGACATCGAACTGGCGACTGCGCTGCTGTTCGACCTCGGCGTCTATCTGACCGTGGTCGGCACCGTGCTGCTGATCGTGTCCCACCTGGGCGTGCGCGACAAGCGGGTGGCCGCCGCGCGCCAGATCGCGGAGACCGCCTGATGGAAGCCGTGTTTGCTGCCGCCATCGGCGTGCTTGCCGCCTGCGGCATCTATCTGGTGCTGCGCGCGCGCACCTTCTCGGTGGTGCTCGGCCTGACGCTGATGACCTATGCGGTCACGCTGTTCCTGCTGGGCATGGGCCGGCTGACCACCGGCAAGCCGCCGATCATCGCGCCCGGCGCGCAGTATGCGGACCCGTTGCCGCAGGCGCTGGTGCTGACCGCGATCGTGATCGGCTTTGCGATGACGGCCTTCATCATGGTGCTGGCGCTGCGTTCGCGGGCCCTGCGCGGCAGCGATCATGTCGACGGCGACGAGCCGCCCGATCCGTGGGCGACGACGCCGGGGCAGCCGCCCGAGCCCGAACGTCCCGAGGATGCCGGGCGCGCGCGCTCGGCATCGCCGTCCGCCACGCCCCCCGCCGCACCGTCTACCGCGCCGTCCACCACGCCATCCCCGGCCAGCGAGGAGGCGCGATGAACCACGCGATGCTGCTGCCCATCCTGGTGCCGCTGTTCAGCGCCGGCCTGCTGGTGGTGCTGCCGGCCCGCTGGCGCGCGCGTTCGCGCTGGCTCGGCGTGCTGGCCACGCTGGCGCTGCTGCCGATTTCGGCCAGCCTGGTGGGCCAGGCGTCCAGCGGCAATATCGCGGTCTACGCGCTCGGCAACTGGGCCGCGCCGTTCGGCATCGTGCTGCAGCTGGACCGGCTCGCGGCGCTGATGCTGCTGCTGACGGCGCTGCTCGGCGCGGCCGCGGTGCTCAGCGCCGGCGAGCGCGATACCCGGGCCGGCCGGCATTTCGATGCGTTGTTCCAGTTCCAGCTGATGGGCCTGAACGGCGCGTTCCTCGCCGGCGATCTGTTCAACCTGTTCGTGTTCTTCGAGATCCTGCTGATCGCCTCGTACGCGTTGCTGGTCCACGGCGGCGGCAGCGAGCGGATCGGCGCCGGCCTGCACTACGTCGTGCTGAACCTGGTCGGCTCGTCGTTCTTCCTGCTGGCGATCGGCGTGCTGTACGGCATCACCGGCACGCTGAACATGGCGGATCTGGGCGAGCGGCTGGCGCGGCTGGCGCGGTCCGAGGTGCCGCTGGCGCTGGCGGCCGGCGCGATGCTGATGCTGGTGTTCGGCTTGAAGGCCGCGATCTTTCCGCTGTCGTTCTGGTTGCCGCGCGCCTATGCGGCGGCGGCGGGGCCGGTGGCGGCGCTGTTCGCGATCATGACGAAGGTCGGCGTCTACGCGATCCTGCGCTGCCACGCCTTGCTGTTCGACGGCGGGCGCGGCTGGTTCGGCGCCTTCCTGCATCACTGGCTGTGGTGGCTGGCGATCGTCACAATGGTGCTGGCGGCATGCGGCGCGCTGGCGGCGCGTTCGATGAAACGGCTGACCGGTTATCTGGTGCTGGTGTCGGTCGGACTGCTGTGCGCGGGCGTATCGATCCAGACGCCGCAGGCCTGGAGCGCGACGCTGTACTACCTGGCCAGCACCACGGTGGGCACCGCCGCGCTGTTCCTGCTGGCCGATTCGCTGGAGATGCGGTCGGGCCGGATGCCGGTCGGCGGCGGCATTTCGCGGCTGGCCGGCACGCTGTATCTGGCCGCCGCGATTGTCGTGGTCGGGCTGCCGCCGCTGTCCGGCTTCATCGGCAAGGTGATGCTGATGCAGGCGGTGCCGCTGTATGGCGAATGGAACGGCGCCGCGGTGCTGTGGCCGGCGGTGCTGGTGTCGAGCCTGGCGCTGATCGTCGCGATCAGCCGCACCGGCAGCCGCCTGCTGTGGCAGGGGCCGGCGGCTGCTGCCGCGCATGAGCACGGCATGGTCACGCGGGCCGACGCCAGTACGCCGCCGGTGCGCCGGCCGGACGCGGCCAAGCTGGTCTGCTGCGCCTTGCTGCTGGCCTGCAGCGTGGCGCTGGTCGTGTTCGCACGGCCCTTGTCCGCCTATCTGGATGCGACCGCGCTGCAGCTGTTCGATCGCGCCGCCTATACGCGCGCGGTGCTGGGCGCGCCGACGGAGCCGGCACGATGATGCGGCGCCTGTTGCCCCATCCCTGGCTCAGCGCGATGCTGCTGGCGATCTGGCTGCTGCTCGGCAATGCCGCCGCGCCGGGCGACTGGCTGCTGGGCGCGCTGCTGGCCTGGGCCTTCGGCTTGCGCGTCGGCCGGCGCTTGTGGCTGCGGCCGCTGCGGCTAGCGCGGCCGTGGCTCGCGTTGCGTCTGGTCTGGCATGTCGCGGTCGACATCGTCGTCGCCAACGTGCATGTCGCCTGGCTCGTATTGGTGCGTGGCGCGCGCCTGCAGCCGGCCTTTATCGAGCTGCCGCTCGAAGCCGAGCACGAGATCGCGCTGACCGCGCTGATCAGCATCGTGTCGCTGAGCCCCGGCACCGTCTGCGCCGAATTGAGCGACGACCGCCGCTGTCTGCTGATCCACGTGCTGGATCTCGACGATGCGGACGAAATGATCGCGCGCATCAAGTCGCGCTACGAGGCGCCGTTGAGGGAGATCTTCCTATGCTTGCCATCGTGATTCCGATTTCGCTGGCGATGCTCGGCATCGCCTTCCTGCTGACGCTGCTGCGGTTGCTGATCGGGCCCACCTTGCCGGACCGCATCGTCGCGCTGGACACGCTGAACATCAACGCGATCGCGCTGATCGTGGTGTTCGGCATCTGGCTCGGCTCGGCGCAGTTCTTCGAGGTCGCGCTGCTGCTGGCGGTGATGGGCTTCATCGGCACGGTCGCGCTGACCAAGTACCTGCAGCGCGGCGACATCATCGAGCTGAAGTAGGGAGTTCCGCGATGCCGTTCTACCTCGAAGCCATCGTCTGCGCGCTGCTGTTGATCGGCAGCCTGTTCACGCTGGTCGGCGCGATCGGCCTGCTGCGCCTGCCGGACTTCTTCATGCGGCTGCACGGGCCGACCAAATCGACCACGCTCGGCGTCGGCGGCGTGGTGATCGCCTCGGTCGTCTACTTCAGCAGCCTCGGCGAGGGCTGGAGCCTGCACGAGATCCTGCTGACGGCCTTCCTGTTCCTGACCGCGCCGATCAGCGCGCATATGCTGGCCAAGGCGGCGATGCAGCAGCGCGTGCCGGTCCATCCGCCCACGCGCGGACGGCCCTGGTTGACCGATCGCGGCGCCGAGTCCGGGCCGGACGACGAGGACGACGAGGACGACGAGGACGGCACTGGCGGGCGCTAGGATTTCGCCGCTCGCCGAGGCTTGGGCGCCGGCTTCGCGCGGGGCCTCGAAGCAGCGTTGGATGGGGGCGCCGCTGTCGGTTTGGCCACCGACCCGCCGGCGCGCTTGCGCGCGGCCTTGCCGCTGACCTTCGCGGCCAGCTTCAAGGCCGCGACGATTTCATCGAAGGCGGCCTCGCGCGCCGCGGGATCTGGCACGCGCAACGCATAGGACGGGTGGTAGGTCGGTATCACGGTGCGGCCCTCGTGCTCGATCGGCTGGCGCAGCACCTTGCGCAGCGACGTTGCCTTGACCCCCAGCACGGCCTTCAGCGCCGTCGCGCCGAGTGCCACCACCACGCGCGGCGCAACCCGTTCCAGTTCCTCCTCGAGCCAATAGCCGCATGCCTCGATCTCGCGTTGCGCCGGCGTCTTGTGCAAGCGCCGCTTGCCGCGCAGTTCCCATTTGAAATGTTTGACCGCGTTGGTCAGGAATACCGACTCGCGCGACAAGCCGGCCTTCTCGAACGCCTCGTCGAGCAGCCGGCCCGCGGGACCAACGAAGGCCTTGCCGGCGAGGTCTTCCTGGTTGCCGGGCTGTTCGCCGACCACCATTACCGGCGCCGGCGTCGGGCCGTCACCGGGCACGCCGTGGGTGGCATTGCGCCACAGGTCGCAGCGGCGGCAGGCATCGAGCGTGGCGGGCCGCTGGTCGGACGGTTCCGGCGCGTCGTCGGGTGCGTCATCGGGTGGGGTGGGGCGGGATGGCGAGGACATGGCGCGTGGCTGGCGGTGCTGCGGAACCGCATCCGTCGTTCAAGCACGCCGCATGCCAACGGCGCCGGGTCCGATCCGCCGGGATCGGATCACAGCGGGATCACAGCGCGATCACAGCGGGATCACAGCGGAATCACAGCGGAATCACAGCGGAATCACAGCGGAATCACAGCGGCAACAGCGACAACCCCCAACCCCCGAACGCGCAGGCCAGCACCACCAGCCACGGCGGCAGCTTCCAGAACATCAGCGCCACCAGCGCGGCGAGCGCCAGCGCGAAGTCGGCCGGGCGGTGGATCGCGCTGGTCCAGACCGGGTCGTACAAGGCCGCCAGCAGCACGCCGACCACTGCCGCATTGACGCCCGCCAGCGCGCCCTGCGCATGCGGGCTGCGGCGCAGCCGCTCCCAGAACGGCAGCGCGCCGGCGACCAGCAGGAACGACGGCAGGAAGATTGCGACCAGGCACAGCGCACCGCCGGCCCAGCCGCTCGGCGCGATCCGCATCGCGGCGCCGAGGAAGGCGGCGAAGGTAAACAGCGGACCGGGCACCGCCTGGGCCGCGCCGTAACCGGCCAGGAAGGCGTCGTTGTCGACCCAGCCGGTGGGAACCACGGCCGCCTGCAGCAGCGGCAGCACCACGTGGCCACCGCCGAACACCAGCGAGCCGGCCCGGTAGAACGCATCGATCAGCGCCAGCGCCTGGCCGGGCCAGGTTTGCGCCGCCAGCGGCAGCAGGACCAGCAATGCGGCGAACAGCAATAGCAGCAGCGCGCCGAGCCGGCGGCCGACGGCGATCGGCAAAGGGTCGTGCTCGGCGGCCGGCGCGGTCTTCAGCATCGCGCGGCCGAGCAATGCGGCCACCGCCATCACCATGATCTGCGCCAGCGCTCCCGGCACCAGCACCACCACGCAGGCCGCGACCGCGGCGATCGTCGCGCGCGGGCGGTCCGGACACAGCGAGCGGCCCATGCCCCAGACCGCCTGCGCCACCACCGCGACCGCGACGATCTTCAGCCCGGCCAGCATGCCGGCGGGCAGCACATTGCCCCAGGTCGACAGGGTCAGCGCAAACAGGATCAGCGCGATGGCCGACGGCAGCGTGAAGCCGATCCACGCCGCCAGCATGCCGGCAAGGCCGGCGCGCGACAGCCCGATCGCCATGCCGACCTGGCTGCTGGCCGGCCCCGGCAGGAACTGGCACAGCGCGACCAGATCGGCATAGACGCGCTCGCCGAACCAGCGCCGGCGCACCACGAACTCCTGGTGGAAATAGCCCAGATGCGCGACCGGGCCGCCGAAGGAGGTCAGGCCCAGCCGCAGGAAGGCCACGAACACCTCCCATACCGGATGGCGGTTGGGGGCGAGGGGATGGCCGTCGGTGGCCGGCATCGGTTCTGGCTCCATGGTGCTGGACCGGTACGAGCGTCGGCTCGAGTGCAGGGAGCGCCATGGTAGCGCAGCCCGATGACGCCGCGGCGGCAAGGCGCGGCTACCGCATCGTCAGGCAGCGGCCGGCGCGCGGCGGCGCGAGGCGTCGGACAGCGACAGCAGATAGACCAGCAGGCCGCCGGCCGCCAGCAGCAGGCCGACCCAGCCGGTCGATTGCCAGCCCAGGCCCGCGGCGATCGTGACGCCGCCCAGCCAGGCGCCCAGCGCGTTGGCCATGTTGAAGGCCGAGTGATTGAGCGCCGCGGCCAGCGTCTGCGCATCGCCGGCGACATCCATCAGCCGGATCTGCAGCGCCGGTCCGAGCGCAACCACGGTGCCGATCAGCAGCACATTGGCCGATGCCAGCCAGGCGTGCGGCGCGGTCAGCACGAAGGCGCCGAGCACGGCCGCCGACCAGACCAGCACGCCGCCGATGGTCGGCATCAGCGCCTTGTCGGCCAGCTTGGAGCCTGCCAGGTTGCCGATCACCATGCCGACGCCGAACAGCGCGAGCACGAATGGGATGCCGCTGGCCGGCATGTGCGCCAGTTCGATCATCGTCGGCTTGATATAGCTGAACACCGCGAACATGCCGCCGAAGCCGATCGCGCCGATACCGAGGGTCAGCCAGACCTGCTTGCGCCCCAGCGCCGACAGTTCGCGCAGCGGGCTGGCGTGCCGGTCGGCCGGCACGAAGGGCACCCAGCGCCAGACCAGCAGCACCGTCAGCGCGCCGATCAGGCCGACCAGCGCGAACGCCGAGCGCCACCCCAACCACTGGCCGATCGCCGCGGCGATCGGCACCCCGACCAGCGTGGCGACGGTCAGCCCCAGCATTACCATGCCGACCGCCTGCGCGCGCCGCTCGCGCCCAACCAGGCTGGCGGCGACCAGCGCCGCCACGCCGAAGTAGGTGCCATGCGGAAAGCCGGTCAGCAGCCGGGCGACGATCATCGGGCCGTAGCCGGGCGCCAGCGCGCTGGCGAAGTTGCCGACGGCGAAGACCGCCATCAGCGCCAGCAGCAGCGTGCGGCGCGGCAGCCGCGCGCCCAGCACCGCCAGCAGCGGGGCACCGATCACCACGCCCAGTGCATAGGCGCTGATCAGATGGCCGGCGGCCGGGATCGTGATGCCGAGGTCGCTGGCGGCGTCGGGCAACAGGCCCATGATGACGAATTCGCCGGTGCCGATGGCGAAGCCGCCGACCCCCAGCGCCAGCAGCGCGAGCCGCGCGGCGCGGCGTGCGGCCTTGCCGGGGACGTCAGACGAAGTCACGGAGGCTGCGGAAGAGGCGGGGGCGTGTGAAATGGAGTCGATCGGATCGTATGGGCTACCGTCAGGGGCGGACATGAGGAGATGACTGCAAGAGATCGCGCGGACGCGTGTTGTTTGGATCTTGTGATTGGCCGGAGCGCGGGCTCTGCGGCCCGCTGACACGCTCGTCGAGTTACAAGCGGCCGGCTTCGACGT
Source organism: Cupriavidus sp. UGS-1 (assembly GCF_021213615.1). NCBI lineage: Bacteria > Pseudomonadati > Pseudomonadota > Betaproteobacteria > Burkholderiales > Burkholderiaceae > Cupriavidus > Cupriavidus sp. UGS-1. The sequence continues at coordinate 168,955 of NZ_JAJQJF010000011.1, read as the reverse complement.
TATTGTGAAGCAAAACGCGCGATCGTGCGGCAGCGCAGCATGACGCCGCCGGCACGCGGGTCGACCTTGGCCGTCCCTAGCCGGCCTGCCGCCGCCACAGCGCCCAAATCCCGAACGCCAGCAGGCCGGCGCCGATCACGCCGACCTGCGCCGCGCGAGACGCGTCCGTGCGATTGCGCCAGCCACCGTCCACGGCCAGATAGCCTTCGGTCGGATCGAACAGATTGCCATCGGTGCGTGACGCGTGGTCGGCGCGGTCCAGATAGCGCTGGGCCAGCTGCTGGGAAAAGCGGCGCGTCAGGCCCGGCGCGACCAGATTGCCGAGGCGGGACAGCCACGCCACGCTGCCGATGGTGGTCGCCTGGCGGCGCGGCTGCGCAGCCGCGCGCACGATGGCGCGGGCGATCGTGCGGGGATCGACCAGCGGCCGCGGCGGCCGGATCGCCTTGCCGGTGTAGTTGGCGCAATGCCGAAAGGCGGGCGTATCGGCCACCGCGGGGAAGATGTCGCAGACGTGGATGCCGGGGAAGGGCAACAGTTCGGCGCGCAGCGCTTCGCTGAAGCCGCGCAGCCCGTATTTGCTCGCGGTGTAGGACACGCCATAAGCCGACGGCGACCAGGCGTTCATCGACAGCACATTGATCAGCGTGCCGTGGCCCTCGCGCTTGAAGTAGGGCAGCACCGCGTGCGCGCCGTACAGGTAGGCGATCAGGTTGGTTCGCAGCACGCGCTCGTGCGCATGGACCGGCGTCTGCTCCAGCAGGCCGACCGCGCCGACGCCGGCGTTGTTGATCCAGACGTCGATGCGGCCGTCGCCAGTGTCGGCCGCGAGCCGGGCCAGCGCCGCCACCGCTTCCGCGTCGCCGACGTCGGTCGGCACGGTCAACGTGTCGGCGCCGTGCGCGGCGCAGACATGGGCGACCTCGCGCAGCGCCGCTTCGCCGCGCGCCGCGAGCACCAGGCGCACGCCGCGGCGGGCGAAGGCCTCGGCGGTGGCCCGTCCGATGCCGCTGGACGCGCCGGTGATGACGATGGTGACGGGACGGGACGGGCGCATGGTCACTCCTTCGCGGATCGGCAATCGTGCGGGGTGACGATGCAAACGCCATGCCACGGCTGATCGGCCGCCGAGCCTGTCCGCCGCCGTGCTGTCAGCCCATGCCGCTAGGCCGGCCCCATCTCCAGACCGGCGAACAGATCGGCCAGCGTCGGCACCGACCGCGCCGGCCAGATCACCGACAAGTCGAAGGTCGGCAGCGCGGCGCCGTCGCGGACCTCGCAGAAGCGCACGCCGCGGAAGTTCATCGATCGGATCCAGCTCGGCAGCAGCGCCACGCCGCAGCCGCCGGCGACGCAGGCCAGCACCGTCAGCGTCCGGTTGGCCTCCTGCGCGACGTGGGCCTCGTGGCCCGCCTTGCGCATCGCGTCGAGGATGCCGGCATGGAAGGCCGGCAGCTGCGACTGCGGATACATCACCAGGCCGGCGTCGGCGATCTGCGCGAGCGACACCTTGCCATCCGGCCCGGGTTCCAGCTCGTCCGGGATTGCCGCGACGAGCCGGTCGCGCAGCAGCGGACGCTCGCGCATGCGGCCGCCGACCGCCACCGGCGTATGCATCAGGCCGATATCGATCGCACCGGTGCGCAGCGCCTCGGCCTGCTCGGCATTGCTCATCTCGCGCAGGATCACGCGCACGCCCGGCGCGCGCCGGCGCAGCTCGCGCAGCGCGCGCGGCAGCGTATCGAACAGCGCCGACGAGACCAGGCCGATCGTCAATTGCCCCGCGCTGCCGCGCCCGATCTCCTGCGCGCGCCTTGCCGCCGCGTCGATGCGTTCGACGCTGGTACGCACATCGTCGAGGATCGCCAGCGCCGCCGGGGTCGGCTGGGCGCCGCGGCGCGAGCGCTCGAACAGGCGGACGCCAAGATCCTTCTCCATGCGGGCCAGCGCGGTGCTCAATGCTGGCTGCGCGATGCCGAGCCAGTCGGCGGCGCGGCTGACGCTGCCATGGTCGATCACCGCCAGGAAGTAGCGCAGATGGCGAGTTTCCATACTGAAACGATATGAATAAACAGATTCTGGATAATGGAAAACTATACCCGCCGTCCCTAGAATCCGTCCGAACTTCGTTTCCCGATTTCATCTGCTTTCCGTTCGGAGCCGCGTCTTGTCCCAGCCCTCGCCAACCTCGCCGACCGCTTCGCCAATACCTGCAGTCGACTCGCATGCGCATGTGTTCGAGCACGGCCTTGCGTTGGCGGTGAACCGGCGCTACGCGCCGGACCACGACGCGCTGCTGGGCGACTACCTGGCGCAGCTCGACGCGCATGGGCTGAGCCACGGCGTGCTGGTGCAACCGAGCTTTCTCGGCACCGACAACCGCTACCTGCTGGCGGCGCTGCGTGCCGCACCGGCCAGGCTGCGCGGTGTGGCCGTGGTGGATCCCGCCGCCGACGACGCCGAACTGGACGCGATGGCCGCCGCCGGCGTGGCCGGCATCCGGCTGAACCTGATCGGCCTGCCGGCGCCGGATCTCGGCTCCGCGCCGTGGCGAGGCCTGCTCGAACGCATTCATGCGCGAGGCTGGCACGTCGAACTGCATCTGCCCGCGGCGCGGCTGCAGCAGGTCATGCCGGCGCTGCTGGCGGCCGGCTGCCGCATCGTCGTCGATCACTTCGGCCGGCCCGATCCGGCGCTCGGCGTGGCCGATCCCGGCTTCGACGATCTGCTGCGCCACGCCGACAGCGGCCGGGTCTGGGTCAAGCTGTCCGGCGCCTATCGCAACTGGGCCGATGCGCAATGCGCGCAGGCCGGACGGCTGGCGGCGCGGCGGCTGCTCGAGGCCTTCACCGCCGAACGCCTGCTGTGGGGCAGCGACTGGCCCCATACCCAACATCGTCACGTGGCCTACGGGGCGACCCGGCAATGGCTCGACGACTGGATCGACGATGCCGCGCAGCGCCGGCAATTGCTCGGCGATACCGCGCTGCACCTATTTCAATTCCAAGGAGACTTCGCATGATGTTGCCCGTCCTGTTCCACAAGCTGTCGCGCCGTGCCGGCGCGTGCCTGGCCGCCGCCGCCGCGGTGCTGCTCGCGGCGGAGGCCGCGCCCGCCGCCGCGGCCTACCCCGACCGCCCGGTGACGCTGGTCGTCACCTATCCGCCGGGCGGCACGGTCGACGTCGTCGCGCGGCTGCTGGCGCCGAAGCTGTCCAGCCTGCTGGGCCAGCCGGTCGTGATCGAGAATCGCGGCGGCGCGGGCGGCATGATCGGCGGCGCCTATGTCGCGCGCGCCAAGCCGGACGGTTACACGTTGATGCTCGATGCGTCGAATCACGCGCAGAACCCGGCTCTGCACAGCCGCATGCAGTTCGACACGCTGAAGGATTTCGCACCGGTGTCGCTGCTGTTGCGCGTGCCCAATGCGCTGGTGGTCACGCCGTCGTATCCGGTCAAGTCGGTGGCCGACCTGATCAAGCTGGGCCAGGCCAATGCCGGCAAGCCGGTCTATTTCGCCTCCGCCGGCAACGGCTCGGCGCAGCATCTGGCCGGCGAGCTGTTCAACCTGATGGCGAACACGCGGCTCGAGCACGTCGCCTACAAGGGCGGCGGTCCGGCGATGGTCGACGTGATGGCAGGCCAGGTGCCGGTGATGTTCGCCAGCATGGGTTCGGCCTGGCAGCACATCAAGAACGGCAAGCTGCGTGTGGTGGCGGTGGGCGGCTCGAAGCGCTCGAAGGCCGCGCCCGAGCTGCCGACCATCGCGGAGGCGGGCGTGCCGGGCTACGAGAGCTACGAATGGAACGCGGTGTTCGCGCCGGCCGGCACGCCGCCGGCGATCGTCGACCAGGTCTCGCGCGCGCTGGCGCAGGTGCTGAAGGATCCGGTCGTGGCCGAGCAACTGGCGGGCTTTGGCGCCGAGACCGTCGGCTCGACGCCGGCCGAGCTCGATGCTTTCCGCCGAGCGGAAATCGCCAAGTGGAAGAAGGTCGCGGCGCAGGCGAAGCTGAGCCTCGATTGAAGTACGCAGGTCCACTCCGGCAGCTTGCGGACCGGCGTGCCCCGGCAGCGATCCTTGACGGTCGCGCCGCAGATCAATAGTCCGCGGAAAATCCTGCGCTCCGGCTGCGCACGGCCGCCGCAGAATAGGCGGCCATCCAGCCGGATTCCTGACGGGCGTTGCGGGCAACGGTCGCGGCACGAAGCCATGCAGGTCAGCCGGCATGCCGTTGATGGGGGCGACGACAAGTGATGAAGCGATCGCGCTGTCAGCGCGATTTTCCTGTCTCACTTATATACAAATTTGTATAATCGCCATGTCGGTGCTCAAACCCATCCGGTTCTGCGGCAGCTCCCTTGACGACCTGCGCGAATTCCCGCCGGCAGCCAGACGAGAAGCAGGCCATCAACTGGACCAGGTCCAACGCGGACAGGAGCCGGATGACTGGAAGCCGATGAACACCGTGGGTCCCGGTGTGCGAGAGATCCGGATTCGCGATGAGTGCGGAGTGTTCCGTGTGATCTACGTAGCCAAGCTTGCCGACGCCGTGCACGTGCTTCACTGTTTCCAGAAGAAGACGGAGAAGACGAGCAAGCCCGACCTGGATCTCGCCGCCAGGCGTTATCGCGAGCTGCTCAAGGAGCAAGGGCAATGAGCAAGAACCAGTATGCAAGCGTTTGGGACGCCATCGAAAACACGCCGGCAGAAGCGGAGAACATGAAGCTGCGTTCCGAACTGATGATTGCGCTGAAGAACTACATTACCCGCAGCGAAATGAGCCAGGCCGAGGCTGCCCGGCTTTTCGGCGTGACCCAGCCGCGCATTTCGGACCTGATGCGCGGCAAGATCAATCTGTTTGGTCTCGATGCCCTGGTCAATATGGCAGCCGCGGCCGGTATGCACGTGGAGATGCGCGTAGTCGAAAGTGCATGACGCAACGTCGTTTCGTTGATCGCGCGAGGTGCCAAGGAGCAAGCCCACATGCGGGACCTGGATTTGACCAGCCTGCGCCTGTTTGTCGCGGTCTGCGAGACGCGCAACATGGCGCGGGCCGGGGAGCAGCAGCATATCGTTGCGTCGGCGATCAGCAAGCGGCTGGCGCAACTGGAGGATACGGTCGGCGCGCAGCTGCTCGAACGGCGCCGGCGCGGCGTGATTCCGACTCCGGCCGGCGAGATCCTGCTCGAGCATGCGCGGGCGATGCTGGCTGCGGCCGACCGGGTCGCGCGCGACATGGCCGACTATGGCTCGGGCATCAAGGGGCAGGTCAGGCTGCTCGCCACGGTGTCGTCGATGGCGGAATCGCTGCCCGACGACATTGCCGGCTTTCTGCAGCAGCCCGAGCACCGCGATATCCGCGTGTCGGTCGAGGAAGCCGTGAGCCGCGAGGTGGTGCGCGCGGTGCGCGAGGGCTCCGCGCCGCTCGGCATCTGCTGGGACGCCGCCGATCTGGAAGGGCTCGCCACGCGCCCCTATCGCGCCGACCATCTGGCCGCGGTGGTGCCTGCCTCGCATCCGCTCGCCGAGGCAATCGAGTGCGCGTTCTCCGATACGCTGGACTTCGACCATATCGGCCTGCCGGCGCAGACCGCGGTACACACCATGCTGGCGCGCCATGCGGCCATCGTCGGCAGGCCCGTGACCTATCGCGCGGTGGTGTCGACCTTCGACGCGTCGCTGCGCTGCGTGCGCGCCGGGCTGGGCCTGGCGATCATGCCGCGCGAGGTGGTCGAACCGGTCGCCGCGAGTCTTGACGTGCGGGTCGTGCCGCTGACCGATGGCTGGGCGCATCGGCGCTTTGCGATCTGTTTCCGTGACGAGCAGAGCCTGTCGCCGGCCGTGCGCATGCTGGTGGCGCATCTCGAGCGGATGGCCGCCGGGGAGTGAGGCGCGCCGGCGGCTGAGCCGTCGCTGTCAGCGTCCGCCGGCGGGCCGCAACAGCGATCCGCATAAACCCGGCTTCCGCTGACCCGTACGATGGCTTAAGCAATGGCAGATGGCGCCGAAGCGGCCGGTTGGCCGACACTACGGCGATTTCGAGCCCTGGGTACGCAGGGCATTACATCCGGAGACATCGCCATGGCTGTTCGTATTGGGTCCACCCATTCCCTTCGACCGCTCGCTTCGCTGCGCCTGACCGTCGCGGCGCTCGGCCTGCTCGCCGCGGCCGCCGTGCAGGCGGCCGATGCCTTCCCGCACAAGCCCATCGCGCTGGTGGTGCCGTTCTCCGCCGGCGGTCCCACCGACGTGGTCGCGCGCAGCCTCGGCCAGGCCATGTCGAAACACCTCGGCCAGAGCGTGGTGGTCGAGAACCGTACTGGCGCGGGCGGCACCATCGCGCCGGCCTATGTGGCCCGCGCCGAGGCCGACGGCTATACGCTGTTGATCCACCACAACGGCATGGCCACCGCGCCGGCGCTGTACCGCAAGCTGTCGTACGACCCGCTGAAGGACTTCGAATACGTCGGCCAGGTCGCCGACGTGCCGATGACGCTGCTGGGCAAGAAGGACTTGCCACCCAACAACACGGCGGAACTGGTCCGCTACGTGCAGCAGAACGAGTCGAAGATCAATCTTGCCAACGCGGGGCTCGGCGCGGTCTCGCAGCTGTGCGGGCTGCTGTTCGAGCAGGCCACCAACGTCAAGCTGAACGTGATTCCGTTCCAGGGCACGGCGCCCGCCATGACGGCGCTGCTGGGCGGCCAGGTCGACGTGTTGTGCGACCAGACCACCGCGACGCTGCCGCAGATCGCCGCCAACAAGGTCAAGCTGTACGGCGTCACCACGCCGCAGCGGATCCGCGCGTTGCCCAATGCGCCGACCTTGCAGGAAGGCGGCCTCAAGGGCTTCGAGATGAAGGTGTGGCACGGCGTGTATGCGCCCAAGGGCACGCCGGCCCCGGTGGTCGCGCGCCTGACCGCCGCGCTGCAGGCGGCGCTGAAGGACCCGGCGGTGGTCAAGCGGCTGGACGAACTGGGCGCCGAGATCGTGCCGCCGGCCAAGCAGACCCCGGAAGGCCTGAAGACCTGGCTCAAGGCCGAAAGCGACAAGTGGCAGCCGATGCTGCGCAAGGCCGGCGCCTTCGCCGACTGAGCGCCGGCACCGGCTATCCTGGGCGCCGCCGGTTCAATGCCGCGGCGCCTTGCCCGTCAGCGTCTCGCGGGCGGCGCCGAGGCGCTCGCCCATCGCCGCGCCCAAGGCCTGCAGGCCGCTCATCGGGCGCACCATCACCTCGAACTCCTCGATCCGTCCTTGCTCGTCGAAGCGCAGCATGTCGATGCCCTTGAGCGCCTTGCCGTCGACCTCGGCGCTGAATTCCAGCACGACGCTGTTGCCGTCGCTGCTGGCGAAGGTGCGGTGATAGCGAAAGTTCTGGAACACCGTATTGACGGTCTTCAGCACCAGCTTGATCGCGTCGCGGCCGGGATAGGGCGTATGCGCGACCGGCGAGCGGAACACGATGCGGTCCGACAGCAGCGGATCCAGTTCCTCCATCGCATTGCGCTCCAGCAACCGATGCCAGGCCGCCAGGGTACGGCGCGCGGCATCGGACAAGGGCTGGTCGTCGATTTCCATCAGGCTCTCCTCTTCGGGTCAACGGCAGGGACGGCGCAAAGCCTGCCGAGGGGATCGACCGATGCCGCCGCACGCTTGCTTATGCAACTGGTTGCATTGAGAATAGCAGTGCGCCTCAGCGTATGCAACCAGTTGCATTAGAAGCGCGACTCGGTCGCCAGCCCATGCGAAGCCATCGCCCAACGCCACGATCGCGTATCGCCGCTCACCGAGTGTCGGACAGCGGTGGACAGCAAGGCGGATGACATGTGCGCTACAGTGCCGCCCAATGGACACCGTACGGACGCGGCCATCTCCGCACCGCGCCGCTGTCGCCACGCAACCATCGCCCCGTTCATGACCCCTCGCGCAGCGCCCGATCGACAGGAAGCGCCATCGGAGGATGGCCCATCAGCGCTCGCGCTGTTTCACGGCGACCGCGGCGCGGCCGCGCTCGAGGCGCTGCTGAACGCGCTGCCGCATCCGGTGCTGGTCAAGGACCGCGCCCATCGCTGGTTGCTGCTGAACGACCAGATGTGCGACCTGATGGGCCACAGCCGTGCGGCGCTGCTCGGCCACACCGATCATGACTTCCTGCCCAGGGAACAGGCCGACGGCTATTGGGCGGTCGACGACGAGGTGTTCGACACCGGCGAGGAACGCGAGGTCGAGGAGACGCTGACCGCCGCCGACGGCAGCACGCGCGTGCTGGCAACGCGCAAGCGCCGCGTGATGCTGGCCGGGCCCGACGGCGCGCCGATGCCGGTGGTGATCGCCTCGATCATCGATATCACCGACATCCGCCGCGCCGAGAGCGCGCTGCGCGAGAGCGAGGCGCATTACCGCCATTCGGTCGAATTGAATCCGCAGGTGCCGTGGACCGCCGATGCGCAAGGGCTGGTGTCCGAAGCCGGGCCGCGCTGGGAGGAGCTGACCGGCAGATCGGTGGAGCAGGGCAAGGGCACCGGCTGGGCCGAGCAGGTCCATCCCGACGATCTGCCCGACACCTTGCGGCGCTGGCGGGACAGCGTCGATACGGGGCAGCCGTTCGACCACGAGTTCCGGCTGCGGATGCAGGCCGGCCAATACCGCTGGTTCCGCTCGCGCGCCGCGGCCCGGCGCGACGACGATGGCAAGGTGGTGCGCTGGTACGGCACGCTGGAAGACATCGACGACCACAAGCGTGCCGAGGCGGCGCTGCGCGAAAGCGAGCGATTCAGCCGCAGCATCCTCGAGAACAGCCCCAACTGCATTCGCGTGCTCGATCTGGATGGCCGTGTGCTGTACGCCAATGCGACCGCGTATCGCCTGCTGGAGCTCGATGACGACGAGCCGGTACTGGGCGAACGATGGGTCGACCTGGTCCCGGAGCCCTGCCGCGCGGACGCCGGCGCGGCGCTGGACGCGGCCCGCTCCGGCGGCATCGGCCGTTTCACGATCCGCCGCCATACCCGCAATGGCGCCGTGCAGTGGCTCGATACCGTGACCGCGTCGATCCCGGGCGAGCAGGGCCGGCCGGCGCGCCTGCTGGCGATTTCGCTCGATGCCACCGAGGCGCGCCAGGCGCGCGACGCGGCCGACCGCGCGCAACGCGAGGCGCAGCAGCTGGCGCAGCGGCTGTCCGCGGTGCTGGAGAGCACCATGGACAGCGTGATCGTGATCGACCGCGACTGGCGCCTGACCTATTTCAACGGCAACGCCGCCCGGGCGTTGCAGGAACGCGCCCCCGCGATCGGCCGCAGCCTGTGGGAGATGTTTCCCGAGGAGGCCGACGGCGTGTTCGCGCGGCACTACCGGCGCGCGCTGGATGAACAGGTGCCGGTCGCCTTCGAGGAATACCTGCCGCCGCTGGCGATCTGGCTGGAAGTGCACGCCTATCCGACGGCCGAGGGCCTGTCGATCTTCTTTCGCAACATCACGGAACGCCGCCGCGCCGAACAGGAACGCCTGGCCGCGCAGCAGCACCTGGCCTACCTGAGCCGGCACGACGCGCTGACCGGCACGCCGAACCGCGTCGCCCTGCGCGAGCATCTGGAGCTGCTGCTGCGCGAGCGCAGCCGCGCCGCCCTGCATTGCGTCGATCTGAGCGGCTTCAAGGGCGTCAACGACACCTTCGGCCATGCGGTCGGCGACGCCGTGCTGCGCCAGGTCGCGGACAGGCTGCGCGGCTGCCTGACCGAGGCCGATACCGTCGCGCGGCTGGGCAGCGACGAATTCGTCGTGGTGCAGACGCCGGTTGCCGACGGCGCGCAGGCGGCGGCGCTGGCGCGCCGCATCCAGTCCTGCCTGTCCGAGCCGTTCACGATCGAGGAGCATACGGTGACCATGGGCGCGAGTGTCGGCATCGCGATCGCGCCCGAACACGGGGAACGGCCCGACGATCTGCTGCGCGCCGCCGATATCGCGCTCGACCACGCCAAGCGCGAGGGCGCCTCGAGCGTGCTCGCGTTCCACGCCGACATGGACGCGCAGTTGCGCGCCCGCGTCGCGATCAAGCGCGACCTGCACCAGGCGCTGGCCGACGGACAGTTCGTGCTGCACTACCAGCCGGTGTACGACCTGCGCTCGGGACAGGTCCGCTGCTTCGAGGCGCTGCTGCGCTGGCAGCATCCGGACCGCGGCATGATTTCGCCGGCGGAGTTCGTGCCGATGGCCGAGGAGACCGGCCTGATCGTGCCGATCGGCGCCTGGGTGTTGCGCGAGGCGAGCCGGCAGGCCGCGGCTTGGCCGGCCGCGGTGTCGGTGGCCGTCAACCTGTCGCCGCTGCAGTTCCGCGATCCGGCGCTGGTTGGCACGGTGCGGCAAGCGCTGGGCGAGGCCGGGCTGTCACCCCAAAGGCTGCAGCTGGAGATCACCGAGTCGGTGCTACTGCAGGAGAGCCAGACCAATCTGTCGACGCTGCAGGCGCTGCGCGAGGTCGGTGTGCGCATCGCGATGGACGACTTCGGTACCGGCTATTCGTCGCTGGGCTATCTGCGCAGCTTTGCCTTCGACAAGATCAAGCTCGACCGCTCCTTCGTCACCGATCTGCACGGCGGCCACGAAGCGCGCGCGATCCTGCACGCGGTGGCGAGCCTCGGCGCGGCGTTCGAGCTGGTGACCACGGCCGAGGGCATCGAGACCGAGAGCCAGCTCGCCGCGGTGCGCGAGGAGGGTTATGACGAGGGGCAGGGCTATCTGTTCAGTCCGCCGGTGCCGGCGGCGCAGGCCCTGCAACTGCTCGAGCGCGGCGCCAGCGCATACATCGCCGGGCGGGCGGCATCATGAACCATCACGCCAGCGCATGCCTGCCCGCCGCGATCAGGATCGCGTCGTCCTGCGGCGTATGCACGCGGCTGCAGAGCACGTCGCGGTAGTGGCGCTCCAGCGGGTTGTTGCGGCTCAGTCCGTGATTGCCCGCCAGTTGCAGCGCGAGTTCGACCGCGCGGATCGCATTGCCGGTCACGGTGAACTTCAATAGCCCGCTGTCGCCGGGCGTCGGCGGGTGGCCGGCATCGATGCGCGAGGTCGCGTCGTCGAGCAGTGCCCGGTTGGCCTGCAGCAGCGCGGCGATTTCGCCGATGGTCTGCTGCACGCGCGGCAACGTCGCCAGTGGCGCGCCCAGGCTCGCCGGCGCACGGGTCTGCACGAAGCCGCGAATCCAGTCGAAGCCGGCACGCGCCACCGCATCGTAGAGGCTGCCGAGCAGTACGACCATCCAGGCCTGCTGATCGGCATTGGCGTCGATATCGGCCTGACTGGCGCCCGCCGGCGTCCATTGCTCGGGCAGGCGGAGATCGACCGCGTATTCCGGCGGAATCCACACATCGTCCAGCACCGTCTCGTGGCTGCCCGAAGCGCGCAGCCCCAGATGGTTCCAGTTTTCGACCACGCGAATGCCGCGTGCCGGATCGGCGGGACCCGGCACCAGAAACACGCCGACGCGCGGCTGCGGCTCGTCGGTGCGCGCCCAGACCGCGAGCCAGCGCAGCGCCGGGATGCCGGTGCAATAGAGCTTGCGCCCGTGCAGGCGCCAGCCGTCCGCCGTGCGCGTTGCCACCGTGCCCGGCAGTCCGCCGCGCGAAGGCGAGCCCAGTTCCGGCTCGACGCGCAGGGCGTTGATCAGCGCGCCCTCGGACACCGCGCTGTCGAACACCTGTTGAGTGGCTGCCGGTGGCCAATGCGTGTCGTCGCGCGCGATCGCGCGGTGCTGCAGATAGGTCATCGTCAGCACCAGCGCGGTGGCGGCATCGCCCGCCGCGACCGCCGCGACGATGCGGCGCGCGCGCGCCAGGTTCGCGCCGCCGCCGCCATGGGATTGCGGCACGACCTGCGCGATCAGGCCGTGGCGATGCAGCAGCGCGAAGTTGTCGTGCGCAAAGCTGCCATCGGCGTCGTGCCGTGCGGCGCTCGCCGCGAAGGCGGTGCGCAAGGCGTCGAGCGTGTCGTCGAGCGTCTCGTCGAGTGTGTCGTCGAGTGTGTCGTTGCGCATGCGGTCGCGCATTCGGTCCAGATGCGGCTCGCTGCCTCGCAGTCGAAGCAAGGTGGAAGAGGGCATGACGGTCGTTCCCTGTGCGGATTCGGATGGGCGCCTAGCGTAACGCCGAGACGCCGCTTCGATGAACGATGCAAATCGAATATGGAGTTTCGTTTTTATTCGTTCGGCCACACGCGGGTTTGCCTTACGTTTGTCGCCAGATTCCGCCGCCGTGACCGCAGCGGGCGACACAGGAGAACCCATGAGCGTCGACATCATCGGCATGATCCAGAGCCAGAAGCAATCCGAGATCCATCCGCCCAGCGGGCCCGTGGTGGATCGCGACTATGTCAGGGCCTTCGCGCAGGCGCACGAGCAGGCCGGCTTCGACCGCATCCTGGTGCCGCACCATTCCACCGGCCCGTCGGCCACGCTGACGATCGCGTATGCGGCCGCGGTGACCGAGCGGATCCACTTCATGCTGGCGCATCGGCCCGGCTTTACCGCGCCGACGCTGGCCGCACGGCAGATCGCGACGCTGGACCAGTTCAGCGGCGGCCGGCTCGGCGTGCACTTCATCTCTGGCGGCTCGGACGACGAGCAGAAGCGCGATGGCGATTTCCTCGATCACGACGAACGCTATGCGCGTACCGACGAATACCTCGGCATCCTGCGCCGGATCTGGACCGAGCCCGAGCCGTTCGATCACGAGGGCCGCCACTACCGCTTCCAGCGCGGCTTCTCCGAGGTCAAGCCGGCGCAGCAGCCGCATGTGCCGATCTACTTCGGTGGCGCGTCGGCGCCCGCGATCGCGGTCGCCGGCAAGCACGCCGACGTCTATGCGCTGTGGGGCGAGTCGCTGGACCAGGTCCGCGAGCTGACCACGCGGGTGCGTGCCGAGGCCGCGCGGCACGGCCGGCAGATCCGCTTCTCGGTGTCGTTCCGTCCCGTGCTGGCGGACACCGAGCAGAAGGCATGGGAACGTGCCGACCGCATTCTCGAGCGCACCCGTGCGCTGCGCGTGCAGCAGGGCTACAGCCGCGGCGGGCCGCAGCAGAGCGAGGGCGCACGCCGCCTGCTGGCCGCCGCCGAACAGGGCGATCGCGTCGATACCCGGCTGTGGACCGCGATCGCGCGCGAGACCGGCGGCCGGTCCAATTCGACGGGGCTGGTCGGTACGCCGGAGCAGGTCGCGCACGCGCTGCTCGACTACTACGACCTGGGCGTGACCACCTTCCTGATCCGCGGCTTCGATCCGCTCGACGATGCGGTCGACTATGGCCGCGAGCTTATTCCGCGGCTGCGGGCGCTGGTCGCCGAGCGCGATGCGCAGCGGCGGCTCGAGCAGGCAGAAGGGCAACGGCAGGCGGCATGACCGCCGCGCCGGCAACACCGCGCACGACATACCGAGACGAAACCAACAACACGTAGAACCACGGGAGCCGTATCACCATGAGCCATCTCGAACCCACTGCCGATGCAGCGCCAAGCGCCGGGCGGCGGCGCGACGTGCTGCGCCTGGCCGGCGCCGCGGCCATCGCCGCCCCGGCGCTGATACTCGGCCGGCGCGCCTGGTCCGCGCCGCGCAAGCTGACCTTCGCCTGGAACCAGAATTCGTTCTGCCTGACGCCGATCGTGGTCGCGCAGGAGAAGGGCTTCTTCGAGAAGAACGGCCTGCAGGTCGATCTGATCAACTACAGCGGCTCCACCGACCAGCTGCTCGAATCGATCGCCACCGGCAAGGCCGATGCCGCGGTCGGCATGATCCACCGCTGGCTCAAGCCGCTGGAGGCGGGCTTCGACGTCAAGATCATCGGCAGCTCGCACGGCGGATGCGTGCGGCTGGTCGGCTCGAAGGCGGCCGGCGTCACCAGCCTGCGGGCGCTGAAGGGCAAGACGGTCGGCGTCAGCGATCTGGCCGCGCCGGGCAAGCACTTCTTCACGATCCTGCTGGCCAAGAACGGCATCGATCCGGACAAGGACGTGACCTGGCGCCAGTATCCGGCCGACCTGCTCGGCGTCGCGGTCGACAAGGGCGAGATCCAGGCGATCGCCGACGGCGACCCGAATCTCTATCTGCTGGAGAAGCGCACCCATGGCGCCTACGTCGAACTGGCGACCAATCTGAGCGGCGAGTACGCGCGCAAGGTCTGCTGCGTGGTCGGCGCGCGCGGCGAACTGGTCCGCAACGATCGGCCCACGGCGTCCGCGCTGGCGCGCGCGATCGTGCAGGCGACCGACTTCGTGCACGAGAACCCGAACGAGGCCGCCAAGGTGTTCGCCAGGTACTCGCCGAAGATCTCGCTGGACGATCTGCGCAAGCTCTACGCGACGCTGACCTATACCCATCATCCGACCGGCGTCGACCTGCGCGATGAAATCGCCTTCTATGCCGAGGATTTCCGCAAGATCGGCGTGATCAAGAAGACCACCGATCCGCAACGCCTGGCGCAGCATGTCTACGCCAATGTCCTGGGATAAATCATGAGTACGCATCAAGCTGCGTTCGAGGCGGCGCGCGACGCCGGCCGGACCAAGCGCCGGAGCGCGGGGGCGGGCGTGTCCAGGCCATGGCCGGTCGGCTACGTTGCCGCGCTGGCATGGGCCGGCTTCGGCCTGCTGACCTGGCGCCGGCCCAACGTGGTCGCCGGGTTCAGCGACTGGGCCTATACCGCCGAGCTGGGCGTCGCCGCACTGGTCGTGGCCGCAGTGCTCGCGCTGTCGGCCGCGGTCGGTCCGCGCTTGTGGGCCCGGCATCGCGCCTGGGGGGCACTTCGCGCCGCCGGGCCGTGGCTGGTGGCCGTGCCGCTGGTGCTGGCCGCCTGGGAATATCTGACCGCCAAGACCGGAACACTGCCGACGCCGTTCTTCGCGCCGCCGCAGGCGCTGATCGAGGTCTATCTCGATGATTGGCGCCGGCTCGGCGACAGCGCGTTGAACACGCTGAAGCTGCTCGGCTTCGGCGTTGCGCACGGCGCGGTCGTCGGCTTCCTGATCGGCGTGTCGATCGGCTGGTCGCGCCGGATCGGCTATTGGGTGCATCCGGTGCTGCGCGTGCTCGGCCCCTTGCCATCGACCGCGCTGCTGCCGCTGACCTTCTACTTCTTCCCGTCCAGCTATTCGGCCGCGGTGTTCCTGATCGCGCTGGCCACGGCATTCCCGGTCGCGGTGCTGACGTGGTCCGGCGTCGCGAGCGTCGACAAGCGCTACTACGACGTGGCGCGGACGATGGGCGCGTCGGGCTGGTTCCTGGTGCTGCGCGTCGCGATTCCGGCGGCCCTGCCGCAGGTGTTCGTCGGCCTGTTCATGGGGCTGGGCGCGTCGTTCTCGGTGCTGGTCACCGCCGAGATGATGGGCGTCAAGTCGGGACTTGGCTGGTATCTGACGTGGGCGCAGGGCTGGGCCTCTTACGTGAACATGTACGCGGCGCTGATCGTGATGGCGCTGCTGTTCTCCGGCGTCATCACGTTGTTGTTTGCGCTGCGCGACCGGGCGCTGTCGTGGCAGAAGGGGACCGTCAAATGGTGAGCGCGGCGATTGCGGACAAGGCAGGGGCGACGGTGGCGCGGGGACTGGCCGGCTCGCATCAACAACAAAACAACGGAACGGGTGGGGGCATCGAGGGCGAGGGCGCCGGAGCTGGCATCGAGGTACGGCAGGTCAGCCATTGGTTCGGAGAAGGCGAGACGCGGCTGCAGGTACTCGACCACGTGAACCTGAACGTCGAGCCGGGGGAATTTGTCGCGCTGCTGGGTCCCAGCGGCTGCGGCAAGTCGACGTTGCTGCGGCTGGTGGCGGGCCTCGACGCGCCGGTGGAAGGACAGATCCTGCAGGACGGCGCGACGATCACGGACCCGGACCCGTCGCGCATCGTCGTGTTCCAGGACCCGACACTGTTTCCGTGGCGACGCGTCTGGGACAACGTGGCGCTCGGCCTGCAGGCACGCGGGCTGCTGGGCCGCGAGCATCAACGGGTCGACGCGGCGCTCGAACGGGTGGGCCTGAAGGACTTCGCGCGCGCCTTTCCGCATCAGCTGTCCGGCGGCATGGCGCAGCGCGTGGCGCTGGCGCGCGCGCTGGTCAACGATCCGCGCCTGCTGGTCCTCGATGAGCCGCTAGGCAAGCTCGATTCGCTGACGCGGCTGGCGATGCAGAGCGAACTGGTCGCGCTGTGGCAGCGCGCCGGGTTCTCGGCCCTGCTGGTCACGCACGATGTCGAGGAGGCGCTGTTCCTCGCGCAGCGCGTGATCGTGTTCAGCGATCGGCCGGCCCGCATCCGCGCGGAGATCGACGTCGATCTGCCGTATCCCCGCCATCGCGGCGACCCCAGGCTGACCGAGATGCGGCACGAGGCGCTGCGTCATCTGGGCCTGGACGCGAGCTGGTGATGACCGACACGTTGGCGGCGGCGTTGGGAGCGGCGTTGGCAGCGGCGTTGGGAGCGGCGTCTGGAGACGCCGTGGCGCGAGCGGTGCGATGAATGGCGTGGTGTTGCCGGCCTGGCTCGATACGCTGTTGGCCATCGTCGAGCAGGCGCAGTTCGGCTTGCTGCAGCTATGGCACTGGCTGGGTCTGACCGGCGATGTGCACGGACAACCGGCCTGGCCATGGAGCCATCGGATCGCCGGCGAAACCTTGCTGATCGATCTTGGCGTGGCAAGGCAACTGGCCTGGACCGGCATCGCCGTCGCGCTGTCGCTGATGGCGATGCTGCTGGCGCTGCCATGGCGGCGCCGCCGCGCGATGCTGCTGGCGATCGCCGCCGCCGGCCTGCTGCTGGCTCCCTGGCCTGCGCCGGTGCTGTTGTTCGTGCCGGCCGCGCCGACCAGCTTTCATGCGAGTCCGACCGGATTTTCGGTGGAAGCGATTGCCCTCGGCGCACGAATCTACGGGCAGCATTGCGCCGCCTGCCACGGCGACGATGGCCGTGGCGAAGGGCCACTGGCGGCGACGTTGCCGCGCTGGCCGCCGACGCTGGTCGGGCCCTTGCTGGGGCGCCGCGCCGATGGCGAGCTGTTCTGGCGTATCGCCGATGGCATGCGTGAGGACCATGGCGGCCCTGTCATGCCCGCATTCGCCGGGGTATTGAGCGACGGCGAGATCTGGGCGGTGCTCGACTATGCCAAGGCGCTGGCCGCGGGCGAGGGCGCGAAGTCGGCCGGCAGCTGGCCGATGGCCGTGGCGCTTCCCGACATGGCGATCCGCTGCGGAGCCGGCACGCCGCGCCGGCTGGCGCAGTGGCGCGACGGCCAGCGGCTGAGGCTGGTGGCCTTCGATGGCTCGTCCGACCGCATCCCGCTCGAGGACCCGCGCTTCCTGACCTTGCTCGTGACGCCCGACGGCAAGCCCCCCGCTTTTGTGCCGCAGTTCCGCAGCGATTGCGCGGCGGTGTCGCCGCAGGCCTGGGATACCGTCGCGCGGCTCGCCGGCGTCGCGCCGGAGCGCCTCGGCGGCACCGAGCTGCTGGCCGATCGCGATGGCTGGCTGCGCGCGCGGGGTACGCCGCAGCAGAAGGGCTGGTCCGATGCCGATCTGCTGTGCGAGTCGGGGCAGGGGGCGAAGCCGACGACGAGCGCGACGACCGAAAAGCCGGCGCCCGATGGCCTGACCGCGGTGCTGTTGCGGATGGACGCCGAGCCGGTGCGCTTCGTCAAGGGCGGCATCGTGCATTAGCGGAAGGCCCAGCCGCGGTGCGTGGCCGTACGCGCCGTGATCTTTATCGCTTCATCATCGCCACCAGCGTGTCGACGAAGTCCAGCGCCAGCCGCGACAACGGCTCGGTCTCGACATGGAAGATCTGCGCGGACGCGGTGACGCGCGTCCTGACCGGCACCGCGACGATATCGGGCCAGCTCTGGCCGAACACCGTCATCGCATCGACCAGCGCGATGCCGGCCCCGGCCTGCGCCAGCGCACGGGCGACGTGCGCCTGTTCCACCTGCACGCTGAAGTCCGGTTGATCGGCCTCGCCGCCGAACATCTCCCGGATCAGCAGCCCGAACGGGACATCGTCGCCGTAGCCGATCAGCGGCTCGCCGGCCAGATCGGCGGGCCGTACCGCACTGCGGCCGGCGAGGCGATGGCCCTCGGGCACCAGCGCGACGAGCGGATTGCGCGCCAGCACGCGCGCCTCCAGGTTCGGATGCGTCAGCGGCATCGTCGATACGCCGAGCTCGGCCTGCCCCGACAGCAGCGCGCGCAGCATGTTGGCGGGAATCTGCGTGCGCACCACGATGCGGACTTCGGGATGCGCCAGACGGAAGCGCGCAATCGCACGGGGCAGCACCGTCTGCCCCAGATTGGGGCTGCACGACACGCGCAGGCTGCCGGTTCGGTTTGCTGCCAGATCCTCGGCGATCTCGTTGACGCGCTCGATGCCGTCATAGACCGCGTTGACCTCGGCCAGCATGCGGCGCGCTTCCGGCGTCGGATACAGCCGCCCCTTGGTGCGCCGAAACAGCGCGAAGCCCAGGCGCTGCTCGGTATGCGACAGCAGGCGGCTGATCGCCGGCTGCGAGACATACAACAGCTTGGCGGCCGCGCTGATGGAACCTGTCAGCATCACCGCGCGGAACACTTCGATCTGGCGCAGATTGATTTTCATCACATAACACGATGTTAAGCGTCACCGATATATAAGCATATGACAGTCATGGCCGCGCTCCCTACACTGACTTCGACGATTTCACGGTTCCACGACATCAGGAGACGGTATGAGCGACATCCATCTGACTTACCTCAACGGCAAGGACATCGCCCGGCTGGCGATGACCGACGCGGAGATTCTTGCCGCGGTCGAGCAGGGGCTGGTGGCGCAGGGCAATGGGCAGACCGTGATCGAGCCGCGCATGCATCTGATTCCGGATCCCGCCTTCAACGGGCACTTCAACGTGCTGCGCGGTTATGTCGCGCCGCTCGGGCTGGCGGGCGTCAAGATCGTCGGCGACTTCGTCGACAACTACAAGCGGGGCCTGCCATCGGAAATGGCGCTGCTGAACCTGTTCGATCCACGCACCGGCATGCCGGTCGCCGTGATCGACGCAACCTTCATCACCGATGCCCGCACCGGTGCGCTGACCGCGCTCGGCGCGCGGCATCTGGCGCGACGCAACAGCAAGGTGCTCGGCCATATCGGTGCGCGCGGTACCTCGTACTGGAATATCCGGCTGCTCGACAGCCTGTTCGACTTCGACGAGATCCGCGTGCACTCGCGCCGCCCCGAAAGCCGCAATGCGTTCGCCGCGAAGCTCGAGCGCGACCTCGGCAAGGCGATCATCGTGACCGAGGACTGGGAGTCCTGCTTGCGCGGCGCCGATATCGTCGTCGAGGCCTCGCGGCTCGAGCGGCCGACGCCGCTGCTGAAGACCGAATGGATCTCGCGCGGCGCCTTCGTCGTGCCCTACGGCACGATGAGCGCGGTCGAGCTGTCGCTGACCGACATCATGGACAAGCTGGTGGTCGACGACTGGAGCCAATGCAAGGGCGGCATGTTCGGCTCGCTGCGCGCCCATGTCGAGGCCGGCAAGCTGTCGGAGCAGACCCTGCATGCCGAGCTCGGCGAGATTGTCGCGGGCCGCAAGCCGGGGCGGCAGAGCGACGACGAAACCAATCTGTTCTGGCATCGCGGCCTGTCGCTCAGCGATATCGCGCTCGGCCACGCGATCATGCAGAAGGCGCAGCGCATGGGCATCGGCCAAAGGCTGGTCTACGCATGATCGCCAATGCCAGGATGTATTCGGTGTCGCCGCAGGCAGCCAGCGCCTGGCGGACGCTGCTGATGCGCGTGGCGCAGCGCGCCGGCGTGGCACTGGACTATGTCGAGCATGACGCGCCGGCGCCGATCCGCGCGCTGTGGGAGCGCGACGACTGCGCCTGCGTGCTGATGTGCGGCTATCCGTTTGCGGCGTCGCCGGTGCGCTACCGGCTGCTGGCCGCGCCGGTGCCCGATCTGCCGCGCTACGGCGGCATGCCGCGCTATTTCAGCGAATTCATCGTGCGCGCCGATGCGCCCTGCACCTCGCTGGCACAGACCTTCGGCACGCGCCTTGCGTGCATGCTGCCGGAATCGAATTCGGGCTACAACGCGCCGCGCCGCTATCTGATGGAGTTCGGGCTGGTCGAGGGCGCGTTGTATCTGCCGACCGATGACGCCACGCCGACACCGCAGGACGTGATCGACGCGGTGATCGCGGGGCGCGCCGAGGTCGGCGTGGTCGACAGCTATGTGCTCGACTTGCTGCGGCTGCATGCGCCGGAACGGATCGCCGCCGTGCGCACGCTGGCGGTGACGCAGTCCTCGCCGATTCCGCCGCTGGTCGCTTCTCCCGGCATCGGCGAAGACATCGCGGCGCGGCTGCGCGAGGCATTGCTGCATGCGCATCGCGACCCGGAATGCGGCGAGGCGCTTGCCGCGCTGCGGTTGTCGCGCTTTGCGGCAATGGTGCCGGACGACTATCGGCGCCTGGTCCGCTGGGCGCACGAGGCGGATCGCGCGGGAGTGGCGCTGACCGCGGCGACACCGGTTGTGCAGGGTGTCTTGCCGTTTTTGCCGGAGTCCGTGCCGGCGTCATTGTCGGAGCCTTCGCTGGAGTCCTCGCGGCACCCATCCGATCCATTGGCCTGATCCACTCTCGGAGAATCACGATGATGCGTTTGCTTTCCACGATACTGGGCGCGCTGCTCGCGGCAAGCGTGCCGCTTGGCGCGTCGGCGCAGGGCGGCGGGCAGGCCTATCCCGCCAAGCCGGTCCGGCTGGTCGTGCCGTTTGCGGCGGGCGGTCCGGCCGACGTGCTCGGACGTACGGTAGGCGAGGGGCTGTCCAAACGCTGGAGCCAACCGGTCGTCGTCGAGAACAAGGCCGGCGCGGCCGGCACGATCGGCGTCGATCAGGTCGCCAAGGCCGCGCCCGATGGCTATACGCTGGCCGTGGTGCCGGTCGGCAATATCGCCGTCAATCCGTCGCTGATGCCGAACCTGCCGTACAAGGCGGCCGACCTGGTGCCGGTCGCGATGCTGGCCACGGCCGAAAACGTGCTGGTGGTTCACCCCGGCGTCCCGGCGAAGTCGCTTGCCGACCTGCTGAAGCTCGCACGCCAGCAGCCCGGCAAGCTGACCTTCGCCTCGCCGGGCGCGGGCAGCCAGGCGCATCTGGCCGGTGAACTGCTGCAGCTCGACGCCAACGTCAAGCTGATCCACGTGCCCTACAAGGGCGTCAGTCCGGCGATGACTGACCTCGTCGGCGGCCAGGTCACGATGATGTTTGCGCAGATGTCGGCGGCGTTGCCGTATATCCAGGCCGGGCGCCTGCGCGCGCTGGGCGTCGCCAGCGCCAGGCGCTCCGCCGTGCTGCCCGATGTGCCGACTGTCGCCGAACAGGGCTTCCCGCAGTTCGAGGCGGTGTCCTGGTATGCGCTGATGGCCCCGGCCGGCACGCCGCGCGAGGTCGTCGAACAACTGAACCGCCAGACCGGCGAGGTGCTCGCGGATCCGGCGTTGAAGAGCAAGCTCGCGACGCTCGGCATGGACGTCGGCGGCGGCACGCCACGGCAGCTGGGAGAGACGATCCAGAAGGAGACGGCGCGTTGGGGAGCGGTGATCAAGCAGCGGGGGATTTCGGTGGAGTGAGTGGACAGCAGGGGCGTGACCGTGTTGGCGAATTTAGCCCGGGTAATATTGACATCTTGTTTTACCCGGATAAAATACCGCCAGTTCACGGAGATCCAACATGTCGAAACCAGACACCTGCACCGCGTTCATCGGCGAACGCATTCTGGCTTCCGGCGCGCCCGGCGCCGTGGCCCTTGCCGTCAAGCGCGCCCTCGCGCAACGGGGCGACGACGCGTCGGCGCCAGCGGTATTGATCTTCGACGATCGCAGCGGCCGCCAGATCGATTTCGATCTGCGCGGCACGGATCAGGAGGTTGTCGCGAGGCTGCAACCGGACGGGCGACAGCCGGCCTCGGAGCAGGCGGAACGCGAAGGGGAAGAGAGCAGGGGCGAACCCCGGACGCCAGGCCGTCCCAGGCTCGGCGTGGTGGCACGCGAGGTAACCCTGCTGCCGCGCCACTGGGAATGGCTTTCCGCACAGCCGGGCGGCGCGTCAGTGACGCTGCGCAAATTGGTTGAGCACGCGCGTGCCCAGGACGGAGGACGGCAGGCGATGCGCGAAGCGCAGCAGGCAGCCGACCGCTTCATGCTTGCGATGCTTGGCAACCGGCCCGGCTACGAGGACGCGTCCCGCGCGCTGTATGCCGGTGACGGCGAGCGCTTCGTGATGCTGACCGAATCATGGCCGCGCGATCTGCGCGATCATGTGCGGCGCTTGGCCGAGCCGGCGTTCCCAGGGGAGGCGCCCGGCGGAGAGGCGGCCGAACCGCTGGCCGCGCCGCGCCGTCGCGCTGCCACGCAACGGAAGCAGCCGTAGCGCATCGGATCGTGGTCCGCTGGACCAAACTTCTTCCGGCATCGGCTGTGCGGCGTACCAAATGAAGTGGCCCGCGCGAGGCGGGCCACTGACGTACCTAGAGTCATCACCGGCATGGTCATCCGGGAGAGGACAGATTAGGGCTGCCCGGCGATTCTACCCCACCTTTGGCGTATTCGAAACTTCGCGACGAGCTTCGCTCGAAAAAACTCCGAAGCTGGCACACCATAGCGCACCGCACGAAAGCATGGAGGCGTTGTGGATTGGCGAAACTTTGAGCAGGCCTTTTCATCGCCAAGAGTTGGCCGCTACTTGGCGCACTGTCGTGGCGACCGGATCAGGGCGATGGAGGCATACCGCCATAACCTCCTGATCGCCGGCGCGCTGACTCCGTTTCTGGCCGTCGTAGAGGTGTGTCTTCGCAATGCCGTCAATCGGCAGTTGGTCGAACACTACGGGCGCTTGGACTGGTGGGAGGCATGGATAGGCGTCCCGTTGTTTGAGAGGCAATTTGCGCAAATCCAGGCTGCAAAAGCGAAACTCCACTTTCGTAAAGAGCGCGGTACGCCGGACAAGGTCATCGCCGAACTGACCTTTGGTTTCTGGGTGACCTTGTTCAATGCGGAATTCCAGTCGCTGCTGTGGAAACCTTTGAGGAAGGCGTTTCGGCACCTGCCCAAAGTCGAACGTCAACGCCACAACGTGTCCCCGATCTTGAACCGCCTACGGGCATTGCGAAATCGCGTCTTCCACCACGAACCAGTGTTGTGGCTCAGCCCCACGGATCTCGGGAAGATCTATCAGGACGGCGTCGCCATGCTCGCGTGGATAGACGACACGGTGCCGCGCTGGTGCAACGGCCATTGTCGACTCCAAGCTGCCTGGTCTGCCTGGATAGCGGCGGACAAGGCGCCGCAGGCTCGACTGCTGGCGGCGCCTCAATGCCGGAGCGCCTATGGTGAGAAGTCTGAGCGCCCAACGAGTTCAGCACCTCACCAAGCTGGATCAGACGGTCCCTTCGGCCAATGAAGAGCGCGCGAATAGCCAGCGTCTCCTCGACTACTCCCCCTTCTCCGCCAAATACTCCCGCCGTTCGATCCCATGCCGATGCAGCTTGTCGTAGAACGTCTTGCGCGCGATGCCCAGCGATTCCAGTGTCGCCCGTACATTGCCGCCGTTCGCGGCGAGCGTGTCGCGGATCAGCTGGGCTTCGTAGCGGTCCATCCGTTCGGCCAATGTGCCTTCGCCGCTCGTACCGTCTGACGTCGTGCTCGCCGCGACAGGCGCGGCCGGCAGCGTATGCACCCCCAACACGAACCGTTCGGCGAAATGCAGCAGTTCGCGTACGTTGCCCGGCCAGGTGTGCGTGTTCAGGTAGCGCCGTACGGCATCGGTGACCGGCGGCGCCTCACGCTGGAAGCGGCGCGCGGCCTGGCCGGTGAAGACCTCGAACAGCAGCGGAATGTCTTCGCGCCGCTCGCGCAGCGGCGGCATATACAGCGTGACGACGTTGAGGCGGTAATACAGGTCCTCGCGGAAATCGCCGCGCTGTGCGGGGTCGCCCAGATCGACCTTGCTGGCCGCGATGACGCGCAGATCGACCGGCCGCATTTCGTTGGTTCCCAGCGGCGCGACGCTGCGCGTCTCCAGCACGCGCAGCAGCTTGAGCTGCACCGACGGCGGCATGCCTTCGATCTCATCGAGGAACAGCGTGCCGCCATTGGCATGTTCGATGCGGCCGATTCGCTTGCGTTGCGCGCCGGTGAAGGCGCCGGGCTCGTGGCCGAACAGCTCGCTCTCGATCACGCTCTCCGGCAGCGCCGCGCAATTGAGCGCCACCAGTTCGCCGGCGCTGCGACGGCTCCACCGATGCAGCGCGGTCGCGGCCATTTCCTTACCGCTGCCGGTTTCGCCGACCACCAGCACGTCGACGTCAGCATCGGCGATATGGCGGATGGTCTGGCGCAGCCGCTCCATTGCCGGCGTGACGCCAATCAGCGGCCAGGCGCTTTCGGCCTGCGATGCGGCGTCGTGCAGCCGGCGGTTTTCCAGCACCAGCCGGCGTTGTTCCCAGGCATGACCGACCGCGGTCAGCAGCCGATGGGTGGCGTAAGGCTTCTCCAGAAAATCGTAGGCCCCTCGGCGCATCGCCTCGACCGCCTGCGCGATATCGCCATGTCCGGTGATGAAGATCACCGGCAGGCTGGCGTCGCGCTCCAGCACCCGTTCGAACAGTTGCAGGCCGTCGAGCCCCGGCATCCGCATATCGGTGACCAGCACCTCCGGATAGCCGTCGCGCAGGCTGTCGAGAAACGATTGCGCGCTGGCGTGCGCGTCGACCCGATAGCCGGCCAGCGTCAGGCTCTCGGCCGCGGCTGCGCGGACATCGTGGTCGTCGTCGACCAGGGCGACCCGGCGCACCGGGCCATGGCTGGCCTGGCCTTCGGTGGTTTGCATCATGGGGATGAATTCAATGTGATGGTGAAGATGGCGCCGCCAGGCCCGCCGCTTTCCGTGCTGCCGGAGCGCGTATCGAGCGTGCCGCCGAAGTCGGCGACGATGTCGCGGCTGATCACCAGCCCCAGCCCCATGCCTTCGCGCTTCGAGGTGGAGAAGGGCGTGAACAGCCGCTCGGCGATGTCGGGCGCGATGCCCGGGCCGTTGTCGGCGATCTCGATGCGGACGCGCGCTTCGTCGGCATGCGTCACGATATCGATCCGCGCATCGTCGCGGCCGGCGACGGCGTCCAGCGCGTTTTGCAGCAGATTGACCAGCACCTGTTCGAGCCGCAGGCGTTCGGCCTGTACGCGCAGTCCCTTGTCGCCGGAACGCACCAGCGCGACGGACTGCGTGCGCAGGCGCGGCCCGAGCAACAGCAGCGCGCCGTCGATCGCGTCGTCCACCGGCGTCGGCTCTCGTGCGCCCGAACCCTTGCGGGCAAACGCGCGCAGCTGGCCCGTAATGGCGCCGATACGCTCGGTCAATGCGCCGATGCGCGCGAGGCTCGAGCGGGCCCCCTCGGCCTCGCCGCGCTCCAGGTAGCTGCCGGCGTTGTCGGCATAGCTGCGGATCGCGGCCACCGGCTGGTTGATCTCGTGCGCGACGCCGGCGGCGATCTGGCCGAGAAAGGTCAGCTTGTTGGCCTGTACCAGTTCTTCCTGAGCGGCGTGCAACCGCAGTTCGGCCTGGCGGCGCTCCTCCATTTCCGCGCGCAACTGGTCGTTGGCCGCCTGCAATTCCGCGGTGCGCGCCTCCACGCGCGCGGTCAGTTCGGCACGGATCGCCGCCTGCTGGGCGTTGTGCCGCCGCAGCCGGCGCCGCGCATAGAACGCGGTGGCCATGGCGACATAGGCGAGCAGCAGCACCACCAGCGCCTGGGCCTGCATCCGCGCCGCGATGCCGGTCCGTTCGCCGCGGCTGGGTGCCAGCAGGTGGAAGGTCCAATGCGTGGAAGGTACGGGCAGCGCAACGTGGATATAGCTGTCGCCGGCCGGATGACCGGGCACGTCCGCACGCACCTCCTCGCCGCTGGCAGGCGGCTTGCGCGCCGGCGCGCCACCGGCCGCGGCCGAAAATGGCCGGATCGGCAGCGGGGCGAAGGTTGCATCGCCAAACTGCAGGCTGCGCCGCAACTGCTCGGCCGCCGGCTCGCCCAGCGGCACCAGCGAACGGAAGCGCCAGCCGGGTTCGCTGGTCAGCAGCACCACGCCGTCGCTGTTGGTGACGAAGACCGGCTCGGCCAGATGTGCCCAGTCTTCCTCCAGGCCGGGGAACTCCACCTTGACGACCACCACGCCGACCGGCTGTCCGCCGGCATCGTCCAGCCGGTGCGACAGGTACAGGCCGGGACGGCGGCTGATGGTGCCCAGGGCGAAGTGCTCGGCGGCGCCGCGGGCCATCGCCCCCTGGTAGTACGGGCGGAAGGCGTAGTTCTCGCCGACGAAGCTGTCTGGACCACGCCAATTGCTCGAGGCGACCGCCAGGCCGCGACGATCGACCGCGTAGATCACCGAAGCGCCGGTACCGGCGGCCAATGCCTCCAGCTTGCCGTTCAACGCGGCAATGCGTTGCGGGTCGGCCGTTGCCAATGCGGTCTTCAGGTCCGGGTCCTGCGCCAGCACGAAGGGCAGCGCGCGATGCTTGTCGAGATCGCGCCGCAGCGTGGCGACGTTGAACTGGGCGGCCGTCAGCGCACGCTGGGTCACCGTCGCGGCGGCCTCGCGATGCGCCGCCCGTTCGACCAGCCGCAGCACCGCGACGGTCAGCGCCAGCATCACCAGCACCGCCAGCGCGACGCCCGCAGCGCTGCGCGGCGACAGGGACCGGCGTACGGGCGCGTGGTCAGTCGGCAGGGTGGAGGGGGGCGGTTGGGCCATCGGCGAGGGGTGGGTGGAAGCGGTGGACCACTGAACGGGCTAGGGGACGCACTTTGAGTTGCGATCTCGGGCTGTGTACGGCAAAGGTTGTGTGGATTTCCATACAACCGGCCCGAATTCTATGTGGAATTCCACTCAAGCGCCAGCGAGGCGGACGCCGCTTCCAGATTTTTTCTTTAAAGATCAACGGGTTGCGAAAGACATCCTGGTTGGCACACGCATTGCGA
Organism: Cupriavidus sp. UGS-1; assembly: GCF_021213615.1. Taxonomy (NCBI): domain Bacteria; kingdom Pseudomonadati; phylum Pseudomonadota; class Betaproteobacteria; order Burkholderiales; family Burkholderiaceae; genus Cupriavidus; species Cupriavidus sp. UGS-1. The sequence continues at coordinate 141,916 of NZ_JAJQJF010000011.1, read as the reverse complement.
TAGCGGCGGGTCCGGCGCCGCATCCGCTCGGCCAGGATATTTCAAGAAACTCGCAGCCGCGCGTTCCCATGGCGCCCGGCAGCCCATTGGCAGGGGACACCCGCATGATCGACACCCACACCGCCGCGGCCACGGCCGCGCAGCCTCGTCCGTTCTATCGCCATCTGTACGTGCAGGTGCTGGTCGCCATCGTCGCCGGCATCGCGCTGGGCCACTACTGGCCCGATCTCGGCTCGAGCATGAAGCCGCTCGGCGACGGCTTCATCAAGCTGGTCAAGATGATCATCGCGCCGGTGATCTTCCTGACCGTGGTCACCGGCATCGCCGGCATGTCGGACCTGAAGAAGGTCGGCCGCGTCGCCGGCAAGGCGATGGTCTACTTCCTGACGTTCTCGACGCTGGCGCTGGCGGTCGGCATGGTCGTCGGCAACGTGGTCCAGCCCGGCCACGGCCTGCACATCGACCCGGCCTCGCTCGATTCGAACGCGGTGTCCGGCTATGTCGCCAAGGCGCACGATTCGACGATCACCGGCTTCCTGATGAACATCATCCCGACCACGGTGCTCAGCCCGATGGTCAATGGCGACATCCTGCAGGTGCTGTTCGTCGCGGTGCTGTTCGGCATCTCGCTGGCGCTGGTCGGCGAGCGCGGCAAGCCGGTGGTCGATTTCCTGCAGGCCGTCACGCTGCCGGTGTTCCGCCTGGTGTCGATCCTGATGAAGGTCGCCCCGATCGGCGCGTTCGGCGCGATGTCGTTCACGATCGGCAAGTACGGCATCAAGTCGGTGGCCAACCTGGCGATGCTGGTCGGCACCTTCTACCTGACGTCGCTGCTGTTCGTGCTGATCGTGCTCGGTCTGGTCGCGCGCTATAACGGCTTCTCGATCGTCAAGCTGATCCGCTATATCCGCGAGGAACTGCTGCTGGTGCTGGGCACCAGCTCGTCGGAAGCCGCGCTGCCGACGCTGATGCAGAAGTTGGAGCGGGCCGGCTGCGCCAAGTCGGTGGTCGGCCTGGTCGTGCCGACCGGCTATTCGTTCAACCTGGACGGCACCAATATCTACATGACGATGGCGGCGCTGTTCATCGCGCAGGCCTGCGACATCCACCTGTCGTTCGGCGACCAGATCCTGCTGCTGCTGGTCGCGATGCTCAGCTCCAAGGGCGCGGCCGGCGTGACCGGCGCGGGCTTCATCACGCTGGCCGCCACGCTGGCGGTGGTGCCGTCGGTGCCGGTGGCGGGCATGGCGCTGATCCTTGGCGTCGACCGCTTCATGTCGGAATGCCGCGCGCTGACTAATCTGGTCGGCAACGCCACCGCCGCGATCGTTGTCGCGCGCTGGGAGGGCGAACTGGACAAGGAGCAGCTGCGCAAGGCGATGGCTGGCGAAGCCGTCGCGCCTGCCGCGTCGAATACGCCGGGCACGCCCGAGCTGACGCAGTCGGCGGCGTAGCCCTCGCTTGTCATTCCCGCGCATGCGGGAATCCAGCGGCTTTCCAAGTCACTGGGTCCCCGCCTTCGCGGGGACGACGGATTCGCAAGCAAGCTAAGGCCGGACGCGATCGATCGCGTCCGGCATTTTTTTTGCGCATTGCAGTTCGCATTTGTCGCGTCTATGCTGGCATAGATCCATACGCGTCACTTTTCCGCCGGTACCGGCGGGCAAGGATGGGAACTCGATGCAGATTCGCCTCGATCCGGTCGCCTCGGTGCTGATCGCCGTGCTGGTCCTGCTGCTCGGTACGCTGATCAATCGCCGGGTCGCCTTTCTGTCGCGCTACAACATTCCCGACCCGATCACCGGCGGCATCCTGTTTGCCGCCGTCGCGGCGATCGCGGTGGCGCTGTTCGACTTCCGCGTTGTCATCGACGCCGGCATCAAGCCGGTGCTGCTGCTGATGTTCTTCGCCGGCGTCGGCATGGGCGCCGACCTGCGCGCGCTCAAGCAGGGCGGCAAGGCGCTGGTCATCTTCCTGATCGTGCTGTTTCCCTATATCGCCGTACAGAACATCGTCGGCGTCGGCATGGCCAAGGCCATGGACCTGCATCCGATCTTCGGGCTGGTCGGCGGTTCGATCACGCTGGTCGGCGGACACGGCACCGGCGCCGCCTATGCCGAGCGCTTTGCCGAGATCAACAACCTGCAGTCGGTGATGGAGCTGTCGATGACGGTGGCGACGGTCGGCCTGATCGTCGGCGGCATCATCGCGGGGCCGGTCGCGCAGTACCTGATCTCGCGGTATCGGCTGCGCTCGCAGGGGGAGGACGAAGCCAGCGTCGAAGCCGAAGCGCATGGCTTCCCCATCACGACCGTCGCCGCGATCGGCGCGCTGGGCGGCATCCTGGTGGCGGTGGTGATCGGCCGCTGGCTCGCCGCGCAGTTCTCGGGTCAGGCCATCACCATCCCGGGCTTCCTCTGGTGCATGCTGACGGGCATCGCGATCCGGAACCTGCTGCCCTTGGCAGGCGTGCGCTTCGACGACCGTCCCGCGGAGCTGATTTCCAATGTCAGCCTGTCGCTGTTCCTGGTGATGACGATGATGGCGCTCGACCTGGTCGACGTGGCGCTGTCCGCGGGACCGTTCCTCGCGATCATCGCGATGCAGGTCGTCTTTATCGTGCTGTACGTGGTGCTGGTCTGCTTCCGCTTCATGGGGCGCGACTATGAGGCCGCGGTACTGTCTGCCGCCTTCATCGGCTTCAACATGGGCTCGACCGCGACCGCGATGGCCAATATGCAGGCGATCACCGCCAAGCATGGACCGGCACCGAAAAGCTTCGTGGTGGCGCCGCTGGCCGGCGCATTCTTCGTCGACATCATGAATGCCTTCGTGCTGACGCTGATGCTGGCGATGCCGCTGATGGGAGGCTGATCGTGCGCCGCCTGTTCCCCGCGCTGTTCCCCGCGCTGTTCCCCACGCTGTTTGCCGCGCTGTTTGCCGCGACCGTGGTGTTGCTACTGGCCGGATGCCAGCGCGGCCCGGATGCCGACGCGTTGCGAAAGGATGTCGCCGCGCGGCTTGGGCAGGCGCTGCCGCCCGGAACAGTGGAACTGGCGGAGCTGCGGCGCCAAGGCTCGCAGACCGATCGGCGCGGTCCGCCCGGCGAGGACCGGCGTGTCGTCTACTTCGACGCCGAGCTGAAGCTGACGCGCGACTTCGACTTCGGCGCATGGGATGCCGCTGGCGTTGCCGGCTTGATCTCCGCACTCGGTGCCGCGCCCAAGGGCGTGCAGGGCATTGCGCTGGGCGGCAACAAGGCCGGCGACATCATTCGCGCGCACGGCGCCGCGGTCTACCGCGAGCAGGATGGCCGCTGGGTACCGGTCGCATCCGGCGGCTACCGTCCGGTCGCCGCGCCCGCCTATGCGGCCAGCGCTCCGCAGGGCGCGGCCGCGATGCTCGAAGCGGTCCGCCGCATCGTCGAATCCGTGCCGGCAGAGTCCTCACCCGAACAGCACGCGATGATCACGCAGGAACTTGCCGCCGCGCACGCCAGCATTCGCGCCCGGCTCGCGCGCGCCAACCAGGGCTATCCGCTGGCGGGAGGCGCCGAAGGCGGGCAATACCTGCGCTTCGCCCAGGCGCTGGCCGCCAATCCGGGCGCCAGGGTAGTGCCGCTGGTCACGAGAGGCGGCGACGAGAACCTGCGCATGCTGCGCCAGGGCAAGGCCTCGCTGGCGTTGGCGCAAGCCGATGCGGCGCTCGACGCCTACCGCGGCGACGGCGACTTTGCCACCGACGGACCCTTCACCTCACTACGCGCGATCGGCAGCCTGTATCCGGAGGCCGTCCATGTTCTCGTTCGCGCCGATGCCGCCGTCAAGACGGTGGCGGATCTGCGCGGCAAGCGCATCGCCATCGGCGAGAAGGGCGGCGCGTCGCAGCGGACTGCCCTGCGCGTCCTCGCGGCGCACGGGCTGCGGCCGGCGGATTTTTCCGGGCGCGAGCTGGGCATCAACGCATCGCTGGTGGCGCTTCGGCAGAACGAGGTCGACGCCGTGATCCAGATCATCGGCGTGCCATCGGAAAGCATCCGCGACGCGCTGGCCGCGATTCCCCTGCGTCTGTTGCCGCTCAGCGAGAAGGCCGCCGCCGCGCTGGCCGATTCCGGCCGTGGTTATTTGCGCTATACGGTGCCCGCAGGCACCTATGCGAACCAGTCCGACAGCGTGGCTACCGTGGCCGTCGCCGCGCAATTGCTGGTAGCCGCCGACCTGTCCGACGCCGAGGTCGGCGCGATCGCACGCAACGTCTATGCACCAGGCGCCGACTTCACCGCGCGCGGCAGTGCGCAAGGCGCGCAGATCTCGCCTGCCACGGCAACGCAGGGCTTGTCGGTGCCCCAGCATCTGGCCGCGGCCCGCGCCATCGAGGCGCTTACCAAGGGCGGCGTGCCAGCAGGGAAGGGCCGGTGACTATTCGCGTTCTGGAAGCGAGGTGCCGGAGCGGCGTGTCTGTCGTCGGGACAGTGGCGCACACACCGTTATCGAACGTCGGCAAATTCGGGAAAATTGCCGACGTTTGATAACACCCTCAACGGAACTCATTTTCCCTGTCGTACACCTCGCCGCCGCGGGGCTTCACCCATCTCCGCCGCCGCCAACCGCAAACAATCCATCAGATGGTCCGCGCTGGCGCCCAGTCCGGCTTCGCGCGAGGCGCGCAGCGTGATGATTCCCACCGGCGGCAATTCGATCGGCACGGCGATCTTCACGATGTCGAGCCTGCGTTCGCTGGCGAACTGCCTTGCCACCGAGCGCGCCAGGAAGCCGACGGCTTCGCGCTGCGCGACGAAGGTCGAGACCGCGAGATAGGACGAGGTTTCGATCCGGTCCGACGGCGGCTCCAGGCCCTGCGCGAGAAACGCCTGCTCCAGCTTGACCCGTAGCGAGGCCCACGGTGGCGGCATCACGCATGGCAGCTGCGCCAGATCGGCCCAGCCAACCTTGCGCTTGCCGGCGAGCGGATGTCCGGGCCGGACGACGGCCACCATTGGTTCGTTGTAAAGCGCCTCGGTTGCAAGGTCCGGCGCCGCATAGCCTGGCTCGAGCCGACCCACGATCAGGTCGAGCTCGGAAAGGCGCAGCTTGGGCAGCAGGTGCGTCAGATCGCCTTCCTCGATCAGCACGGCGGCCTGCGCGGAGCGCGCCTTCAGCCGGGCGGTGGCGCGTGCCAGCAGCACCGGCAGCGCGGCGCCCATTGCGCCGACGCGTACGCGCCCGGCCGCGCCCGTGTCCACGGCCTCGATCTCCTCGCGCGTGCGGTCGTATTGGGCCAGCACGCGGCGCGAGAAGCGGATCAGCGCTTCGCCGGCCGTGGTCGGTTCGGTGCCGCGGGTCGAGCGGGAGAACAGTACCAGGCCGAGCATCTTCTCGACTTCGGTCAGCGTCTTCGACACCGCCGGCTGGCTGATCGACAGGAATTCGGCGGTCTTGCCGAGATGGCGGAACTCGTCGAGCGCCACCAGCAACTGCAGATGGCGTAGCTTGATATTGGAGCGCAGCGCGCGGTCGATATGAGGCATGGCGCGCAGTCTACCTCGCGGCCTACTTAACGGGAAGGTTATCAAGCAATGACGATATTGGATTGGATCGTTATGTCGTAGCCGGCCACAATGCCGCCCATGGCGTTGCCTCGAAGCGCGCCGGCCACCACCGATAACACAGTGCGAGGACGACAATGAACCAGGGTTCCCCCATCAATCCCGCGCGCCGCCGCCTGATCCTCGGCGCCAGCGCCGGTGTTGCCACGGCCGCCGCTGCGGCGGCCACCGGTACCGCCGGCATGCTGCTGGCCCGGAGCGCCAGCGCCGCAACCTATCCCGATCGCCCAATCACCTTCATTTGCCCGTGGCCGGTCGGCGGCACCGCCGATCAGTCGATGCGCGCGCTGTGCCAGGTCGCCTCCGGCATCCTGAAGCAGTCGATCGTCGTCGAGAACCGCGCCGGCGCCTCGGGCATGATCGGCACCCGCGCGCTGGCGCGAGCCAAGCCGGATGGCTACACCATCGGCCAGATTCCGATCTCGGTCACGCGCTTCTCGCAGCTCGGCATGCTGGAGATCGATCCGCGCACCGAGCTGACCTATCTGGCGCGTACCTCGGGCCAGACCTTCGGCATCGCGGTGCCGGCCGGCTCGCCGTACAAGACGCTGCAGGATGTCGTTGCCGCGGCCAGGGCCAACCCGGGCAAGCTGACCTATGCCCACGCCGGTATCGGCGGGGCGACCCATGTCGGCATGGAGCAGTTCGCGCTGGCCGCCGGCGTGCGCTTCAACGCGATCGCCTACAAGGGCGGCTCGGCGGCGCTGCAGGATGTGCTCGGCGGTCAGGTCGATCTGCTGGCCGATTCCAGCTCGTGGGCGCCGCATGTCGAATCCGGCAAGCTCCGCCTGCTGGCCACATGGGGCGAGCAGCGGACGCCGCGCTTCAAGGACACGCCGACGCTGCGCGAGCTCGGCTACGACGTCGTGGTCGAAGCGCCCAACGGCATCGGCGCACCGAAGGGGTTGGACCCGGCGATCGAGAAACAGCTGCGCGACGCCTTCCGTGCCGCGGTGGCCAGCAAGGAATTCAAGCAGGTTGCGTCGCGTATCGATGCGCCGGTGATGTACCTCGACGGGCCCGACTACAAGAAGTACGTGGCGGCGGTCTACGAGCAGGAAACCCAGCTGATCCAGCGCCTGAAGCTGAAGGAAATGCTGCAGCAGAGCTGATCCCTTCAGCGCCGATGTGCCTAGTGCAGACCACCATCGCCCTCGCCAACCACAGGAATTGTTCGACGTGAACGTCAATGCCGTCATCCGCCTGCACGCCAACGACAACGTGCTGATCGCCCGCCAGGACCTGGCGCTGGGACAGCCGCTGCCCGAGCTTGGCGTGCGGGCGCGGGCCCAGGTGCCTGCCGGCCACAAGATCGCGGCGTGCGCGATCGCGAAGGGCGAGCCGGTGCGCAAGTACGACACCGTGATCGGCGTGGCCGATCGCGATATCGCGCCGGGCGAGCACGTGCATTCGCACAACCTGAAGCTGGTCGACTTCTATCGCGATCCGGCCTTCTGCAGCGACGTGCGGCCGATCGACTATGTGCCCGAGGCCGAGCGCGCGAGCTTCCAGGGCTTCGTGCGTCCGGACGGCCGTGTCGGCACGCGCAATTTCATCGGCATCCTGTCGTCGGTCAATTGCTCGGCCACGGTGATCCGGCATATCGCCGACCATTTCACGCGGGAGCGGCTGGCGGCCTATCCGAACGTCGATGGCGTGGTGGCGTTCGCTCATGGCACGGGTTGCGGCATGTCGTCGCCGAGCGAGCATTTCGATCTGTTGCGCCGCACGCTGGCCGGCTATGCGCGCCATCCGAACCTGGCGGGCGTGCTGATCGTCGGCCTGGGCTGCGAACGCAATCAGGTCGCCTCGCTGGTCGAGTCGCAGCAACTGGAGCCCGGCAGCCATCTGCATACGATGGTGATGCAGGACACCGGTGGCACGCGCGAGACCATCGCCGCCGGCATCCGGGCGATCGAATCGATGCTGCCGGCGGCCAATGCGGCGAGACGCCAGCCGGTTCCCGCCAGCCATCTGAAGATCGGCCTCGAATGCGGCGGCTCGGACGGGTTCTCCGGCATCACCGCCAATCCCGCGTTGGGCGCCGCGATGGATATCCTGGTGCGCCACGGCGGCACCGCGATCCTGTCCGAAACCCCGGAAATCCACGGCGTCGAATACATGCTGACGCGACGTGCGGTCACGCCGGAGGTCGGCCAGAAGCTGCTCGACCGGCTGGCCTGGTGGGAGCGCTACACCGCCGGCCACAACGCGCAGTTCAATGGCGTGGTCGGCCACGGCAACCAGCAGGGCGGGCTCGCCAACATCTTCGAGAAATCGTTGGGCTCGGCTATGAAGGGCGGCACCACGCCGCTGCAGGCCGTGTACCAGTACGCCGAGCCGATCGACAAGGCCGGCTTCGTTTTCATGGATTCGCCCGGCTATGACCCGGTTGCGGTGACCGGCCAGATCGCCAGCGGCGCCAACCTGATCTGCTTCACCACCGGCCGGGGCTCGATGTTCGGCTCCAAACCGGCGCCGACGATCAAGCTGGCGTCCAATACGCCGATGTACCGGCGCCTTGCCGACGACATGGACATCAACTGCGGCGTCATCGTCGACGGCGAACTGACCGTCGCCGAGATGGGGCAGCGCATCTTCGAACATATCCTGCGCGTCGCCTCCGGCGAGAAGACCCGCAGCGAACTGCTAGGCCTCGGTGACAACGAGTTCGTGCCCTGGCATATGGGCATCGTCAGTTGACCGGCCGCATCCTTTCCAGGACTTCCATCGCATCATGTCCCTGCAGCTTTCCCATGCCGCGCTGCTGCGCGGCCAGAACCTGATCGGCGCCCAGTGGCAGCCCGCAGCGGCCGGCGATCGGCTCGATGTCACCAATCCTGCCGATGGGTCGACGCTGACGCAGGTCGCGGACAGTGGCGCCGCCGATGCGCGCCGCGCCGCCGATGCCGCCCACGCCGCCTTCGCCGGCTGGAGCCGCCGCCCGGCGAAGGAACGCGCGAGGCTGCTGCAGCGCTGGCACGCGCTGATCCTCGAACACCAGGAAGACCTGGCCCGCATCATCTCGGCCGAGCAGGGCAAGCCGATGCACGAGAGCCACGGCGAGGTGCAGTACGGTGCCGCGTATGTCGAGTGGTTCGCGGCCGAGGCGGTCCGGATCTGCGGCGACATCGTGGCCGAGCCGATGCCGGGCCGAAAGATGCTGGTGCTGAAGGAACCGGTCGGCGTGGTCGCGGCGATCACGCCGTGGAACTTCCCGCTGGCGATGATCGCGCGCAAGATCGCGCCGGCGCTGGCGGCCGGCTGCACCGTGGTCGCCAAGCCGGCCGAGGACACGCCGCTGACCGCGTTGGCGCTGGTCTATCTGGCCGAGCTCGCCGGCGTGCCGGCGGGCGTGCTGAACATCGTCACCGCGTCGCGCGAACGCACGCCCGAGGTGGTCGACGTCTGGCTTGCCGACAGCCGCGTGCGCAAGATCACCTTCACCGGCTCGACGCCGGTCGGCAAGCATCTGGCGCGCGAGTCCGCCGCGACGTTGAAGAAGTTGTCGCTGGAGCTCGGCGGCAACGCGCCGTTCATTGTGTTCGAGGACGCCGACCTCGATGCCGCGGTCGAAGGGCTGATGGCATCGAAGTTCCGCAATGGCGGCCAGACCTGCGTTTGCCCCAACCGCATCTACGTGCACGAGGCCGTCCATGACGATTTCGTCGAACGGCTGGCGCGGCGCGTCGGCGCACTGAAGGTCGGGCCGGCCAGCGAGGCGGGCTCGCAGATCGGCCCGATGATCAATGCGCGCGCGGTCGACAAGATCGCCCGCCACGTCGAGGATGCGGTGGCACGGGGCGCGCGCGTCGTCACCGGCGGCAGGCGCGTGCGTACCGGGGACGGACCGCACTACTACGCACCGACCGTGCTGGTCGGCGCCACGCCGGAGATGGCGCTGTCCTGCGAGGAAACCTTCGGCCCGGTGGCACCGATCTTCCGTTTCGCCAGCGAGGACGAGGTGATCGGCCACGCCAATGACACGCCGTTCGGGCTCGCAGCCTACTTCTATTCGAACGACGTGCGCCGCATCTGGCGCGTCGCGCAGGCGCTGGAGACCGGCATCGTCGGCATCAACGAAGGGGCCATCGCGGCCGAGGCCGCACCATTCGGCGGCGTCAAGGAATCCGGCTATGGCCGCGAGGGCTCGCGCCATGGACTGGACGATTATCTGCATTTGAAGTATTTGTGCCAGGGTCTGCTGGACTGAGCCCGACCCAAGCCGTACAAGCACGTACACGGCCCAGTCCCCAGTCCATCGAACCCGTATCGCTTTGACAGGACCCGTCATGCCCGCATCCAATCCCTTCAAGACCGCACTGGCCGCCCGCCGGCCACAAATCGGCCTGTGGCTGTCGATGGCCGGGCCGTACCTCGCCGAGGTTGCGGCCACCGCCGGCTTCGACTGGCTGCTGATCGACGGCGAGCACGCCCCCAACGATGTGCGCAGCGTCCTGGCCCAGTTGCAGGCGGTCTCGGCCTATCCGAGCGCGCCGGTGGTGCGCGCCGTGGCCGGCGACGTCCCGCTGATCAAGCAGCTGCTCGATATCGGCGCCACCACGCTGCTGGTGCCGATGGTCGATACCGCCGAGCAGGCGCGCATGCTGGTCAGCGCGACGCGCTATCCGCCGCAAGGCATCCGCGGCGTCGGCAGCGCGGTGGCGCGGGCCTCCCGCTGGAGCGGCCGTGCCGACTATCTCGATGTCGCCGACGACGAGGTCTGCCTGCTGGTGCAGGCCGAGACCGTGACCGCGCTGGCGAATCTGCAGGAGATCTGCGCGGTCGATGGCATCGACGGCGTCTTTATCGGACCGGCAGATCTGGCGGCGTCGATGGGCCATCGCGGCAATCCCGGCCATCCCGAAGTGCAGGCCGCGATCGAGAACGCGATGCGTACCATCGTCGCCAGCGGCAAGGCGGCGGGCACGCTGACTTCCGATTCCGCGCTGGCCCGGCGATATCTGGAGCTGGGCTGTACCTTCGTGGCGACCGGCGTCGATGTGCTGCTGTTCGCCAAGGCCGCACGCCAGCTGGCCGCCTCCTTCCGCCAGGAAGGCGCCGCGCCCGCGCAACGGCCCTCCGCCGCCTACTGAACGCTTTGCCGATTTCTTCGACCATGCCATTGGATAGTTCCGCGCGCGACGCCACGCTGCGCGCCATGCAAGCCATCGTCGGCGACAATGCCTGCCTGATCGCCGACGCCGATACCGAGTCCTACGTCACCGACTACCGGCGCATCAGCCGCGGCAAGGCCAGCGTGGTGGTGCTGCCTTCGACCACCGAGCAGGTTGCCGCGGTGATGGCGTGGTGCCATGCGCACGGCGTGCCGGTGGTGCCGCAGGGCGGCAATACCTCGTTGATGGGCGGCGCGGTGCCGGACACGCGCGGCGATGCCGTAGTGCTGAACCTGCGCCGCATGAACCAGGTGCTGGCGATCGATACGGTCAACGACACGCTGACCGTGCAGGCCGGCGTGACGCTGGCCGCCGCACGCGCCGCGGCGGAAGAAGCCGGACGCCTGTTTCCGCTGCGCATCGGCTCCGAAGGCTCGTGCCAGATCGGGGGCAATCTGTCGACCAATGCCGGCGGTACCGCGGTGCTGCGCTACGGCAATATGCGCGACCTGGTGCTCGGCATCGAGGCGGTGCTGCCCGACGGGCGCATCTACTCGTCGCTGCGGGGCCTGCGCAAGGACAACACCGGCTACGACCTGAAACACCTGTTCATCGGCGCCGAAGGAACGCTGGGCATCATCACCGCCGCGGTGCTCAAGCTGATGCCGCAACCGCGCGCGAGCGCGGTGGCCTTCGTGGCGGTGGCGTCGCCGGACGCGGCCGTGCGCCTGCTGGGCGAAGCCAAGCGCCTGTCGGGCGGCGCCGTCACGGCGTTCGAACTGATCTCGGGCGCGGCGCTGGACCTGGTGCTCGACTATCTGGGCAATGTCGCCTCGCCGCTGGCGCAGCGGCACGACTGGATGGTGCTGATCGAATTGAGCTCGGGCGCGGATGCCGCCAGCCTCGAAGCGACGCTGCTCGAAATTCTCGAGAGCGGCTACGAACAGGAACTGGTGCGGGACGCGGCGATCGCCGCCAGCGTCGCCGACGCGCAGACCTTCTGGCGCATCCGCGAGGAAATCTCGGACGCGCAGACGCGCACCGGCGGCAGCATCAAGTGCGATGTGTCGGTGCCGCTGTCGCGCATCGCGGGCTTCGTCGACGAGGCGTCGCGCCGCGTGCTGGAACTGGTGCCCGATGCCCGCATGGTGATCTACGGCCATATGGGCGACGGCAACGTCCACTTCAATCCGCTGCGTCCCAAGGACGCCGACGCCAAGGGGTTCCTCGCGCAGTGGTACAAGCCGGTGTCCGACCTGGTCGATGGCCTCGCCCATGGCGAGGGCGGCTCGATCTCGGCCGAGCACGGCATCGGCGCGGTCAAGCGCGACGACCTGCGCCGCTACAAGTCGCAGGTCGAGCTCGAACTGATGTGGCAGGTCAAGCGGGCGCTCGACCCGAAGAACCTGATGAATCCGGGCCGGGTATTGCCGGCGATGGGCGAGGGCGGCTGACCGTTCGGGCCGCCGCCCGGGCAGTCACCCGGCAATTCAAGCCGGCACGCTCCAGCCGGCACGTTCAGGCCGGCTCGGCCGCCGGCTCCGACAACCGCAACGTGCGCAGCACCGCCTTGGCCACGCCATACGCACTGCCGGGGTTCTGTCCGGTAATCAGGCGCCCGTCCTCGACCACATAGGGCGCAAACGGCAGCATCGCCTTGCTGTATTGCGCGCCGCGCTTGCCCAGCTCCTGCTCGAGCCCGAACGGCACGGCGAAGTCGCGCTTGGCCATGATTTCCTCGTTCCACGAGAAGCCGGTCACGCGCTTGCCCTGCACCAGCGGCTCGCCGTTGGACAGCCGGACGTCCAGCAGTCCGGCCGGGCCATGGCATACCGCCGCGACCACACGGCCCTGCTCGTACATCGCCGCGATCAGCCGCGCCAGCGGCTCGCAGCCCGGGAAGTCGAACATCACGCCGTGGCCGCCGGTCAGGTAGATCGCATCGAACTCGCCGGAATCGACCGCCGCCACGTTGGCCGTGTCGTTCAGCAGGTCCATGAAGATCCGGTCTTCATAGCGTTTGAAAACACTGCTGCGCATGCCGGCACTTCGTGCAAGTTCCGACAGCATCAGGCTCTCGGGATCGATCGGGATCTTGCCGCCCGACGGCGACGCCAGCTGCAGCGTATGGCCCGCTTCCTCGGCCACATCCCAGAAGTGCGTCAGTTCGCTGAGCCACAGGCCGGTACGAAAGCCCACTTTTTGGTACTGGTCGACGTTGGTCGCGACCACCAGGATTCGGCGTTGCGCTGGCATGGGTGCCTCCTGCTTTTTCGGGGAAGTTCGAAAGTTGCAAGAAGCGTTCCGCATGGCAAGCGATACGGTAGCGCTTGTCCGAGAATCGCCGCTTTGTGCCTCGTTCAAGGGGCGACTGCAAGGACCAGCTCGTGGCACGACCTTACTTCCCGCCTGCAGCGGTCGAGGGCGAGATCATCGATTTTGCACACCTGGAGCCGTTCAATTTGGAAGTTGAAAGCGGCCTCGCCAAGAAGACGCTTCGCATGCGCGTCACCTTTTCGAATCATTGCTTCACGAAAAGGTGCCTGGATGCGGCGCCCGACTTCAAACAACCCATCTTCGACGGCAACACGCACCGGCCACGTGTCTTTTGCCCGGTGCGCTATCGTCTGTCTCGGAAGCTTCCCAGCGTGATTCTTGGGCTAAATCATCCGAAGGCAAAAGTCTGGCAAACATCGTCACGGCGTAACTGGGCGTACTCGATGACCGTCCAGGACCCCTGAGGTCCATATCATGTCTTCTTTGAGGTCCGTCGAGCCTTGGGCGAGCGGAGGCGGTCCCAGGACCTGAATCTGATCGTGGAGATTGCCTACCACCAGACCGAACGGGCGCCAGTCTTCCTTGGTTCCATAGGCTTTGTCTTGCTGTGTGGAAAGGTGTATCTGGGTCACCCAGTGGTCACCAAAAGATAAGCCGACAATAAAAAAGGCGCCACTGGGGCGCCTTTCTGTACAGCAGATCCGGACACCACTTTCGACTCGCCTTGCGCGGGTACGGCTTTCGCCGCTGGGAAGCGCTCGATCTCATCCGGTCAGTCGCTTCGATCCAGGCAATCTAAACGAGTTGGACAGCACAGTCAATGACAGCAGGGAGCGAAGCCGCCGAATAGATACGGGTAAACCCTTGCTCTCGTAAACTCTATTTTCATGGCACAGCTATTGCGTGTAAATTTGTTTACATCGATAGCCGTTCGCCGGATGCACCAATTTGCGTCCGGCCCACCGCAGAGCCATGACTGCTTCCCGTCCGGACCCGGCCGCCAGGCCGGCCGATTCCCCGCCAGACCCCGCGCCCGAGACCACCGTCTCCCAGCGCATTGCGAAGGTATTCCCGTCGCTGACGCCGGCGCACCAGCGCATGGCGGACTACGTGCTGGCCAACCCGTTCCGCGCGGCGACGATGCGGATCGACGAGTTTGCGCAGGCGGTGCAGGTGTCGGTGGCGACGGCAAACCGCTTCGCGCATGCGCTGGGCTTCGACGGTTACCCGCAATTTCGCGCCGAACCGGTGCGCGGATTCGAAGCCACGCTGGCGCCGGTGGAGAAGCTGCGCACCGAACTGGAGCGGCCGGCGACGATCACCGAGATCATCGCGGCCTCGCTGGAAGAGAACGAGCGCAACCTGCAGGCCACGCGCCGCGCGCTCGATGCCGATGCGTGCGAACGCGCGGTGACGGCAATTCTCGAGGCCGAGCATGTCTATGTGCTGGGCTTCGGGGCGAGCGGCTATCTGGCCGGCCTGTTGCAACATGGCCTCGACATGTACTGCCGCACGGTGATCACGGTCGCCGGCGTCGGCGGCGCGTCGACCGCGGCGCGGCAGCTGTTCAAGCTGACCAGCCGCGATCTGGTGATTCCGATCGCCTTTCCCCGCTATGTCTATGACAGCGTCGCGCTGACCGAGCGCGCCCGCGCCCATGGCGCGCGGATCCTCGCGTTGACCGATGGGCCCACCTCGCCGCTGGCGCCCTTTGCCGATATCGCGCTGTATGTCAGCGCCGGCCGGCAGTTGTCGGCCAACTCCGACGCGGCGGTGCTGGCGATGATCGAGGCGCTGTGCGGCGCGGTCGCGCACCGCGCCACGGGCTCGGTCAAGGCCGCCGCCGACATGACCGAATTCGTGCTGCCCTGGCTGCATCAGACCCATGCGCGCGCCGACGCCGGCCGCACCGCCGCGGCCGGCGATCCGCAATCCAGGCCCCGTCCGGGGTCCGGCAAGGCGCCGCGGCGCCGGCGCCCGGACACCGATAACGACTAACGCTTCCGAGCCTTACCGAGTTGCCCGCCATCCAGGCGGGCCCAAGCACCATGAACGCAGATCGATCGACCTCCAAGCCCACGCCCGTGATCGCCATCCATGGCGGGGCCGGCACCATCACCCGCGCCGCGATGGACGCGGACAAGGAAGCGCAGTACATCGCCGCCCTCGAACACGCCCTGCGCGCGGGCCAGCGCCTGCTGGCCGATGGCGCCAGCGCCGTCGATGCGGTGACCGAAGCGGTGCGGCTGCTCGAGGACTGCCCGCTGTTCAATGCCGGCAAGGGCGCCGTGCTGACCAACGCCGGCACCTACGAACTCGACGCCGCGGTGATGGACGGCGCCACGCGCGATGCCGGCGCGGTCGCCTGCGTCAAGCGGCTGCGCAACCCGGTGCTGGCGGCGCGCGCGGTGATGGAGCACAGCGAGCATGTGCTGTTCGCCGCCGACGGCGCCGAAGCGTTTGCGCAGGCGCAAGGCCTGCCGCTGGTCGAGGCGGACTACTACTACACGCCGGAGCGCCACGCGCAGTGGCAACGCGCCCGCGCGGGCAGCGGCATGGCCCTGCTGGATCACGATGCCGCCGCGCTGGCCGCACGGGCCAGCGCCGACGAGGCGGGTGGCGAGCCGCTCGATCCGGGTACCAAGTTCGGCACCGTCGGCGCGGTCGCGCTCGACGGCCAGGGCCGGCTTGCCGCGGCCACGTCCACCGGCGGCATCACCAACAAGCAGCTCGGCCGGGTCGGCGATACGCCGGTGATCGGCGCCGGCTGCTATGCCGACGAACTGGTGGCGGTGTCGACCACCGGCACCGGCGAGATGTTCATCCGCGCGGTGGCCGCCTACGACATCTCGGCGCGCATGCGCTATGCCGGCAGCTCGCTGGAAGCGGCGACGCATGCCGTCGTGATGCAGAGCCTGCCGGCGATCCAGGGCCGGGGCGGGCTGGTCGCGATCGACGCGTCCGGCAATGTCGCGCTGCCGTTCAATACCGAAGGCATGTACCGAGGCCATGCCCGCGTGGGCGAGCCGGTCCACGTGGCGATCTACCGCTGACACCATGCCCGCAGGTTTCGAGGAACACTCCATGGCCCCATCGACTTCCGCGTCTACTTCGTCTTCCGCATCCGGCCTGGCGCTGCCGTCGCAGCGCGTCGTGTCCGTCAACGACCTGACGGTGCGCTTTGCCACGTCCGAGCGCACCGTCGAGGCCGTGCGCGGCCTGTCCTTCCATATCGACCGCGGCGAAACGCTGGCGGTCGTGGGCGAGTCCGGCTCCGGCAAATCGGTGACCTCGCTGGCGCTGATGCGCCTGGTCGAACATGGCGGCGGACGCCTCGCCAGCGGCAGCATGATGCTGCGCCGCCGTGGCGGCGACGTGCTGGACCTCGCCCAGGCCGATGGCGGCACGATGCGCGGCATTCGCGGTGCCGATATCGCGATGATCTTTCAGGAGCCGATGACCTCGCTGAATCCGGTGTTCCCGGTCGGCGAGCAGATCGCGGAATCGATCCGGCTGCATCAGAACAAGAGCCACGCGGCGGCCCGCGCCGAAGCGTTGCGGATGCTCGAGCTGGTGCGCATCCCCGAGGCGCGTCGCGTGCTGGACCGCTACCCGCATCAGCTGTCCGGCGGCATGCGCCAGCGCGTGATGATCGCGATGGCGCTGTCGTGCCGGCCCGCGCTGCTGATCGCCGACGAGCCGACCACCGCGCTGGACGTCACCATCCAGGCCGAGATCCTGCAGCTGATCCGCAATCTGCAGGCGGAGATGCAGATGGGCGTGCTGTTCATCACCCACGACATGGGCGTCGTCGCCGAAATGGCGGACCGCGTGCTGGTGATGTACCGCGGCGAGAAGGTCGAGGAGGGCGAGGCGCCGACCGTGTTCGCGCGGCCCGCGCATCCCTACACCCGCGCGCTGCTGTCCGCGGTGCCCAAGCTCGGCGCAATGGCTGGCACCGATCTGCCGGCCAAGTTTCCGCTGGTGCGGGTCGAAGGCGGTGAGGGGCAGGCGAGCGCCGATGGCCGCAGCGATACGCCGGCCGCGGCGACGCGTCCCGATGCCTCGGCCCAGCCGATCCTGCGCGTGCGCGACCTGGTGACCCGTTTCGACGTGCCCGGCGGCCTGTTCGGCCGGCCGACGCGCCGCGTGCACGCGGTCGAGCGCGTCAGCTTCGACCTGTATCCCGGCGAGACGCTGGCGCTGGTCGGCGAATCGGGCTGCGGCAAATCGACGACGGGCCGCTCGCTGCTGCGGCTGGTCGACAGCCAGAGCGGCACCATCGAGTTCGCCGGCCAGAACATCGGCGAACTGTCGGGGCCCGCGCTGCAGAGCCTGCGCCGCAATATCCAGTTCATCTTCCAGGACCCGTTCGCCTCGCTCGATCCGCGCGTGCCGATCGGCTATTCGATCATGGAGCCGCTGCTGGTGCACAAGGTCGCCAGCGGCAAGGAGGCCGAGCAGCGCGTCGCATGGCTGCTGGACAAGGTCGGCCTGTCGCCGGCCCATGCCGCGCGCTATCCGCACGAGTTCTCCGGCGGCCAGCGGCAGCGCATCTGCATCGCGCGCGCGCTGGCGCTGAACCCGAAGGTGGTGATTGCCGACGAGTCGGTGTCGGCGCTGGACGTCTCGATCCAGGCGCAGATCGTCAACCTGATGCTGGACCTGCAGCGCGAGATGGGCATCGCCTTCCTGTTCATCTCGCACGATATGGCGGTGGTCGAGCGCATCAGCCATCGGGTCGCGGTGATGTATCTGGGCCAGATCGTCGAGATCGGCCCGCGCCGCGCGATCTTCGAGAACCCGCAGCATCCCTATACGAAGAAGCTGATGTCGGCGGTGCCGGTGGCCGACCCGGCGCGCCGTCATCTGCGGCGCGAGCCGCGGACCGAGGAGCTGCCGAGCCCGATCCGCGCGATCGGCGACGAGCCGGTGGTGCAGCCGCTGGTCGCCGTCGCGCCGGACCACTTCGTCGCGCGGCACGCGGTCGGCGGCGCCTATTGACGTCGAGCGGGCCTGCCGAACAAGCCTATTGAGTCAACCCGGGCGGCAAGGCCACCAAGAGCCGGTCCAGCCCGTTCACCCTGTGCTACCTGTCCGTCTTACCAAGGAGAATCGACAATGATCCAAGCCAGTTTGTCCCGACGTGGCGCGGCGCGCCTGTTTGCCGGCGGCCTGCTGATGGCCGCGTTCGCGGCCGGACCGGCCTTCGCCGCCAAGGATGCGGTGATGGCGGTGGCCTCGACCTTCACCACCCTCGATCCCTACGATTCGAACGACACGCTGTCGCAGGCGGTCTCGAAGACCTTCTACCAGGGCCTGTTCGGCCTGGACAAGGACATGAAGCTCGTCAACGTGCTGGCCGACAGCTATGACGTCAGCAAGGACGGACTGGTCTATACGATCAAGGTCAGGAAGGGCGTCAAGTTCCACGACGGCACCAGCTTCGACGCCACCGCGGTCAAGGCCAACCTGGACCGCGTCACCGATCCGGCCAACAAGCTCAAGCGCTACACGCTGTTCAACCGTGTCGCGCGCACCGACGTGGTCGACCCGACCACCGTCAAGATCACGCTGAAGGAGCCGTTCTCGCCGTTCATCAACGTGCTGGCGCATCCGTCGGCCGTGATGATCTCGCCGACCGCGCTGAAGAAGTACGGCAAGGACATCGCCTTCCATCCGGTCGGCACCGGTCCCTTCGAATTCGTCGAGTGGAAGCAGCCCGATCACCTGCGCGGCAAGAAGTTCGCCGGCTACTGGAAGAGCGGTCTGCCGAAGATCGACACCATTACGTGGAAGCCGGTGGTCGACAACAACAGCCGCTCGGCGATCATGCAGACCGGCGAGGCCGACTTTGCGTTCAGCATTCCGTTCGAGCAGGCCGCGGTGCTCAAGGCCAGCCCGAAGGTCGACCTGATCGCCGCGCCGTCGATCATCCAGCGCTATCTGTCGCTCAATACGCAGGTCAAGCCGTTCAACGACCCGAAGGTGCGCCAGGCGATCAATTACGCGATCAACAAGCAGGCGCTGGCCAAGGTGGCGTTCGCCGGCTATGCGGTGCCGGCCGAGGGCGTGGTGCCGCCGGGCGTCGACTTCGCCGAGAAGCTGGGCCCGTGGCCGTACGATCCGGCCAAGGCACGCGCGCTGCTGAAGGAGGCCGGCTATCCGAACGGCTTCGAAACTACGCTGTGGTCGGCCTATAACCACACCACCGCGCAGAAGGTGATCCAGTTCGTGCAGCAGCAGCTGCAGCAGGTCGGCATCAAGGCTTCGGTGCAGGCGCTCGAGGCCGGCCAGCGCGTCGAGAAGGTCGAGAGCGTGCCCAAGCCGGAAGACGCCGGCGTGCGCATCTACTACGTCGGCTGGTCGTCGTCGACCGGCGAGTCGGACTGGGCGCTGCGTCCGCTGCTGGCATCCGAATCGATGCCGCCGAAGCTGCTGAACACGGCCTACTACAAGAACGATCAGGTCGATGCCGATATCGCGGGCGCGCTGCGTACCACCGATCGCAACGAGAAGGCGCGGCTGTACAAG
This sequence comes from Cupriavidus sp. UGS-1, assembly GCF_021213615.1. Taxonomy (NCBI): domain Bacteria; kingdom Pseudomonadati; phylum Pseudomonadota; class Betaproteobacteria; order Burkholderiales; family Burkholderiaceae; genus Cupriavidus; species Cupriavidus sp. UGS-1. The sequence goes on along the minus strand of NZ_JAJQJF010000011.1, from coordinate 122,383 downwards.
GACGCGCAGCAGCGCATCTGGAACGACGCGCCGTGGGCCTTCCTGGTGACCGAGCAGGTGCTGTATGCCCGCAGCAAGCGGCTGAGCGGCGCCTATGTGATGCCGGACGGCTCGTTCGAGTTCGAGAACATCGATATCAAGTAAGCGTCGCGCCCGCGTTCGTCTTTTGCGCATGCCGTCGTCGTCCCCGCGCAGGCGGGGACCCAGCGGCTTTCGACGCGCCGTGGCGGATCAAAGCCGCTGGGCCCCCGCGTTCGCGGGGGCGACACGTCGAGCCGCGAGAGGAAAAGCGGGTCTGGAGTCGTCATGTTGAATTACTTTCTGAAGCGCGTGCTGGGCGTGGTGCCGACGATGCTGATCGTCGCGGTGCTGGTTTTCCTATTCGTGCATCTGCTGCCCGGCGATCCGGCGCGGCTGGCCGCCGGGCCCGAGGCCGATGCCGCGACCGTCGAACTGGTGCGCAAGGATCTGGGGCTGGACAAGCCGCTGCACGAGCAGTTCGTCACCTTCTTCGGCAATGCGCTGCAAGGGGAATTCGGCACCTCGCTGCGCACCAAGCGACCGGTCAGCGAGGAGATCGGCGACCGCTTCTTCCCGACGCTGTGGCTGACCGTCGCCTCGATGCTGTGGGCCGTGGTGTTCGGCATGCTGATCGGCATCGGCTCCGCCGTCTGGCGCAATCGCTGGCCCGACCGCATCGGCATGACGCTGGCGGTGTCGGGCATCTCGTTCCCGGCCTTCGCGCTCGGCATGCTGCTGATGGAGATCTTCTCGGTCCAGCTGGGCTGGCTGCCGTCGATCGGCGCGGAAAGCTGGAAGCACTACATCCTGCCGTCGCTGACACTCGGCGCGGCGGTGGCCGCGGTGATGGCGCGATTTACGCGCGCGTCGTTCGTCGAGGTGCTGCAGGAAGACTACGTGCGCACGGCGCGCGCCAAGGGCGTGCGCGAGTCGCTGGTGGTCGCCAAGCACTGCCTGCGCAACGCGATGATCCCGGTCGTCACGATGATGGGGCTGCAATTCGGCTTTCTGCTGGGCGGCTCGATCGTGGTCGAGAAGGTGTTCAACTGGCCCGGTCTCGGCCGGCTGCTGGTCGACGCCGTCGAGATGCGCGACTACCCGGTGATCCAGGCCGAGGTGCTGCTGTTCTCGCTGGAATTCATTCTGATCAATCTGGTGGTGGATCTGCTGTACACGGTGATCAACCCCACCATCCGCTACAAGTGAGGCCGTCCATGACCGAGCTATCGACCGTGGCCAACGAGGCCGCCTCGGCGGGCGTGCAAGGCGCGGCGGCGCAGGCCGAGCCCGTCCGCACGCCGTGGACCGAGTTCTGGCGCAAGTTCCGCCGTCAGCATCTGGCGCTCGCCGCCGGCGTGTTCGTGATCCTGCTGGTGATCGTCGCGGTGCTGTCGCCGCAGCTGGTGCCCTACGATCCGGAGAACTACTTCGACTACGACGCGCTGAACGCCGGCCCATCGGCGGCGCACTGGTTCGGCGTCGATTCGCTGGGCCGCGACATCTTCAGCCGCATCCTGGCGGGCACGCGCATCTCGCTGGCCGCCGGCTTCTTCTCGGTGATCGTCGGCGCCATCGTCGGCACGCTGCTCGGCTTGCTGGCGGGCTACTACGAGGGCTGGTGGGACCGGATCGTGATGCGGATCTCCGACGTGCTGTTCGCGTTCCCGGGCATCCTGCTGGCGATCGGCATCGTCGCCATCCTGGGCAACGGCATGGTCAACGTGATCTTTGCGGTCGCGATCTTCAGCATCCCGGCGTTCGCGCGGCTGGTGCGCGGCAATACGCTGATGCTCAAGCGCCTGACCTATATCGAGGCCGCGCGCAGCATCGGCGCGTCCGACTGGACCATCCTGATGCGGCATATCCTGCCGGGCACGATCTCGTCGATCGTCGTCTATTTCTCGATGCGGATCGGCACCTCGATCATCACCGCGGCGAGCCTGTCCTTCCTCGGCCTGGGCGCGCAGCCGCCGACGCCCGAGTGGGGCGCGATGCTGAACGAAGCGCGCGCCGACATGGTGACGGCCCCGCATGTGGCGATCTTCCCCAGCCTGGCGATCTTCCTGACGGTGCTCGCCTTCAACCTGCTCGGCGACGGGCTGCGCGACGCGCTCGATCCGAAGATCGATCGTCGCTGACCGGGGACCATCGCGATGCCGCACGAACCTTCCGCCGCGTCCGGCGTACCGCCCCATATCGGCGAGCTGCCGGCCGGCGCGCGCAATGCGATCACCGACGTGCCGGGCGTGCGCGTCGGCCATTGCACGCTGGCCGACGGCGCCGTGCAGACCGGCGTCACCGTGGTGCTGCCGCACGCCGGCGATCCATATCTGGACAAGGTGCCAGCCGCGGCCGCGGTGCTGAACGGCTTCGGCAAGAGCATCGGCCTGGTGCAGGTCGACGAACTTGGCGTGCTGGAGACGCCGATCGCACTGACCAATACCTTTGCGGTCGGGGCCGTGGCGCAGGCGCAGATCCGCCAGGCGATCGCTGCCCACGCCGAGATCGGCCGCGGCTGGCCCACCGTCAATCCGCTGGTGTTCGAATGCAATGACGGCTATCTGAACGACATCCAGGCGATGGCCATCGGCGACACGCACTATCTGCAGGCTTGCGCAGCGGCCGACGTGGAGGTTGCGCAAGGCGCGGTGGGGGCCGGGCGCGGCATGTCGGCGTTCGGCGTCAAGGGCGGCATCGGTACGGCGTCTCGTGTTGCCGGGCCGTACCGCGTAGGCGCGCTGGTGCTGGCCAATTACGGCACGCCGTCGACACTGACGTTCGCCGGCCAGCGGATCGGTCTGGAACTGGCGCAACGGCTTGCCGCGCCTGCGGCAGCGGACGCCGCGCCGGAGAAGGGCTCGATCATCATGATCGTCGCCACTGACGCGCCGCTCGATTCCCGCCAGCTGGGGCGTCTGGCACGGCGCGCCGGAGCGGGACTGGCACGCACCGGTTCGGTCTATGGCCATGGCTCCGGCGATATCGCGCTGGCCTTCAGCACCGCCTATACCGTGCCGCACGACGCTGCCGTGCCGATGCCTGCCATCGCGATGGTCCATGAGACCGCGCTCGATCCGCTGTTCCATGCCGCTGCCGACAGCGTCGAGCAGGCCATCGTGCATGCGCTGTGGCATGCGCAGACCGTCAGCGGCCGCGACGGCCATTGCCGCCGCGGTCTGCTGGCGGTGATGCCTGAACTGAATTCCGTCGACTGAACCGTTTGCCTGCTCGCGGCCTGCGCCGGAGCGCCTATCCGATGAAGATCCTGATTTCCACCGATATCGAGGGCGTCGCCGGCGTCTTCCATCCCGAACAGACGCGCCCGGGCAACCGCGAATACGAGCGTGCCCGCGCCTGGATGACGCGGGAGGCCGACGCCGCGGCGCGCGGCGCCTTTGCAGCCGGGGCCGAGGCCGTCTGGGTCAACGACTCGCACGGCGGCTTCCGCAATCTGCTGCCGGACCTGCTGGACCCGCGTGTGCGCCTCGTACTCGGCAAGCCGCGCTACGCCGGCATGATGAGCGGCATCGAGCAGGGCTGCGATGGTGTGCTGATGATCGGCTATCACGGCCGTGCACAGGGGCACGGCATCCTGGCGCATACGATCAATAGCGGCGCGTTCGCCAGCGTCAGGCTCAACGGCACCGAGCTCGGCGAGGCGGGCCTGTATGCGGCCCTCGCTGGCGAGGCCGGTGTGCCGGTGTTGATGGCCAGCGGCGACGATGTGTTCGTCGACGAGACGTCGGCACTGCTGCCGTGGGTCCGCTATGTCGCCACCAAGCGCGCGCAGGGGCAGGGCACCGGCGACTCGATGACGCCCGCCGCCGCGTGCGAGGCGATCGCCGCGGCGGCGCAAGCCGCGGTCCGCTCGCTGCGAACCGATCCGGCTGCCGTTCGGCCCTTCACCATCGCTGGCCCGGTGAACTGCCGATTGCGGACGCTGACGCCCGCGCATGCCGACCTGTTCTGCCAATGGCCCACGCTGCAGCGGCTCGACGGCGTCACGCTAAGCTTCGATGCGCCCAACGTGACCGACGCGGTACGCATGCTGAACTGCCTGTCGGCGATGTCGTTCATGTTGAGGTAGCGCAGAGGGCAGCAGCGAAAGCCACAACACGTGCAGGCGCGCGAGGTGTTCGCCCCTCTCCCGCTTGCGGGAGGGAGGGGCGGGGGAGAGGGCGAGCGGCGTTCGTCATGCGGCCAACGCTCGAAAAACCACCTTCCTCTCCCCAACCCTCTCCCCCTGAGGGCGAGAGGGAGAATACCGCCGGCAACAATCAGTGTCGGCGGTCCGCCAGCGCCCGCAGCCTCAAGCCACCGGCAACGTCTTGCTGAATACGCTGACGCCATCCAGGTCGCGCAGGTCCACCGTCAGTGCCTTCGTCGACGGATCGATATTGACCTCGCCGAAGAACTGGAACCCGGAGTAGGGAGACAGGTTGGCCTGGCCGGCAGGCGGCGCCTTCTGGAACACCAGCTGCGGACCGAAGGTGCCGTCGAGCTGATTGGGGCCGAAGGTGCCGGCGTTCAGCGGGCCGGCGACGAATTCCCAGAAAGGCGAGAAGTCGGTGAACTGCGCCTTCGACGGATCGTAGAAGTGCGCGGCGCAATAGTGCACGTCGGCGGTCAGCCACACCACATTGGGCACGCCCTTGATCGCGCGCAGCAGCCGCGCGGTTTCCAGTTCGCGGCCCATGGCGGCGCCGTCGTTGCCATTGGCGATCGCCTCCCAGCGGGCGTTGCCGGCCGCGTCCTTGCCGTCCGGCACCCACAGGCCGATCGGCATGTCGGCGGCGATGATCTTCCAGGTGGCCTGCGACTGCTTCACACCATTGACGAGCCATTCGAGCTGCTCGTTGCCGAGGAACACCGTGTCGCCGTTCTCGGTGGTCTGCAGGTTGGCCGTATTGCCGCCGCGATACGTGCGCATGTCGAGCACGAACACGTCCAGCAGCGGGCCGTACGAGACCTTGCGATAGAGCGTCTGCTCGGCCGCGGTACTGCCGATCCGCATCGGCGCGTATTCGCGGAAGGCCTGCGTGGCGCGGGCCACCAGCGTGGCGATGTTCTTCTCGGTGTAGCGCGCATCGGCGCTCAGGTCCTTGGTCGGCGACCAGTTGTTGGTCACCTCGTGATCGTCCCATTGCCAGATCTGCGGCACCTCGGCGGAGAAGCGGCGCACGTTCTCGTCCATCAGGTTGTAGCGGTAGCGGCCGCGGTATTCGTCCAGCGTCTCGGCGACCTTGGAGACCTCCGGCGTCACCAGGTTCTTCCAGACGCGGCCGTTCTCCGCGGTGGCTTCGGCCAGGATCGGGCCATCGGCGTAGATGGTGTCGCCGCTGTGCAGGAAGAAGTCCGGCTCGCGGCGGCGCATCGCCTCGAAGATCCTCATGCCGCCGAATTCGGTGTTGATGCCCCAGCCCTGACCGGCGACGTCACCGCCCCAGACGAAGCGCACCGCGCGGTTGGCGTCGGTACGCGGAATCGTGCGGAACTGGCCCGGCACCACCACGCCGGTCGCGCGCGGGTTGTCGATGCTGTCGTAGGCCACGCGCAGGAAGATCGATTCGCCGGCCGGCAGATCGGTCAGTTCCACGCGGCCGGTGAAATCGGATGCCGCGCTGACGGTGGGCCCGAGCACCTTGCGCGGATTGCGGAAGCTGTCGGTAGTGTCGTACTCCACGCGCAGTTGCGCCGGCCGGTCGGCGCGCGCCCAGACCACCGCGCGTCCGCCGCCCACATCGCCGATCTGGATGCCGTAAGGCAGCTTGGGGCGTTCGCTGTCGGGCACGATCACCGCCGGCGCCTCGGGCGAGTCGTCGGAACCGCAGGCGGCCAGGCCGAAGCTGGTGCCAAGGCCAAGTGCGCCGGTGTGGATCAGGAAACGTCGACGGGGGTAGGGGGATCGGGTCATGTCCTGCCTCTTGCCTTTTGGGGGGTGGGGAAGGGAAAGGCAGGACCTTAGCGGGCGATTGCGAAAGAATGATGAAAGCCGGCGCCCCCGTCGGGACAGGCGGTTTGAACCGGGATGGCATGGTCGTTGCGAAACACCGGTTTCCGCGTACCACGATCAAGGAGATGGCGATGAACCCCTCGCAACCCGGCACGAATCAGGGCGGTGCCAGCATCGTAGGATCGGGCGTCGGCGAAGGCCCCGGCCCGGAAGTGATGGCGGCATCCAGCCTCGAGGACACCAAGGTCTATTCGTCCGACGGCGAGCATGTCGGCGAAATCAGCGAAATCATGCTGGATGTACCGCGCGGCCGCATTGCCTATGCCGTGCTGACCACCGGCGGCTTTCTGGGTATCGGCGATACGTTGCACGCGATTCCGTGGAATGCGCTGGTCATGGACACCGACCAGAAATGCTTCCGCCTCGGCATCACGGCCGATCGCATCAAGTCGGCGCCCGGCTTCAACAAGGACCAATGGCCCCGCATGGCGGACCCGCAGTGGGGTACGCAGCTGCACCAGTACTACGAGCGCGAGCCGTATTGGCTGTCCGGCGGCGGCACGCTGTGAGTCAGGCGGCGCGCACCGCGTGCGGTCGATGCCGTCGATGCCGTCGATGCGGACGCGTCGTTCTTACAGCGGCATGTAATTCCGCAATGGCCGATGGGGCCGCAGGCGCAACGCTCCGCGCGGCTGGCGTCCCCGCTGGATGACGGTCTGGCCGCGCAACGCGGCCAGTTGCCTGGCGTCACAGGGCGGCCGACGTCATGCATATACGGTGCTTGTCAGCGATGTTGCCGTCAATCGGCATCAATCGAGCCGTGTGCCGGTCGCCTTGACCTGCGCGGCCCACCACGCCGTCTCGCTGCGGATCTGCGCCGCGAACGCTTCGGGGGTGTTGCCGACCGGTTCCGCGCCGAGCTCGATCACCCGCTTGCGCATCTCCGGCGTGGCCAGGATGCGGGCGCAGGCCTCGTGCAGCTTCGCGATGACGGGCTTGGGCGTGCCGGCCGGCGCCATCAGGCCCTTCCACGCGGTGACCAGATAGCCCTTGACGCCGGCCTCGTCGAAGGTCGGCACGTCGGGCAGCGCCGCGGCGCGCTTGTCGCTGGCGACCGCGATCGGCCGCAGCTTGCCGCCCTGCACCTGGGCGAGCAGCGCCGGCATGTTGTCGATCATCAGGTCGATATGGCCGGCCATCAGGTCGGCGACGGCCGGGCCGCTGCCCTTGTAGGGAACGTGCTGCATGTTCAGCCCGGCGGTCCGGTTCAGCAGCTCGCCGCCCAGATGCGCGACGGTGCCGTTGCCGGGCGAGCCGAACGACAGCTTGCCCGGATGGCTGCGCGCATAGGCCAGGAACTCCGACAGATTGCGCACGGGCAGCTGCGCCTTCACCGCCATCAGGTTGTGCTCGCGCGCGAGCACCGTGATCGGAGCGAGATCGCGCGCCGGATCGAACGGCATCTTGCTGTACAGGCTCGGATTGATCACGGTCGGCCCGGCCGCGGCCAGCAGCAGCGTGTAGCCGTCGGGCGCGGCGCGCGCGACGCTCTCGCCGGCGATATTGCCGCCCGCGCCGGGCTTGTTTTCGACCACTACCACCTGGCCCAGTTCGGCCTTCAGCCGATCGGCCAGCAGGCGCGCCAGGATGTCGGACGAACCGCCCGGTGCAAACGGCACCACCAGCCGGATTGGCTTGCCGGGGTAGGGCGCTTCGGCGTGGGCCGCGCCGGAGAGCATGGCGGTGCCGATCGCCAGCGCCATCGTGGCGACAAGGGTCTTGAACATGGTGTCTCCTGTTGTGTTTTTTCGGCTGCGGCGCAAAGGTCAGGCGCCGGCCTGCGCCAGCGTGCGCTTGGCGATATTGAGCTGGTGGATCTGGCTGGTGCCCTCGTACAGGCGGAACAGCCGCACGTCGCGATAGAAACGCTCGATGCCGTAGTCGGCGATATAGCCGTAGCCGCCGAACATCTGCACGCAGCGGTCGGCGACGCGTCCGCACATCTCCGAGGCGAAGTACTTGCAGATCGAAGCCTGCATCGTCACGTCCTCGCCGCGGTCGCGCTGGCGCGCTGTCTCCAGCACCAGCGCGCGGGCCGCATGGATCTCGGTCTGGCAGTCGGCGATCATCGCCTGCACCAGCTGGAAGCTCGACAGCGGTTCGCCGAACTGGTTGCGCGTGCTGACGAAGCGGATCGCATCGTCCAGCATGCGGATGGCCGGGCCGATGCACAGCGCCGACAGATGGATGCGCTGCTTGTTCAGCACCTTCATCGCCGTACGGAAGCCCTGGCCTTCGACCCCGCCGATCAGGTTGGCGGCCGGCACGCGGCAATCGTCGAAATGCACCTCGGACACCGGCGAGCCTTCCTGGCCCATCTTGCGGTAGGCCGGCCCGGTGCGCAGGCCCGGCGTGTCGCGCTCGACGAGGAAGGCCGAGATGCCGGATGCGCCGGTGGTATCGGGATCGGTGCGGGCCATCACTGTGAAGAGCCCGGCGATAGGCGCATTGGTGATGAAGCACTTGGTGCCGTTGATCAGATAGTGGTCGCCGTCGCGGCGCGCCGACGTGGTCAGTGCCGTCGCATCCGATCCGGCCTCCGGCTCGGTCAGCGCGAACGAGCCGGTGATCTCGCCGCTGGCCAGGCGGGGCAGATAGCGCTGCTTCTGCTCGGGCGTGCCGTCGGCGACGAGCGCTTCCGAGCCGATGCCGGTATTGGTCCCGACCCGTGCGCGGAAGGCCACCGAGCACTGCGACAGTTCGATCGCGGCCAGCACCAGCTCTTCGGTCGTCATCCCGGCGCCGCCATAGGACTCGGGGATCGAAAAGCCGAACAGCCCGATGTCGGCCATCTCCTTGACCAGGTCGGCCGGCACCTCGTCGCGCGATGCGACCTCGGCCTCGCGCGGCACCAGTCGCTGCTGCACGAAGCGGCGTAGTTGCGCCAGAAATGCGGGATAGGTGTCGGGGTCTCGGATCATCGCTACGGCTTCCTGTTGCGGTTGGCGGCGGATCGCGGGCCATGCCCGCGGACCGGCATCGGATGGAGAGGCAGCGTAGCAATAAGGGGCGAAATAGTGGATCGTTGTTTCGCTATCTTGAACGACATGGTGTTTGCCCACGGGCCCGGCGCGTTATGATCGACGCCGACCAGATGCCGTACATCCTGTCGTTCCCGCGAAAGCGGGAACCCAGCGACTTGTTTGGCCGCGAGTGAGAAAAGACACTGGGCCCCCGCCTTCGCGGGGGCGACAGCGATGTCGATGCCCTGCTGAAACCCAACATTTCGATTCATCCCCGAACGCCGCCCCCGATGGCTCCACGCTCTCATCATCCCGATCCGGCCTTCGCCACTACGCTCGCGCACGGGCTGTCGCTGCTGCAGTGCTTCGGCATTGGTGACAGCGTGCTCAGCAACAAGGAACTGGCCGAGCGCACCGGCCTGTCGCCGGCGACGGTCAGCCGGCTGACGTACACGCTGGCCGCACGCGGCCTGCTGCGCTATGACGCGCAACTGCGCCGCTACCGGCTCGGATCAACCACGCTGGCACTGGGCTACCCGCTGCTGGCCACGCTACGCATCCGTCAGTTGGCGCGGCCGCTGATGAAGCAGCTGGCCGACGAGATCGATGGCTCCGTGTCGCTGGGCCTGCGCGACCGCACGCAGATGGTCTATGTCGAGACGAGCCGCGGCCACGATGCGATGGCGTTCCGGCCGGATATCGGTGCGACGCTGCCGATGCTGCCCACCGCGATTGGCCGGGCCTGGCTGTGCCATGCGTCGCAGCAGGAAAGCGGGCCGGTGCTGGCGGCGCTGCGCAAGACCGATCCGGCGGAATTCCGTCGACATGCGCCTGCGTTCGAACACGCACGGCAAGAGATGGCCGAGTTCGGCTTCTGCACGTCTCGCGGCGAATGGCAGAGCGACATCCATGCCGTGGCGGCGCCGCTGCCGACGCGTATCGATGGCGAGGTCATGGTGTTCAACTGCGGCGTGCTGGGCGCGCGGATGACGCCGCGCAAGCTCGAGCGGCAGATGGGGCCGCGCCTTCTGCGAATGGTCGCCAGGATCGAGGCCGCGCTGAGGAAGAGCCGATGAACGGCCCCGGTTCGCGCCTCGGTTCGCGTACCAGCGCGGCGCAATCCGTGCCGCAATCTCTTTCGCGCACGAAGGAGCCGGCCGACAAGGACCGCCAGTACGCGGCCACGCTGGCCAACGGCATCGACATCCTGCTGGCCTTCGACAGCGGCGACGCGATGCTCGGCAATCGCGATTTCGCCGAGCGTACCGGGCTGTCCAAGACGACCGTGGCCCGGCTGACGCATACGCTGACGGCGCTGGGCTATCTGCGCCACGACACCGTGCTGCGCAAATACCGGCTCGGTGCGGCGGTGCTGTCGATGGGTTATCCGCTGCTGGCCAGCATGCATCTGCGCCAGCTGGCGCGGCCAATGATGAAGGCGCTGGCCGACCGGCTGTGCGGCGCCGTGTCGCTGGGCATCCGCGACCGCACGCAGATGATCTATGTCGAGACCGCGCGCTCGACAGACAGCCTGATCGTGACGCCGGAGATCGGCGCCGCGCTGCCGATGCTGACCACCGCCATCGGCCGCGCCTGGCTGTGCCGCGCGCCGGCGAACGAACGCGATGCGGTGCTCAACCAGCTGCGGCTGCAGGATCCGAAAGCCTTCGCCTACGCCCAACCGCGGCTGGCGGACGCTCGCCGCGATCTGGAGCGGCAAGGGTACTGTTCGAACCGCGCCGAATGGCGGCCCGAGGTCTACGGCTTCGCGGTACCGATGTGCCAGCCGGTCGGCTCGCAGCTGTTCGTGCTGAACTGCGGCGTGCCGGTCGGGCAGGGCAGCTTCGGAGCGATCGAGAAACAGGCCGGGCCGCAGTTGCGGGCGCTGATGCTCGATATCGAACGCATGCTGGGGTTGCGATAGACCGGAACGAACCGTTTCGTAGTCCGGCCTGCTGCAGCGCGGCAAGCGTCCGCTTTCAAACTGGCATGGCCGGGGCCCCGGTCACCGCGTTTTTATTCTGCATCGCAGCAATGGCGCGGCGGATTCTGCGTGGGCGCGGTCATTGCGGAATCCGATTCAATAAGCCCATTCATTGACTTGACCTTGCGCAAACACGCCTCTACGATCGCCTCCCTATAGCCAACGTGTTCGTATGTAGAACGATAGTTCGAAGTGCGGCAATTCAAGATGCCATTCGGCATGTTTTTGGGAGACAGATCTTGAGCAAGGTCGCCGGGTTCTTTACCGAACTGATGCGCCGGTATTTGCCGGACCCTTTCGTTTTCGCCATCGGACTGACGCTGCTGAGCATGGCGATGGCCATGCTGGTGCAAGGACAGGCCGCGCCGGCCGTGATTCTCGAATGGGGCAAGGGCTTCTGGAACCTGCTGGCGTTCACCACGCAGATGGCTGTGATCCTGGCGATGGGGTACGTGCTGGCTACCGCGCCGCTGATCGACCGCTTCCTCGATCGCATCGTCGAGCGCGTGGCCACGCCGCGCGGCGCGGTGATCGTCGCCACGCTGGTCGGCGGCATCGGCAGCTACCTGAACTGGGGCTTCGGGCTGGTGATCGGCGGCATCGTCGCGCGCAAGCTCGCGTTAAAGGTCAAGGGCGTCCACTATCCGCTGATCATCGCGGCGGCGTATAGCGGCTTCACGCTGTACGGCCTCGGCCTGTCGGCCAGCATCCCGGTACTGATCTCCACGCCGGGCCATCCGATGGAAAAGCTGATGGGCGTGATCGCGCTGAAGGACACGATCTTCTCGACGCCGATGCTGCTGACCAGCCTGGCGGTCATCATCACGCTGCCGCTGCTCAACGCGATGCTGCACCCGCGCGACCCCAAGGACATCACCGAAATCAACGTCGAAGCCGAAACGCGCGGAGAGCGGGGCGGCGCTGCCGGCGGCCACAGCATGGGGCTGGAGAACACGCTGGCCACGCGGATGAACAACAGCCGGCTGCTGAGCCTGGTGATCGGTGTCTGCGGTCTGGTCTATGCGGGGCTCTATTTCACGCAGGGCGGCACGCTGGACCTGAATCTGATCAACTTCCTGATCCTGTTCATCGGCGTGCTGCTGCTCGGCACGCCGGCCAACTACGTGGCCAGGCTGAACGAGGGCATCAAGACGATTTCGGGCATCATCCTGCAGTATCCGTTCTATGCCGGCATCATGGCGGTGATGGCCGGATCGGGCCTGGTCGACACGATCTCGCGCGTGTTCGTCGATATCGCGACGCCGCAGACGCTGCCGTTCTGGGGCCTGGTCAGCTCGTTCTTCATCAACTTCTTCGCGCCGTCGGGCGGCGGGCACTGGGTGATTCAGGGTCCGTTCATGATCGATGCGGCCAAGGCCATCGGTAGTTCGGTGGCGCAGACGTCGATGTCGGTGATGCTGGGCAACGCCTGGAACGACCTGGTGCAGCCGTTCTGGATTCTGCCGGCGCTGGCGCTGTCGAAGCTGAAGCTGAAGGACGTGATGGGCTACACCGTGATCATGATGTTCTGGGTCGGCCTGATCTACATCGTCGCCATGCTGGCGTGGGGCGCGCAGATCTGACGATCCCCGGTTGATCATCGATAAACGCTTTCCCGACAACAACACAGGAGACACCATGCCGTACATCATCGAGACGTTCGACAAGCCCGACCACCAGCACGTGCGCAAGGCCGAGCGGCCGGCGCATCTGGACTTCCTCGAAGCCAACAAGTCGCTGCTGCTCGCCTGCGGCGCCAAGCTGAACGACGATGGCAGCGATGCCGGCGGCGGTGTCTATATCGTCGATGTCGATAGCCGCGAGGCCGCGCAGGCGCTGATCGAGGCCGATCCGTTCCACAAGGCGGGCCTGTTCGCCGAAGTGCGGATCACGCGCTGGCGCAAGGCCTATCTCGACGGCGTCTGCTGTCTCTGACATCCCGATCGATCGGACCGCGCGGGCCGGTGCATTCACGCTGGCACCGCGGCGCGTCCGTGCCGGAGGTTATCCCCGATGCGATGGAAACAACGACCGGAAGGCTCCAACTGGGGCGATTTCGGCCCGGACGACCAGCTCGGCCGTCTGAATCTGATCACCACGGACAAGGTACGCGCCGCCGCGCAGGAGATTCGCAGCGGCCGCACGTTCTGCCTGTCGCTGCCACTCGATCTGCCGGGCGGCAATGCGCTGAACGTGCGCCGGCATCCGCCGGTGCTTCGGCCCACCTATCGCGACGACATTCCCTACGTCAATTTCCCGCTGGCCAAGGTCGACGCCAATGCGCTCGACGTGCTCAGCGACGACCAGGTGCTGCTGTCCCTGCAGTATTCGACGCAATGGGATTCGCTGGCCCATGTCGGTGCGCTGTTCGATGCCGACGGCGACGGTGTGGCCGAACGCGTCTACTACAACGGCTTCCGGCCCAACGCCGAGATCGTCGGACCGGTGGACTATGCCGAGGCCGACGATTTCGCCGCGCATCCGTGCGGACATGACCACAGCCACGCCGACGCGCTCGGCATCGAGACACTGGCCGTACACGGTGTGCAGGGCCGCGGCGTGCTGGTCGATCTGGCCGAGCACTTCGGCCGCGAGTTCCGCACCGTCGGCTACGACGACCTGATGCGCGTGATGGACGCCGATCGGGTCGCCGTCGAGACCGGCGATATCCTGGTGCTGCGCACCGGCTTCGCCGAGATGGTGCTGGAGATGGGCGGCAGGCCCGATGCGCATGCGCTGCATCACAGCTGCTGCGCGCTCGACGGCCGCGACGAGCGGCTGCTGCAATGGATCGCGGAGGCGGGCATCGCCGCGCTGGCCGCCGACAACTACGCGGTCGAACGCTTCCCGGCACGGCCCCCGGAGCCGGGGCAGCGGGCGGTGCCGATGCTGCCGCTGCATCATCACTGCCTGTTCAAGCTCGGCCTGCCGCTGGGCGAGCTGTGGTATCTGCGCGAGCTTGCCGCCTGCCTGCGCGCCGAGCGGCGCTCGCGCTTTTTTCTGACCGCGCCGCCGTTGCGCCTGCCCGGCGCGATGGGCTCTCCCGTGACGCCGATCGCCACGGTATGACCTCGCTTACCCCATTGACCGTACTGCTACAACAAGGAGATCGCCATGCTGTTCATGGTTGAAATGACCGTCCGCATTCCCCAATCCGCCGACCCGCAAGCCGTCGAGAAGCTCAAGGCCGACGAGAAGGCGCTGTCCCAACAGCTGCAGCGCGAAGGCAAGTGGCGCCACCTGTGGCGCGTGGTGGGCCAGTACGCCAACGTCAGCATCTTCGACGTCAAGGACAACGACGAGCTGCACACGCTGCTGACCTCGCTGCCGCTGTATCCGTTCATGGAGATGAAGGTCACGCCGCTGGCGCAGCACGGTTCCGCGATCGCGCAGAACTGATGCCTGTGCCGCTCCGCGCGGGCGCATGCCGCGCCGCGCGGGGCATCGATCGATCCTCGTCCCGAGTACTGCCGAGTACTGCCCGGTACCGATGAGGATCACTGAGTACCGCCGTCAACCGCTGAGATCCGCTTCCGCCATGCCCTTCGCCGACCTTTCCGACGTCCGCCTCCACTACCAGCTCGATGGCGACCCGAGCCTGCCGGTGCTCGTGCTGTCCAATTCGCTGGGTACCAACTTCGATATGTGGCAGCCGCAGATCGCGGCCTTCACGCAGCATTTCCGCGTGCTGCGATATGACACGCGCGGCCACGGCGGCTCGTCGGTGCCGGCCGGTCCCTATACCGTCGCCCAGCTCGGTGGCGACGTGATCGCGCTGCTTGATGCGCTGCGCATCGAGCGCGCGCATTTCTGTGGGCTGTCGATGGGGGGCATCACGGGCATGTGGCTGGGCCTGAACCACACCAAGCGGCTCGGCAAGCTGGTGCTGTGCAATACAGCGGCCTACATCGGCCCGCCGGAGAACTGGACCAACCGCGCCGCGGCGGTCGAGCGCGATGGCGTGGGGTCGATCGCGGCCGCGGTCGTCGACCGGTGGCTGACCCCGGACTTCGCCGCCGCGCATCCGGAACTGGTGCAGCAATTGCGCGCCATGCTGAGCGCGACGGACGCGGCGGGCTATGCCGCCAATTGCCGCGCGATCCGCGACAACGACCTGCGCGCCGAGATCCATCGGATCGCGGTGCCGACGCTGGTGATCGCCGGCTCGGGCGATATTCCGACGCCGCCGGCCGATGGCCGCTACATGGCCGAGACGATTCCGGGCGCGTCCTATGTCGAACTGGAGGCGGCCCACCTGTCGAATCTGCAGCAGGTGGAGCGCTTCACGCAGGCGGTGGTCGATTTTCTGACCGCGGCCTGAGCGTAACGGGGGTACGGCGCCGACGGTTCACCGTCGTCCCTGCGAAGGCGGGGACTCGGTGGCTTCAGCGGCCGCCGGCTCCGCCTTCGTAGTGGCGACGGGCAGACTCAGTCGACCTTCGCGCCCGAACGCTTGACCACCGTCGACCATTTGCGGATCTCGCTGTCGACAAACCGCGCGGTCTGCTCCGGCGACATCGGCATCGGCTCCGATCCGCGGTCGACGATGAACTTCTGCAGCTCCGGCGATTGCAGCGCCTTCACCGTTTCCGCATTGAGCTGCGACACGATGGCCGGCGGCGTGCCGGCCGGCGCCATCAGCACCGCCCAACCCAGTGCCTCGAAGTCGGGCACGCCTTGCTCCTGCACCGTCGGCACGTTCGGCAGCTGCGGCACGCGCTTGCCCGCGGTCACGGCCAGCGGCACGGCCTTCTTCGACTGGATCAGCGGCAGGGCGGCGGTGATCGAGTCGACCATCACCGGAATCTGGTTGCCCAGGAAGTCCGCCTGCGCCGGGCCGCTGCCCTTGTACGGGATATGGACCATGAAGATGCCGGCGCGCGCCTTCAGCATCTCGGCCGACAGATGCTGCGTGCCGCCGATGCCGGCGCTCGCGTAGCTGAGCTTGCCCGGCGCCGCCTTGGCCTTGCCGACCAGATCGCGCAGCGACGTGATGCCCGACGCCGGCGTCGACAGGAACACCAGCGGCACCGAGAACACGCCCGAGATCGCCTGGAAATCGCGGCGCGGATCGTAGCCGATCGACGCATAGAGCGTCTGGTTGATCGCCATCGCACTGCCGGCCATCACCAGCGTATAGCCATCGGGCGCGGCGCGAGCGGCCAGTTCCATGCCGATATTGCTGCCGGCCCCGGCACGGTTCTCCACCACCACCGACTGCCCAAGCTGCTTGCCGAGCCGCTCGCCGAGCGCCCGCGCAAAGATGTCGGTCGCCTGACCGGGCGGAAAGGGCACGATCAGCTTGATCGGGCGTTCAGGGTAGGCGGCGTGTGCCGCGGCGCTCGCCATCAAGGCGATCGCCGCCAGGCACGTGATGCGTGGCTTCAAGGTTGTCTCCTTCCAACAGGTTCTATGCACGGCCTGAAAGGCCAAGTGGCGACGATAGCACCTGCCCTCCGATTTGGCCAAGTTGCCGCCGGAACGGGCCGTGGCCCGCTGCATCGGCCGCTCTTGCGAATAAAGGATCGCCGGGAAATCTTGCGAACGGCCATTCGCAAGAATAGAATGGAATGCCACACGGAGAGGACGATGGTCGAACGGATCTCGCAAAAGTTGATCGGCTACCGCGTCAAGGCGGCCCGCGAGGCGAAGGGCTGGACCCAGGATCAGCTGACCCAGGTGCTCGGCCTCAACGACCGGCAGTCAGTGTCCGACATCGAAAATGGCAAGCGTGCCCTGAAGTCGGACGAGATGCTGGCTTTATCAGAGTTGCTGGACCGGGACGTCGATTTTTTTCTCGACCCGTTCGCGGTCGCGGGCGAGGCCCAATTTTCCTGGCGGGCGGCGTCGAGCGTGCCGGAACAGGAGCTCGACAGCTTCGAATCGAGGGCGGGAAAATGGATCGGCCTATTGCGCTGGCTGCGCGAAGGGCAGGGCGGTGGTACCAGTCCGCTCAAGCACAGTCTGCGGCTGAACGCGCAGGCATCGTTCGAAGATGCCGCCGCGCGGGCCGAGGCGTTGGTTGCAGCGCTGGAATTGGGCACGGTTCCAGCGGAGCAGCTTGCACAGTGTATCGAGCGTGAACTGGACATCCCGGTTCTTTTCGTCGAGGCCGTAGACTCGGCTCGAGGCGACACCATCTCGGGCGCCACCTGTCACCTGCAGGATCTCGGGGTGATTCTGATCAATCGCAATGAATCCGAGGCTCGCCGCTTTTTCGATCTCGCCCACGAACTGTTCCATGCGTTGACATGGGACGCCATGAAGCCGGACCACCGAGAGTCGAACTCGTTCGAAGCGCGCGGCAGGGCAAAGCGCGTCGAACAACTTGCGGACAATTTCGCCGCGGCATTGTTGATGCCCAGGCCGTCTCTCGAGCAACTGATCGACCCGCGGAGAGGCTCGGATATTCGCCATCTCGCGGATGTTGCCGATCAATTGCGCGTTTGTCCCATTGCGTTGGCCTGGCGTTTGTACAACATGAAGCGCATCGACGCCGCTACGCGAGACCAGCTTCGCAAGGTGCGGCAACGATCCAGCGCGGGTCGCAAACCGAAGCGTTTCTCGAACAGCTTCGTCAGCATGCTTCATACGGCCATCGACCGCGGGCAGCTTTCCGCCCGCAAGGCGGCAAAGGCGATGGGAATGAGCCTGCCGATGCTGAGCGACCTGTTCGCCGAGCACTCACTGCCGGCGCCGTTCGAGCTATGAGGCCCAACATCGCATGGCGAAGGTCCGGGTGTTCGTCGACACCAACATCATCCTGGAAGCGTTCCGGGCCGGGTGCTGGTCCCCCATCTGCGAGCGTTACGCAATTGAGACGGTAGAGAAGTGCGTGGAAGAGGCGCTTACCGGTGATCTTTCCCAACCGCGCCGCATTCCGGTGGACCGCAACGCGCTGGTGTCTGGGCTCAGTGGACGGCATGTCGTCGGAAAGCGGGAGCTGGTTGACCTGGTACTAGCCTATCCCCACTGCCAGGCATTGGACGACGGAGAACTGCATTTGCTCGCCTGGCTGCATGCAAACAAGCTGGTGCCGAAAGCGCTGATCCTGCTGTCAACCGCTGACAAGGCGGCAATCGTTGCAGCGGAACGTCTGGGGTGGATCGATTCACTAACGTCCCTCGAACATCTCGCTAGAACGTCGGGCATCACGCCGGCGCAGACTGGCCACCTCGCCCGGCATTACAGGGAAGATTGGCTGGGGGAAATCAAGATGAAGATACGCCTCGGTATCCTTCCGTAGCGGTGTTCCCCATGGTCTGCCAGCCGGCCAGCAATAAACCAGCATACGGCTCGATACGGGAGCGGCCGAGTGGCCTCGCTCCCGTACCGGCCGCCAACCTCACGACTTCGTGATGTCAAACACCAGATTCACCGGCGAAGGGCCGAACGATCCGTTCGGCACGACGCCCGTCTGGTTGACGCCGGGCTTGGTCCAGTCGCACACGCCGCTCGGAAAGATCGCGCGCAGACGGTTCAGCTGATCGGGGGTGAACGGCACGCTGTAGTCGGCGGGATTGACCGGTTTCAACGTGCATTTCATCACGTCGGCCGAGACCGGGCCGCCGGCGGCGATGCGCGGTGCGGTCCACGACGGGAACAGCGAATTGCAGGTCGTGTCCGGCGTGCTGCTCAGGGTCTGCGGCTCGGCCACGAAATCCGTCTGGGACCGCCAGCAGCCGTCGACCGCGTTCTGCGGCTTGTGGGCGACGACCCGTTGCTTCTGCGAGGCCGGCGACTTGTCATCCTTGTAGGCCGCGACCCAGCGGATGAAGGTGTCCCACGCGGTATCGGCCGGCACCGGGTTGCCGCGCCACATCACGTGGTTGGCGGTATCGCCGTTGGCCTTCAGCATCCGTTCACGCTGCGCGAAATGGAACCACTGGTAGTGATAGGCGGCGTCCTCGTTATAGACGCCGGTCACGTCGAACACGGGGATCGAAGCCAGCCCGCCGTTGCCGCCCAGATGCAGGCCGGACTGCTGCGCTCGCAGGATCGCGCCCAGGTCGCCGAGGGAGCGGGCGGGGACGTAGTTGGCATCCTGGTCGTAGCCGCCCACCTTCTCGTTCAGGTCGAGGAACTGGTCGATCGTGATCGCGCCGCCGTTCAGTGCCGCCAGCCCGTATTGCACGCCGACATTGTCGAACGGACGCAATGCGAAGCCGGTGGCCTTGTCGATGCCGTACATATTTCTGGCGGCGTCGTACAACGTCGGCCGCGCACCGGTCGGGTTATTGACCGGGTGATAGCGCAGCTCCTGCGGCACGGCGGGATTGAACACGCCCGAGTTGTAGCCGGGGAAGTCCTGCCTTGCCGGCACCGGATCGATGCGCCCGGCCTGATTGGCCGCGTCCTCGAAGGCCTTGCGGCTCTTGTAGCCGGTGACCGCGGCGATCTGCGCGTCGGTCAGGGCGTTCGGATTGCCCATCAGGTAATGCGTGATCAGGTGCCCGTCCGAACCCGACAGGGCGATCGACAGCGGGTCGGGGAAGGTGCAGGCGATCAGCACGCCGTCGAACAGGCCGGGAATGCGGTCGGCCGGCTGCGAGCTGCCATAGGATCCGCCCGAGCACCCCGCGCTGACGGTGAAGACCGGCACGCCGAAGGTCTCGATCACCGCCTCCTTCGACATCATCGCCGCCTCGCTGGCCAGCACCGCGTTGCAGTTGTTCGACGCGTGCTGCAGCGTATTGGCGAACGTGGCGTAGCCCTCGCCGAGCCGCCTGACATTGAGCAGCGTGAAGTCGAAGCCGGCGACCGAGATATTGCCCTGCGCCGCTCCCTGGATGTACCAGCCGCCCGTACAGCCGAAGCCCTCGACCGCGATCAGCCGTTTGTTCCATGCCTTCGGCGGCTTCAGCGGGGTGGGGGCCGACTCCCTGGTCGGATCGTGCAGCACCGCGTTCTGATAGATGCCGCGATTGACCGTGCCGGTTTCCACGCGTACCACGAACGGCACGGTGTGGCCATCGAGCGTGGTCGTGTTGGCGACGTCGGCGGGCAGCGAGGTCGTGCTCGGCATCGGCACCAGCGCGCCGCCGGTGTTCTTCTGATAGAGGTAGTGCACGCGCGTGGCGACGCTGCAGTTGGCGTCGAGCGGTGGACCGAGGCGCGAGCCGTCCGG
The DNA here is from genome assembly GCF_021213615.1 of Cupriavidus sp. UGS-1. Taxonomy (NCBI): domain Bacteria; kingdom Pseudomonadati; phylum Pseudomonadota; class Betaproteobacteria; order Burkholderiales; family Burkholderiaceae; genus Cupriavidus; species Cupriavidus sp. UGS-1. The sequence continues at coordinate 102,275 of NZ_JAJQJF010000011.1, read as the reverse complement.
CAGCACGAAGCTCTCGGTCTGGCAGATGAACGGCGTCTGCCACGGCCCCGAAATCACCGGGCCGGTGATCGGATAGTTGGTCATCCGCAGCGTGGCCGTTTCGCGGCCGATCTTGGCCGTCAGCGTGTTCTCGCCGTCGCGCAGACCCGTCACGACGGCCTGCAGATGGCGAAGGTCGTCCAGCAGCGGACGGAATTCCCGCGTGATGTCGTTGCCGTTGAGCTCGATCCGCAGCGGGCGGCGGTCCAGCTTGATCTGGCGCGGCACGGTGATATCGATCAACGCGTTGCCGCCGGTCACGTGGTCGGGGGAGGAGGAAAGCAGCTGGATGGTCGGTGCCGCTTCGGGGCCGTCGTCATCGTCGTGGCCGCCGCCGCATGCCGTCAGGGCCGCAAGCATGGCGCATGCGAGCGCCATCCTGGGCCATCGCCGTAGGATGTTCATGTCGTCGACTCCTCTTTCGTAGTGAGTCGTGGGGGGTTGCAAGCCGCTCGGGGCTTGCGCCGACATGCATGCGTACGACGAGCTTAGTGTCCGGTCCTGCCAAATACAATGTCGAGGAAAGCTGACCAACAGCGGATATCGGGGACGGTACATGGCGCGCCTCCGGGGCGCCGAGGCCGGCCGCTGAACGGCCGGGGGCGCCTCCCGGGCGTACCCCTTCACGATTCGTGAAGCCCCCATTCCGTCCGGCGCCTTAGCAGCGCCCAAAGGTATCGGTACAGTCGCGTCAAACATCGATACGACCGAACCGTGCCTTTCTTCCCCATGCCCTCGTTCAAGGACGCCGCATGATCGACGTCCTGGTCATTGGCGGCGGCAATGCCGCCCTGTGCGCCGCGCTGATGGCGCGCGAAGCCGGCGCCTCCGTGCTGCTGCTCGAGGCCGCGCCGCGCGAATGGCGCGGCGGCAATTCGCAGCACACGCGCAATCTGCGCTGCATGCACGACGCGCCGCAGGACGTGCTCGTCGACGCCTATCCCGAAGAGGAGTACTGGCAGGACCTGCTGAAGGTGACCGGCGGCATCACCGACGAGCACCTGGCCCGCCTGGTGATCCGCGCGTCGTCGAACTGCCGCGACTGGATGCGCCGCCATGGCGTCCGCTTCCAGCCGCCGCTGTCGGGCGCGCTGCATGTCGCGCGCACCAATGCCTTCTTCATGGGCGGCGGCAAGGCGCTGGTCAATGCCTACTACCGAAGCGCGGAGAGGCTCGGCGTGCAGATCCGCTACGAGGCACCGGTCGACGCGATCGAGCTCGACGGCGACCGCTTCGTTGCCGCCCGCATTGGCAGCGAACGCATCGAAGCGCGCGCCTGCGTGCTCGCGGCCGGCGGCTTCGAATCGAACCGCGAGTGGCTGCGCGAGGCCTGGGGCCAGAACGAGCGCGGCGAATGGCCGGCCGACAATTTCCTGATCCGCGGCACGCGCTTCAATCAGGGCGTGCTGCTCAAGTACATGATCGACGCCGGCGCGGACGCCATCGGCGATCCGTCGCAATCGCACTGCGTGGCGATCGACGCGCGGGCGCCGCTGTACGACGGCGGCATCTGCACGCGCATCGACTGCGTGTCGCTGGGCGTGGTGCTCAACGCCAACGCCGAGCGCTTCTACGACGAAGGCGAGGACTTCTGGCCCAAGCGCTATGCGATCTGGGGCCGCCTGGTGGCGCAGCAGCCCGGGCAGATCGGCTACTCGATCATCGATGCGAAGGCGATCGGCCGTTTCATGCCACCGGTCTTTCCCGGCGTCACGGCCCGCACGCTGCCCGAGCTGGCGCGCAAGCTGGGCCTGGACGAGGCGACCTTCATGCGCACGGTCGGCGACTACAACGCGGCCTGCCGCGTCGGCACCTTCGACCACACGGTGCTCGATGACTGCCATACCGAGGGCCTGACGCCGGCGAAGACCCACTGGGCCCGTCCGATCGACACGCCGCCGTTCTACGGCTATGCGCTGCGGCCGGGCATCACCTTTACCTATCTCGGCCTGAAGGTCGACGACAAGGCCGCGGTGCACTTCGGCGGCAAGCCGAGCGCCAACCTGTTCGTGGCCGGCGAAATGATGGCGGGCAACGTGCTCGGCAAGGGCTATACCGCCGGCGTCGGCATGTCGATCGGCACCGCGTTCGGCCGCATCGCCGGCACCCAGGCCGCGCAGGCCGCCGTCGCACTACGGGGCGCCACCGTGCCCGTTCGTAGCGAATCTCTGGAACAGCAACATGCAACATCTTGAAGCGCTGACGCGCGAGGCGGCGGCGTTGGCGCAGGCCGCGCTGCCGCTGACCGCCGACGAACACGAAGTCGCGCGAACGCTGCAGATCTGCAATGCCTGCCGCTATTGCGAAGGCTTTTGCGCGGTGTTCCCGGCAATGACGCGCCGGCTGGAGTTCGGCAAGGCCGACATCCACTATCTGTCGAACCTGTGCCACAACTGCGGCGCCTGCTTCCATGCGTGCCAGTACGCGCCGCCGCATGAGTTCGCCGTCAATATTCCGCAGGCGATGGCCAAGGTCCGTGTGCAGACCTATGGCGACTACGCGTTTCCGGCCGCACTGGGCGGCTTGTACCGCCGCGCGGGGCTGGCCACGTCATTGGCGCTGGCCGCGGGCCTCGCGCTGTTCCTGCTGATGGCGGTGGCGATGGGCGGCGGCCTGTGGCACGCGCCGATGGCGGGCAATTTCTACGCGATCTTCCCGCACAACCTGCTGGCGGCGATGTTCGGCATCGTCTTCCTATTCGCGATCCTCGCGCTCGGCGTCGGCGTGACGCGGTTCTGGCGGCAGGTCTCACCGGGCACGCGGCCGGGAGAATCACGCGCCGCGGCTGCCACCGGCGCCGCCGGCGACGCGCTGCGCCTGCGCTATCTCGACGGCGGCCATGGCGAGGGCTGCAACAACGAGGACGACGCCTTCACGCTGGCCCGCCGGCGCTTCCACCATTTCACGTTCTACGGCTTCATGTTGTGCTTTGCCGCGACGACGGTGGCCACGTTCTACCACTATGCGCTGGGCCTGCATGCGCCGTACGCGTATACCAGCCTGCCGGTCGTGCTCGGCACGCTGGGCGGCATCGGACTGCTGATCGGGCCCGCGGGGCTGTTGTGGCTTAACCTGCGGCGCGATCCGCGCACCGGCGATCCGGACCAGCGCCCGATGGACCGCGGCTTCATCGCGCTGCTGTTCCTGACCAGCGCGAGCGGCCTGGCGCTGCTGGCCTGGCGCGATACCGGCGCGATGGCGGCGCTGCTGGCCGTCCATCTGGGCATCGTGATGGCGCTGTTCCTGACGCTGCCCTACGGCAAGTTCGCGCACGCCATCTATCGCAGCGCCGCGCTGCTGAAATGGCATATCGAAAAACGCCGGCCCAGCGATCTGGCCCTGGGGTCGGACTGATCCCGGCGAACGAACGAACGAACACAAGGAGAGAGAGACCATGACCAAACCCGGCGTGTTGAACATCCCCTCGATGCGCGACCGTTGCAGCGACGCCGAATGGCAGGCCCGCGTCGATCTGGCGGCCTGCTACCGGCTGGTGGAGCTCTACGGCATGGCCGACATGATGGCCAATCATATCTCGGTGCGCGTGCCCGACGAGGAGAACGCCTTCCTGATCAACGCCTACGGCATGATGTACGAGGAGATCACCGCATCGAGCCTGATCAAGGTCGATCACGACGGCAACATCCTGTCCAAGCCCGATTTCGGCGCGTTGAACTACGGCATCAACAAGGCTGGCTATGTGATCCACAGCGCCGTGCACGAGGCGCGCCCCGAAGTCGCCTGCGTGATCCACACCCACAGCTGGGCCTCGATGGCGGTGTCGGCGCTGGAATGCGGGCTGCTGCCGATCACGCAGACCGCGATGCGCTTCCTGAAGATCGGCTACCACGACTACCAGGGCGTGGTGCTCGATACCGCCGAGCAGGCCTCGCTGATCGAGGATCTGGGCAACAGCGAGGCGCTGATCCTGCGCAATCACGGCGCGCTGACCGTCGGCAATACCGTCGGCGAGGCCTTCAACTGGATGCACCGGCTCGAACTGGCCTGCCGCGCGCAGATCGGCGCGCTGTCGTGCAACACGCCACTGCGGCAGGTCGGGCAGGACGTGCTCGAGGCCACCTGGAACAACTATCAGCCCGGCACGCGCCGGCCTTATGGCGTGATGGAGTGGCCGGCGCTGCTGCGCAAGCTCGACCGGATCGACCCGAGCTACCGCGACTGAGCGCCGCGCACCCCACAAGAACCACTTCGCAGGATGGAGACCACGATGAACCGCAGACGCCTGCTGGCGCAGATGCTGGCGCTTGGCGCCGCCCCGATGGTGATGCGCGCCGCGCGTGCGCAGTCGCTGTCCAACAAGCCGGTGACCCTGGTCGTGCCGTTTGCGCCCGGCGGCAATCTCGATGTCGTCGCGCGCGCGATCGCGCCGGCGCTGGAGCAGGGCCTGGGCCGCAACGTGATCGTCGACAACCGGCCCGGTGCCGGCGGCGTGATCGGCGCCACGCTGGTGTCGCGGGCCGAGCCCGACGGCAGCACGCTGCTGGTCACCACGCCCAACGCCATCGTGGTGCTGCCGCGCATGACGCGAACCAACTTCAAGCTGGCCAGCTTCAACCCGGTCGGCCTGGTGTCGACCACCGCGCTGGTGGTGGTGGTCAAGGGCGGCGACAAGCGCTTTGGCGATATCCATTCGCTGCTGGCCTACGCCAAGGGCAACGCGGGCAAGCTCGCGGCCGGCCATGCCGGTCCCGGCACGACCAATCATATGGCGATGCTGCAACTGGAAGACGCGGCCGGCATTCGCCTCAATCAGGTGCCCTACAAGGGATCGGCGCCGGCGCTGGTCGACCTGATGGGCGGGCAGATCGACATGGTGGTGGACCAGCTGACCAGCTCGGCGCCGCATATCCAGTCGGGCGCGCTGCGCGCGCTGGCCGTGATGTCGCGCGAGCGCGATGGGGCCTTGCCCAAGGTGCCGACGCTGCGCGAGGCGGGCCTGGCCAACTTCGATGCGACCACCGCGACTGGACTGCTGGCGCCGGCCGGCACGCCAGCAGGGGTGGTCGACACCATCAATGCGGCGTTGCGCAAGGCCCTGGCGGAAGGCGCGGTGAAGAGCCGCTTGCTGACGGTCGGAAGCGTGGCTCATCCGTCGTCGCCGCAGGAACTGTCGACGCTGCTGCAGCGTGAGGACGCGCGAGCGCAGACGCTGGCGTCCGCGGGCCGGCTGAAGGCGGCCGAATGAGCGCCGGCATTTCTCTGTATTGCGAGCCGCTGCGATGACGCGCCCCTGTCTCCCCGTCCTCGAACGCATCACGCCGCCGGCCTTCCGGGCGCCGCCGGGTGCCTGCGACAGCCACGCCCATGTCTTCGGCCCGTTCGAGCGCTTTCCGCTGGCTGACGATCGCAGCTATACGCCGGCGGCCTATCCGGCCGAGGCGTTCATCGCGCATCTCGATGCGCTGTGCCTGTCGCGGGGCGTGCTGGTGACCGCGAGCGCCAGCGGCACCGGCGCCGGCAATGCCGTGGTCCTCGACGCGCTGCGGCGCTATCCGGCGCGGCTGCGAGGGATCGCCGTGCCGGCCGCCGATACCACGGACACCGAACTCGATGCCTGGCACGAGGCCGGCGTGCGGGGCGTTCGCATCAACCTGTATCAGGTCGATGGCCATGCGGTGTACCGCAACGGTGTCGGCATCGATGTGCTTGAGGCGATCGCGCCGCGCCTGCGCGAACGCGGCTGGCACGCGCAGATCTGGATTCACGCGCCGGACCTGGTCGAACTCGGCCCACGGCTGAAAGCGCTTCGCTTGCCGTTGGTGGTCGACCACATGGGCCGCATGTCGACCGCGCGCGGAGCTGCGGACCCTGGTTTCCAGGCGCTGTGCGCAATGCTGGCCGAGGGCACGGCGTGGACCAAGATCTCCGGCGCCGATCGGCTCAACCCCGGCGGGGCGCCTTATTACGAGGTGGACCCGTTCGCCGCGGCGCTGCTGCAGGCCAATCCGGACCAGGTGGTCTGGGGTTCCGACTGGCCGCATATCAACTACTTCGAGCCGCATCTGATGCCGGACGACGGCGTGCTGTTCAACCTGCTGGCGCGCTGGCTGCCGGATGCGGCGGCGCGCGAAAGGGTGCTGGTCGCGAATCCGGCGCGGCTTTACGGCTTTCCGTGATGACACGCTTGCCCTCTCCCCCAACCCCTCTCCCGCAAGCGGGAGAGGGGAGCCGCCTCAACGTGCCGCCTGTGCCTCGTGTTTTCTCCCTCTCCCGCTTGCGGGAGAGGGCCGGGGAGAGGGCAGCCCCATCGAATGCCCCAGGTCTGCTCCCTCTCCCGCTTGCGGGAGAGGGTTGGGGAGAGGGCAGCCCCTGCGGCCGGCTAGCCGCTGCCGCCTGAGAGCCGCAACCGCTTCAAACCCGTGACCTGCAACGGGCAACCATACACAACAAGCAACGAGGAGACATCCATGTTCCGCTTCGCCAACCCATTCGTCCGAGCCATCGCGCCAGCGATGATCGCCGCCACCGCGGCCCTTGCCCCGCAAGTCCATGCGGCCGACTATCCGACCAAGCCGGTGCGTGTGGTCGTGGCCTTTACCCCGGGCGGCACCACCGACATCCTGGCGCGCAATGTGAGCCAGCAGCTGGCGCAGCGCTTCAAGCAGTCGTTCGTCGTCGACAACCGTCCCGGTGCCGGCGGCAATATCGGCACGGAATTCGTCGTCCGCGCGCCGGCCGACGGCTATACGTTACTCGTCAATTCGGTCGGGCCGATCTCAATCAACCAGACGCTGTACAAGCGGCTCAGCTACGACCCGCTGACCGATCTGGTGCCGGTCGTGCAGATCGCCGATGTGCCGAACGTGCTGGTGGTCCATCCCTCGTTGCCGGTCAAGAACCTGGACGAGTTCGTCGCCTACCTGAAGGCCAATCCCGGCAAGCTCAACTACAGCTCGACCGGCGTCGGCACGTCGTCGCATCTGTCGGGCTTCATGCTGACCGAGCGGGTCGGCGCGCCGGCCACGCATATTCCCTACAAGGGCGCCGATGCGCTGAACGACCTGCTGTCCGCCCGCGTGCAGTTCATGTTCGCGACCATCCCGTCCGTGATCTCGCATATCCAGAGCGGCAAGCTGCGTGCGCTCGCGGTGACCAGCGCCAGGCGTTCGCGCTCGCTGCCCGACCTGCCGACGGTCGCGGAGAAGGGCTTCCCCGGCTTCGAGGCCGGCTCGTGGTTCGGCTTCTTCGCGCCCAAGGGCACGCCGCAGGACGTCGTGATGAAGATCAACCAGGCGGTCAACGAGGTGCTGCCGTCGCTGCAGGCACAGATGATCCGTGAGGGCGCCGATCCGGTCGGCGGCTCGCCGCAGCAGTTCGGCAAGTTCACGCGCGCCGAATACGAGAAGTGGAAGGCCGTCGTGCGCGCCTCGGGCGCTTCGGTAGACTGACGCCCTGGCTGGATATCTCGACACCATGACCGTTTCCTCGCGTCCCGCGCCCTTGCGCATCCTGTTGTCCGAGCCGGCCCTGCGGGCCCATGGCGACGCCATCGCCGCGGTGCTGCAGGACCGTCCGTGGACCGCGGTGCTGGCGCCCGCCATCGACGATACCCACGCGATCGATGCCGATATCGCGTTCGTCTCGCGCGATGTCACTGGCCTGTCGACCAAGCACGAGGTATTGCCGTCGACGCAGCGCTTCTATACCGCACTGCTGGAAGCGCCGTCGCTGCGCTGGACCCATGTGCATTCCGCCGGCGCCGACCGCCCGGTCTATGTCCAGTTGCGCGAACGCGGGGTCAAGGTCACCACGTCATCGGGGGCCAATGCCAGCGTGGTGGCGCAGACTGCTCTGGCCGGGTTGCTGGCGCTGGCTCGACATTTCCCGCGGATGCTGGCGGCGCAGCGCGAACGGCAATGGGTGCCGCTGATTGCGACCGGCATGCCGCGCGATCTGCATGGCCAGACGGCGGCCATCGTCGGCTGGGGACCGATCGGCCAGCAGATCGGCGCGGTGCTGCACGCGCTGGGCATGCGCGTGGTGGCGGTGCGGCAACGTCCCGACTCCGCCGGCCCGGATTATCAGACCGTGACATACCGGACGCTTGGCGAGGTGCTGCCGCGCACCGACTGGCTGGTGCTGGCATGTCCATTGACCGAAGACACCCGCGGCCTGATCGGCGCCGAAGCGCTGGCCCGGCTGCCGCAGGGCGCGCACCTCGTCAACGTCGCACGCGGCGAAGTCGTCGACGAGCCGGCCCTGATCGCGGCGCTGCGCGAGGGCAGGCTGGCCGGCGCCTATCTCGATGTGTTCGCCCACGAGCCCCTGCCAACGGATTCGCCGCTGTGGGACATGCCCAACGTCATCGTGACGCCGCACAGCGCCGGCTTCTCCGATGGCAACGCGGCCAGGGTCGTCGATATCTTTCTTGGCAAGCTGCGCGCCTGGGCTGCCCACGGCGATCCCGACGCGCGGCTCTGACCCTGCGCAATGGAAACCCCGTCGTCCCCGCGAAGGCGGGGACCCAGTGACTCTCGTTCGACGGTAGATCAAAGCCACTGGGTCCCCGCATGCGCGGGGACGACGGGGGATCGGCAGTCGAGCGTTAAATCCTGTCGTCCCCGCGAAGGCGGGGACCCAGCGACTCTCGCTCGACGGTAGATCAAAGCCACTGGGTCCCCGCATGCGCGGGGACGACGGGGGATCGGCCAGTCGAGCGTCAAAACGCTGTCGTCCCCGCGAAGGCGGGGACCCAGCGACTCTCGTTCGACGGTAGATCAAAGCCACTGGGTCCCCGCATGCGCGGGGACGACAGGTTGGCGCTTGCGGTACACTGTGCGGCGCGCGGCCCGTCCATCGTGCTGACCGGCATTCATTGCCGGCGGCGAGCCGCCCCAAGATCCTGTTCGCGATGCGCCGGTTTTTCCTGATCCTGCTGGTCATGCTGTTGCCGCTCCAGTCCGTCTGGGCAGCGGCCGCCGCCTATTGCGGGCACGAACAGCGGCCGGCGGCGCAATGGCACCTGGGCCATCATCAGCATCAACATCGCGGCGAGGGCAGCACCAGCTTCCAGGCTGACAACAAGGCCGATAACAAGGCCAGCGCCAAGGCCGACGCCGCCAAGGACACTGACGCCGCAGGCCTGTTCGATGCCGACTGCGGCACCTGCCATCTGGCCTCGCTGCCGTTCGCGCGTCCCGAACCGACCGACGTGCCGGTGTTGCGGCTGCCGCGGACCGTGCTGGTGACGCACGATTTCCACTACACCTCGCTCCATCCCCGCGCCCCCGATCGCCCGCAGTGGCTTCGTCTCGCTTGAGCGGCGAGACGACCGGATCGATTCCTTCCTGATTTCCCGTCTCGCCGAATTCCCTTGGTGTCTTTTCCAGGTGCAATTCGATGCGACGATACATCGTGCCGCTGTGCATGGCGGCCATTCTCTTCGGCCCCGGCCGGGCTGGGGCACAGCCATACCCACAGCCATTCCAGCAGCCATATCCGCAACCACCGCTGCCCGCGATCGAAGCTTCCGCGCGGCCAAGCGAGGCCGCTGAGCCGCTGACGCTGGAGACAGCGCTGGCGCTGGCCGCGGCCGGCAATTTCTCTCTTTCCGCCGCGGCAAGGGAGATCGACGCCACCGAAGGCGCGATCCGGCAGGCGCGGACCATTCCCAATCCCGAAGTGGCGGTTGCCATGGAGGACACGCGGCGCGAATCCCGCACCACCACGGCTCAACTGAATCTGCCAATCGAACTGGGCGGCAAACGTGCCGCACGACTATCGGCAGCGGAGCGGGGCCGCGACGTCGCCCAGGCGCAATGGCGCAGCACGCAGGCCGATCTGCGTGCGACCGTGATCGCCGCCTTCTTTGGCGTGGCGGTGGCCCAGGAGCGCGTACGGCTGGCCGCCGCCTCGGTCGATATCGCGCGCAAGGGCGCCGATGCCGCGGCACGGCGCGTCGCCGCGGGCAAGGTCTCGCCGCTGGAGGAGACGCGCGCCGCGGTGGAGCAGGCCAATGCCGAGCTCGAACTGGCCGACGCCACGGCGGAACTGCAGTCGTCCCGGCAGGCGCTGGCCGCGCTGTGGGGCAATGCCTCGCCACAATTCACCGAAGTCCGCGGCGACCTCGATGCGCTGCCGTCGCGTCCCGCGCCGGCGCAGTTGCTGGCCGCGCTCGACGACTCGCCGCTGCTGCTGGCAAGCCGTCTCGAAGTGAGCCGCCGGCAGGCGCTGGTCGACGTAGAACGCAGCCGCCGCTATCCGGACATCACCGTCAGCGTCGGCACCAAGCGCGACAACGAGGCCAATCGGACCATGCCGGTGCTCGGCGTGGCGATACCGCTGCCGCTGTTCGACCGCAACCAGGGCAATCTATACGAATCGATCCGGCGCGCCGACAAGGCCGCGGACGAATTCCTGGCCAACCGGATCCGTCTGGCCAACGAACTGCAACAGGCGAGCAACCAGCTGGCCGTATCGCGCAGCTCGGCACAGGCGCTGAAGGAAACGGTACTGCCCGCGGCCGAGCGTGCCTACGACGCCGCGACGCGTGGCTTCGAAGCCGGCAAGTTCGACTTCCTGAACGTGCTCGACGCCCAGAGGACGCTGTTCCAGGCGCGCATTCGCTATCTCGGCGTGCTGGCCCGCGCCTATCAGGCGGCCACCACCATCGACCGCATCGTCGGACGCTAACCAGGACCGATTTCGATCATGGCAATCACATCGAAGCAAAAGGCCGCCATCGCGGCCATTCTCGCGGTCGGTACGCTGGCGACGGCTGCCGTGCTGCTGTCCGGCCGCGCCGGCATGGACACGCACGACGCCCATGGCGACGGGCATGGACATGGTGGCGAGCAGGCATCCACAGCGGCGGCAACCCCAGCCGCAACCGCGGCAGCCGACAAGCATGCCGACCACGATGCCCCGATCGCGCTGACCGACGAACAGATCCAGCGCGCCGGCATCACCATCGAGACCGCAGGCCCTGCGACGATCCAGTCGGGCCTGCAGTTTCCCGGCGAAATCCGCTTCAACGAGGACCGCACCGCGCATGTGGTGCCGCGTCTGGCTGGCGTTGCCGAAAGCGTGCCGGCCACGCTGGGCGAGCGGGTCACGAAGGGGCAATTGCTGGCGGTGATCGCCAGCACCGCGCTGTCGGATCAGCGCAGCGAACTGCTGGCCGCGCAACGCCGCATGGAGCTGGCCAGCGCGACCTATCAGCGCGAACGCAAGCTGTGGGAGGAGAAGATCTCCGCCGAGCAGGACTATCTGCAGGCCAAGGCGGCGCTGGAGGAGGCCCGCATCGCCGTGCAGAATGCGCAGCAGAAGCTGACCGCGGTCGGTGCGAAGGCCTCGTCGGCGCGGCTCAATCAGTTCGAGCTGCGCGCGCCCTTCGACGGCGTCATCGTCGAGAAGCATCTGGCGCTGGGCGAGGCGGTGGCCGACAACGCCAATATCTTCACGATCTCGGATCTATCGACGGTCTGGGCCGAGTTCGTCGTCTCGGCCAGGGACCTGGAGCGCGTACGGGTCGGCGAGACCGCGCTGATCCGCTCGGCCGCGTCGGACGGCAAGGCGGAAGGGAAGGTCTCGTATGTCGGCTCGCTGTTGGGCGAGCAGACCCGCACGGCCAAGGCGCGCGTCACGCTGAAGAACCCGAACCTGGCCTGGCGGCCAGGGCTGTTCGTCACCGTCGAGGTGCTGACCGACAAGGCTACGGTACCGGTCGCGGTACAGGCCGATGCGGTGCAGGACGTCGACGGCAACAGCGTGGTCTTCGTTGCCGGTCCGAAGGGCTTTGTCGCGCAGCGCGTCGTGCCCGGACGCAGCGATGGCCAACTGGTCGAAATCCGCGAAGGCCTTCGCCCTGGCACGCGCTATGCCGCGCGCAACAGCTTCGTGCTGAAGTCCGATCTCGGCAAGGACGCTGCCGGGCACCAGCACTGACACCGGAGATCGCCATGTTCGAACGTGTCATCCGTTTCGCCATCGCACAGCGCTGGTTGGTGCTGCTCGCGGTGCTTGGCATGGCGGCATTGGGCGCGTACAGCTACACGCGCCTGCCGATCGACGCCGTGCCCGACATCACCAACGTCCAGGTCCAGATCAATACCTCGGCGCCCGGCTATTCGCCGCTGGAGACCGAGCAGCGGATCACCTATCCGATCGAGACCGCCATGGCGGGCCTGCCGGGCCTCGAGCAGACCCGTTCGCTGTCGCGCTACGGGCTGTCGCAGGTCACCGTGATCTTCAACGAAGGCACGGACATCCATTTCGCGCGCCAGCTGGTCAACCAGCGGATCCAGGAGGCAAAGGAAAGGCTGCCCGCCGGCGTGTCGCCGGCCATGGGCCCGATCTCCACGGGGTTGGGCGAAATCTATCTGTGGACCGTCGAGGCCAAGGAGGGCGCGCGCAAGCCGGACGGTTCGCCCTACACGCCGACCGATCTGCGCGAGCTGCAGGACTGGGTCGTCAAGCCGCAACTGCGCAATGTGCCGGGTGTCACCGAGGTCAACTCGATCGGCGGCTTCGACAAGGAATACCTGGTCGCGCCGAGCCTGGAGAAGCTGGCCTCGTACGGCTTGACGCTGGCCGACGTCGTCAGCGCGCTCTATCGCAACAACGACAATGTCGGGGCCGGCTATATCGAGCGCAGCGGCGAGCAGTATTTGGTGCGCGCCCCGGGGCAGGTCCGCAGCGAGGCCGAGATCGGCGAAGTGATCGTCGGCAGCGCGCAAGGACAACCGATTCGCGTGCGCGATATCGCCGAGGTCGGCATCGGCAGGGAGCTGCGCAGCGGCGCCGCCACCGAGAACGGCAAGGAGGTGGTGCTCGGCACCGTCTTCATGCTGATGGGCGAGAACAGCCGCGCGGTGGCGCAGGCGGTCGGCGAGCGGGTCGAGGCGATCAACCGCACCTTGCCGAAGGGCGTCAGCATCGTGCCGGTCTACGATCGGACCCGGCTGGTCGACAAGGCGATCGCCACCGTCAAGAAGAACCTGCTAGAGGGCGCGGTGCTGGTGATCGTCGTGCTGTTCCTGTTCCTCGGCAATATCCGCGCGGCGATCATCACGGCGCTGGTGATTCCGTTGTCGATGCTGTTCACCTTCACCGGCATGGTGAGCTACCGGATCAGCGCGAACCTGATGAGCCTGGGCGCACTGGACTTCGGCATCATCGTCGACGGCGCGGTGGTGATCGTCGAGAACTGCGTGCGGCGGCTGTCCCATGCGCAGGCGCATCGAGGCAGGCCGCTGACGCGCTCCGAACGCTTCGAAGAAGTGTTCGCCGCCGCGCGCGAGGCACGGCGGCCGCTGCTGTTCGGCCAGCTGATCATCATGATCGTCTATCTGCCGATCTTTGCGCTGACCGGCGTGGAAGGCAAGATGTTCCATCCGATGGCCTTCACCGTGGTGCTGGCCTTGCTGGGCGCGATGCTGTTGTCGGTGACCTTCGTGCCCGCCGCCGTTGCGCTGTTCATCGGCGAGCGCATCGCCGAGAAGGAAAACCGGCTGATGGCATGGGCGAAGCAGCGCTATGCGGACTGGCTGGAGCGGTCGCTGGCGAACGCGCCGGTCGTGCTGACCTTTGCCGGCGTCGCCGTCGTGCTGTGCCTGGCCATCGCGTCGCGCCTGGGCAGCGAGTTCATCCCGAACCTGAACGAAGGCGATATTGCCATCCAGGCCCTGCGGATCCCGGGCACCAGCCTGTCGCAGTCGGTCGAGATGCAGAAGCAGCTCGAAACGACGCTGATGGTGAAATTCCCCGAGATCGAGCGCGTGTTTGCGCGTACCGGCACCGCGGAGGTGGCGTCCGACCCGATGCCGCCCAATATCTCCGATGGCTACATCATGCTGAAGCCCCAATCGGAGTGGCCCAAGCCGGTCAGGACCCGGGAGGCGCTGCTCGAAGCGATGCAGGCGGAGGTGGCGAAGCTGCCGGGCAACCGCTACGAGTTCTCGCAGCCGATCCAGCTGCGCTTCAACGAGCTGATCTCGGGTGTCCGGTCCGACGTGGCGGTCAAGGTGTTCGGCGACGATCAGGCGGTGCTCGACCAGACGGGCGAGCGCATCGCGGCAGTGCTGCGCAACGTGCCGGGCGCGTCCGAGGTCAAGGTCGAGCAAACCACCGGGCTGCCGATGCTGACCGTCGACATCGACCGCCACAAGGCGGCGCGCTACGGGCTCAACCTGAGCGATATCCAGGACGCCGTGGCGATTGCGATCGGCGGCAAGGAGGCCGGCATCTTCTATCAGGGCGATCGGCGGTTCGACATCATCGTGCGCCTGCCCGATGCGGTCCGGCAGGACATCGAGGCGCTGCGCCGGCTGCCGATCGCGTTGCCGAAGGGCGGCGGGGCCGACGCGCGGGTCAGCTATATCCCGCTGGCCGAGGTCGCCACGCTGGAGATCTCGCCGGGGCCCAACCAGATATCGCGCGAGAACGGCAAGCGGCGCGTCGTCGTCAGCGCCAATGTCCGGGGCCGCGACATCGGCAGCTTCGTGCCCGAGGCGCAGGCGGCGATCGACAGCGCGGTGAGGATGCCCACCGGCTATTGGATGAGCTGGGGCGGTACCTACGAACAGTTGCGCTCCGCCACGGAACGCTTGCAGATCGTCGTGCCTGTGGCCTTGCTGCTGGTGTTCGTGCTGCTGTTCGTCATGTTCAACAACATCAAGGACGGCATGCTGGTGTTTACGGGCATCCCGTTCGCGCTGACGGGCGGCATCCTCGCGTTGTGGCTGCGCGGCCTGCCGCTGTCGATCACGGCGGCGGTCGGCTTTATCGCGCTGTCGGGCGTCGCGGTACTGAATGGACTGGTGATGCTGTCGTTCATCCGCAAGCTGCGCGAAGACGGCAAGCCCCTCGACGAGGCGATCCGGCTCGGCGCGCTGACGCGGCTGCGGCCGGTACTGATGACGGCACTGGTCGCCTCGCTCGGTTTCGTGCCGATGGCGATCGCGACCGGCACCGGCGCCGAGGTCCAACGGCCGCTGGCCACCGTGGTGATCGGCGGCATCCTGTCATCGACGGCGCTGACGCTGCTGGTGCTGCCGGTGTTGTATCGCCTGGCACACCGGCGCGATGAGGCTCTGGCGGCCGCGGCGGTGTCCCACCCGGCCTGAGCGCGAAGGCCCTCCGTCTTCCTTCTGTGCAAGCCGCTGGCGATCGCCGGCGGCATCTCCCATATCCGTTTCCTGATATCGGCGTCATCCGAGGGCCGCTCGCCATTGTTCGTCTCCATTGAATAGACCTGGCAACGGCAGCCGGATTGTGGGCCCGCGGCGCAGCCGACAGAATGCGCCAACGACGGCAGGGTGCCGCGGCGGAGAACGGAATCATGAAGCTGACGATCAACGACACCGAGCACGACCTGCAGGTCGACCCGGACATGCCCCTCCTTTGGGTCCTCAGAGACGTGGCCGGCCTGACCGGGACCAAGTTTGGTTGCGGGATGGCGCAGTGCGGTGCTTGCACCGTTCACGTCGACGGCGTGGCGCAGCGCAGCTGCGTGTTGCCGATCTCGGCGGTGCAAGGAGCGCGGATCACCACCATCGAGGGACTGTCCGCGGGCGGCGATCACCCGGTGCAGCGGGCCTGGGCCGAGCTGGACGTGGTGCAGTGCGGCTATTGCCAGTCGGGTCAGATCATGTCGGCGTCGGCGCTGCTGCGTCAGAACCCCGCGCCGACGGACGCGGACATCGACGCGGCGATGTCGGGCAACCTGTGCCGCTGCGGGACATACCAGCGCATCCGCGCGGCGGTTCACCGGGCCGCCAAGCTGTCGCGGGAGCGGACATCGTGAAGGCCCCGCTCGACGTTTCGCGGCGCCGTTTCCTGGCCGCCGGCGCGGTGCTCGGCGGCGGGCTGGTGATCGGATTTTCGGTGCCGTCGATGCGCCGGCTGGCGGATGGGGCCGTCGACGATGCCATGGCTGCGGAGCCGGCACCGTGGACACCCAACGCCTTCCTCCGCATCGGTGCCGACGACAGCGTGACGGTATTGCTGGCGCATTCCGAGATGGGGCAGGGCGTCTGGACCTCGCTCGCGCTGCTGATCGCCGAAGAGCTCGATGCGGACTGGACCCGCATTCGCGTCGAACATGCTCCTGCTGCACCGGCCTATGGCATTGCGATGCTCGGCGGCATGCAGGGCACGGTCGGCTCACGCAGCGTGCGCAGCGAATTCCTGCGCTACCGGCAGGCCGGCGCCGCGGCACGCGCGATGCTGGTGCAGGCGGCGGCAGTGCGCTGGCAGGTCCCGGTGGACGTGCTGCGCACCGACAGTGGGGCGGTCGTGCATGACGGCCGGCGGCTGCGCTATGGCGAACTGGTTCACGAGGCCGCGGCACTGCCGGTGCCTGCCGCCGAGGCGCTGCGCTTGAAGAACGCGGGCGATTGGAAGTGGATCGGCAAGGGGGCACGGCGCCTCGATGCCGCCGACAAGATTACCGGCCGTGCCCGCTTCGGCATCGACGTCAAGCTGGACGGCCTGCTGACCGCGGTGGTCGCGCGTGCGCCGATGTTCGGCGCGAAGCTGGTCTCCTTCGACGACAGCGCTGCGCGCGCCGTGCCTGGCGTCCGGCAGGTGCTGGCAGTGCCCAGCGGCGTGGCCGTGCTGGCGGACCATTACTGGGCCGCCAAGCGTGGGCGCGATGCGTTGAAGGTCGAATGGCAGGGCGGCGACAAGGCGCTGGGCAGCGCCGCGCTGATGGCACACTTCGCAAGGCTGGCGCGCGAGCCGGGGCCGATCGCGCTGGAGGCCGGCGATGTCGACGCCGGCATGGGGCAGGCGCGGCGCACGGTCGAGGCCGAGTACCGGCTGCCATATCTCGCGCACACCCCGATGGAGCCGCTCAATTGCACCGTGCGGTTCGGGCCCGACGGCTGCGATGTCTGGGTCGGCACGCAGATGCAGACGCTGGCGCAGCGCACGGTGGCGCAGATCGCCGGGGTCGAGCCCGCGCAGGTACGGATCCACACCACGTTTTTGGGCGGCGGTTTCGGGCGGCGGGCGGTGCAGGACTTCATCGCGGAGGCCACGCACGTCGCCCGCGCCGCGGGCGCGCCGGTCAAGACCGTGTGGTCGCGTGAAGACGATGTCCGCGGCGGCTATTACCGGTCCGGCTTCGTGCATCGGATCCGCGTCGGCCTCGATCGCGACGGCCGGCCACTGGCGTGGCGGCACGGCATCGCCGGGCAGTCCAACCATCCCGAACGCGAAGGCGTGCATCCGACCTCGGTCGAGGGCGTGGTCGACTCCCCCTATGTGCTCGGTGCCACCGCGCACCGCGTCGTCGCGCATTCCCCGCGCACCGCGGTGCCGGTGTGGTACTGGCGTTCGGTGGGTCATAGTCATGCGGCCTTTGCGATGGAGTCGATGGTCGACGAACTGGCGCACGCCAGCGGACAAGACCCGGTCGCCTATCGCCTCCGACTGCTGAAGGACGCACCGCGCCATCGGCGCGTGCTGGAACTCGCCGCGCAGCGCTTCGGATGGGGGCGTCGGCCCCAAGCCGGTCGAGGGCACGGTATTGCCGTGCACGCGTGCTTCGGCAGCGTGGCGGCGCAGGCCGTCGAAGTCTCGGTGCGGGACGGCGCCATCCGCGTCCATCGCGTGGTCTGCGCGATCGATTGCGGCGTGGCGGTGAATCCCGACAACGTGCGCGCGCAGATGGAGAGCGCGATCGTCTACGGGCTCAGCGCGGCGCTGCATGGCCGCGTGACGATCGTCGACGGCGCGGTGCGCGAATCCAACTTCCACGACTACCCGGCGCTGCGGATGGCCGAGATGCCGGTAATCGAAGTCCATATCGTCGACAGTGCGGAGAGTCCCGGTGGTGCCGGAGAGCCCGGCACGCCGCCGATCGCGCCGGCGGTTGCCAATGCGGTGTTCCAGCTGACCGGCGCCAGGCTGCGCGAACTGCCGTTGACCTTGCCCCCGCGCGCTCGGACTCGACCGAACGCCTGAACCAGGAGCCTTCCATGTCCAACCAAGTTCCTTCGCATGCCCAGGCGCCCAGCGGCGTCATTGCCAGCCTGCCGGCCTCCCGGCTCGAACCGCTGGCCTACCTGCTGATGCGGACCGTGTTCGGCATCGTGATGATGACGCACGGGGTGCCGAAGCTGCTGGGCACCAGCCACGGTTCGATGGCCGACCCGATGGCCGGGGCGACGCGGCTGATCGCGGACGTGCTGCACCTGCCTGGTGCGCCGGTGCTGGCGTGGCTGGTGGCGGTGCTCGAGACCTTCGGTGGCGCGATGCTGATCGCCGGGGCGTTGACCCGCCCGCTGGCCGCGCTGATGACGCTGCAGATGATCGCGATCTGCTATATCCACCGCCAGCATTTCGCCTGGATCGATCGGGGCATGGAGTACCCGCTGGTGCTGCTCGCGGTGGCCCTGCTGGTGGCGGCGCGCGGCGGCGGGCGCTGGTCGGTGGACGCCCTGCTGGCGGCGCGCCGCCGATCATAGGCTGGCATGGCGGGATTGACGCGGCGCGGATCGATCTGTTAATTCTGCCGGACCTTCAATGCAGATCGATCCCAACGGCATGGACCGCTTCGACGCCTTGCAACTGTTTACCCGCATCGTGGAACTGGGCACCTTCTCCGGTGCCGCCAACGCGCTCAATATTCCGCGCGCGACCGCCACGCATGCGATCAAGGAACTGGAAGCCAGGCTCGGCGTGCGCTTGCTGGAACGGACCACGCGCCAGGTGCGGCCGACGCTCGACGGCCAGGCGTTCTACGAGCGCAGCAAGCGCGTGCTGGCCGAGCTCGAAAATGCGGAGACCTCGCTGAGCAGCCACGTATCGGATCCGCGCGGCACGCTGCGGCTCGATCTGCATGGCATCCACGCGGCGATGATCATCCTGCCGCGGATCGACGACTTCCATCGGCGCTATCCGCATATCGAGCTGGTGATCAGCAGCGGCGACCGGCTGGTCGACCTGGTCGGGGAGGGCATCGATTGCGTGGTGCGGGCCGGCGTGCCGCGAGAATCGTCGCTGGTCGCGCGCCGCCTGGCCAATCTGCCCGAGATCATCTGTGCCAGCCCGGCCTATCTGGAGCGGCACGGCACGCCGCGCCATCCCGACGAGCTCGCGCAGCACCAGGGCGTGGGCTTTTTCTCGCGCAATCACGACTATCGCTACCCGTTCACCGTACGGATCGACGGCGAGGTCGTGGAATACCTGCCGCGAGGCTGGATCACCGTCAGCGACGCCGAGTGCTATACGCAGGCCGGCCTGGCCGGCTGCGGGCTGATCCAGGTGCCGCGCTTCCGTCTCGAGGAGCATCTGCGCGCGGGGCGGCTGGTGCAGGTGCTGGCGGACTGGCCGTGCCCGGAACTGCCGATCTCGGTCATGTACACGTCGCAGCGCCAGCTGGCGCCGCGGGTACGCGCGTTCGTCGATTGGGTCGCGGCGCTGTACGAGGAGCGCTTCGGGCCGCTGAAGTAGCGACGGTTGGCGCGCGGGGCGGCCCTCTCCCGCTTGCGGGAGAGGGCTGGGGAGAGGGCGCGGCGGTGCAAGCGGCGCAGGCGACTGCATCGCCCCAGGCAAGCCTGGGCCCGGCCTCAGGCCCGATTCACCACCGGCAGCAGCGCGCCGTGAATCGCGCGGGCGGCGTCCGAGGCCAGGAACAGGATTGCGTCGGCCAGCGCCGCGGGGTCGACCCAGCGCGAGGCGTCGGCGTCCGGCATCGCCGCACGGTTTTCCGGGGTATCGAGCACGCTGGGCAGCACCGCGTTGACATGGATGCCCTGGTCGCGCACTTCGGCCGACAGCGCCTCGGTCAGCCGCGCCAGCGCGTCCTTGGACGCGCAGTAGGCACCCATCTGCGCGAGCCCCCGCGCGGCGGAGTTCGCGCCGACATTGACGATCCTGCCGCCGCCGGCCGCGATCATGTGCGGCACCACCGCGCGCGACACGTTCAGCACGGTGCGCAGGTTCAGGTCGAACATCCGCTCCCACTGCGCATCCGCGCCTTCGCCGACGACCGGGCCCATGCCGAATCCACCGGCCAGATTGCACACCACGTCGATACGGTTGGCGCTGCCGATCGCCTGTTCGACCGCGCGCTTGACCGCGGCCGCGTCCAGCAGGTCCGCTTCTACCGCGAGATGCTCGCCGGCGGGAAGGGCGGGGCTCACACCGGGGCGGTCGACCAGCACCAGCCGTGCGCCGGCACGCGCAAAGGCGTCGGCGACGGCGCGGCCGAGGTTGCCGGCCGCGCCGGTGATGAGGACGGTCTTGTCGTGGAAGTCGAATGCCATGTCGGATCTCCTGGATATACGTTGCGTGGCGCCGACGGCCGGCGCCGATGCGGTCGGCGCCCAGTGTATGGCGGGGCGCCCAACAGGATGTTGCGATTGCGGCTCGGGCTAACCCTGTGTCGCGGCAGAAAATTGCGGCATGGCGCCGATATCGGGGCCGAGGGCCCGCCTACAGCTCCAGCGGCATCGCACTGGTGCACTTGATCTCGTCAAGGCATACACTGGATCGAACGCCGCTGACGCCGGGAATCCGCATCAGCGTATCGAGCAGGAAATCCGACAGCGACTTCAGATCCCGCGCGACCACCTTCAGTACGTAATCGATATCGCCGGTCACGGAGAAGCACTCCTGGATCTGGGCCAGCTCGGTGACCAGGCCCTTGAACTTGGACAGGTCGCGGATATGGCCGCGTTCCATCGTCACATGGATGAATGCCACTACGCCGAAGCCGAGCATGGCGCCGTCGAGCCGCGCCTCGTAGCGCTTGATGATGCCGCTTTCCTCCAGGCGCCGGTGACGCCGCAAAGTCTGCGCCGGCGACAGGTTGATGGCCTCGGCCAGTTCCAGGTTGGAGGCGCGGCCGTGCTCCTGCAAAACGTCCAGCAGGCGGCGGTCGGTACGGTCCAGTTCGATCGAATGCATCTTTATTTCTCCAAGGCGCGTATGGATGAAATGTTATCTCACATCCTAGGGTTTCCCTGTGGTTTTAACGAAATCCAATTTGGCGCCCCGAAATATAAACTGCATCGCATCGCTGCATGCCGCCGACTGTCCCGGGTACATGCCGAGGCCCCGAGGGGCCGACGCGCGCCAGTGCCGCCGGACGCATGCGAAGCCGAAATAATATTTCCCCGGGGGATGCCCCGGCATCCCGGACCCACAACCCACTTGCCAGAAGACGATATGAGCGATCTCTTTGACAACCCGATGCAGCTGATGGGCTTTGAATTCGTCGAATTCGCCTCGCCGACGCCGAACGTGCTCGAGCCCCTGTTCGAACAGATGGGCTTCACGCTGGTGGCCCGCCACCGCTCCAAGGACGTGGTGCTGTATCGCCAGGGCGACGTCAATTTCATCGTCAATCGCGAGCCGAACAGCCTGGCCGCGTACTTCGCCGCCGAGCACGGCCCGAGCGCCTGCGGCATGGCGTTCCGCGTCAAGGACTCGCACAAGGCCTACGCCCGTGCGCTCGAGCTGGGCGCGCAGCCGATCGAGATCCCGACCGGCCCGATGGAGCTGCGCCTGCCGGCGATCAAGGGCATCGGCGGCGCGCCGCTGTACCTGATCGACCGCTTCGAAGACGGCAAGAGCATCTACGACATCGACTTCGAATTCGTCGAAGGCGTGGACCGCCGCCCCGTCGGCCACGGCCTGAAGCTGATCGACCACCTGACGCACAACGTCTACCGTGGCCGCATGGCGTACTGGGCTGACTTCTACGAGAAGCTGTTCAACTTCCGCGAGATCCGCTACTTCGACATCAAGGGCGAGTACACCGGCCTGACCTCGAAGGCGATGACCGCGCCGGACGGCAAGATCCGCATTCCGCTGAACGAGGAATCGCAGAAGGGCGGCGGCCAGATCGAGGAATTCCTGATGGAGTTCAACGGCGAAGGCATCCAGCACATCGCCTTCCTGTGCGACAACCTGATCGAGGTCATCGACAACCTGCAACTGTCGGGCGTGCCGCTGGCGACCGCGCCGAACCAGTACTACTACGACAACCTGGCCAAGCGCCTGCCCGGCCATGGCCAGCCGGTCGACCAGCTGCAGGCCCGCGGCATCCTGCTCGACGGCACCACCGAAGGCGGTCAGCGCCGCCTGCTGCTGCAGATCTTCTCGAAGCCGCTGCTCGGCCCCGTGTTCTTCGAGTTCATCCAGCGCGAAGGCGACGAAGGCTTCGGCGAAGGCAACTTCAAGGCGCTGTTCGAATCGCTCGAGCGCGACCAGATCGAGCGGGGCGTGCTGACCGTCTGATCGTCTGATCGATCGGTCGGGCCGGTCTGATTCCACGGATCGGCTGCGAGCCCGACGATCGCGTCGGGACTATTCACAGGGTCATATCCACCGACTGCCCGGCGCTACCCGCGCCGCGGCAGCGCACAGCCACAAGCGCCCGTCCGATAGAGGCGCCCGGCTATCATTCCAAAAGAATGGGTAGAGGAAACACTTCATGCATGCAGACAATACGGACCGCGCGCTCCACCGCGGCCTGAAGAACCGGCACATCCAGCTGATCGCGCTGGGCGGTGCCATCGGCACGGGCCTGTTCCTGGGCATCGCCCAGACCATCAAGATGGCCGGCCCCTCGGTATTGCTGGGCTATGCCATTGCCGGCATCGTCGCCTTTTTCATCATGCGCCAGCTCGGCGAAATGGTGGTCGACGAGCCGGTGGCGGGCTCCTTCAGCTATTTCGCCAACAAGTACTACGGCAATTTCGCCGGCTTCATGTCGGGCTGGAACTACTGGGTGCTCTATATCCTGGTCAGCATGGCCGAGCTGTCGGCGGTCGGCATCTACGTCCAGTACTGGTGGCCCGAGATTCCGACCTGGGTGTCGGCGCTGGCCTTCTTCCTGATCATCAACGCGGTCAATCTGGCCAGCGTCAAGTCCTTCGGCGAGGCCGAGTTCTGGTTCTCGATCATCAAGGTCGCGGCGATCATCGGCATGATCGGCTTCGGCGGCTATCTGCTGGTGTCCGGCGAGGCTGGCCCGCAGGCCACGGTGGCCAACCTGTGGCAGCACGGCGGCTTCTTCCCGAACGGCCTGTCCGGCCTGGTGATGGCGATGGCGGTGATCATGTTCTCGTTCGGCGGCCTCGAGCTCGTGGGCATTACCGCGGCCGAAGCCGATTCGCCCGAGAAGACGATCCCGAAGGCGACCAACCAGGTCATCTATCGCATCCTGATCTTCTATGTCGGCGCGCTCGGCGTGCTGCTGTCGCTGTACCCGTGGGAAAACGTCGCCAGCGGCGGCAGCCCGTTCGTGCTGATCTTCCATGCGCTGAACAGCAACTGGGTCGCCAACGTGCTGAACGTGGTGGTGCTGACCGCGGCGCTGTCGGTCTACAATAGCGGCGTTTACTGCAACAGCCGCATGTTGTTCGGCCTGGCGCGCCAGGGCAATGCGCCCAAGGCACTGCTGAAGGTCAATCGGCGCGGTATTCCGGTCGTGGCGCTGGGCGCCTCGGCGGCTGCCACGGCGGTCTGCGTGCTGATCAACTACCTGATCCCGGGCAAGGCGTTTCAGCTGCTGATGGGCCTGGTGGTGTCGGCCCTGATCATCAACTGGGCGATGATCAGCGTGATCCATCTGAAGTTCCGCGCCCACAAGCGCAGCGCCGGCGTGACCACGCGCTTCCAGAGCTTCGGCTACCCGCTGACCAATTACCTGTGCCTGGTCTTCATGGCCGGCATCCTGGTGATCATGTACCTGACGCCGGACCTGCGCCTCTCGGTCTATCTGATCCCGGTATGGCTGGGCGTGCTGGCAGTGTGCTACCGGCTGCGGAACAAGGACGCCGCGCAAGCGCTGCCGCAAGGCGCGCCGGTACGCTGAACCAGTAATGGCGGTGACGGCAATGCGATGCGGCGCCCCCGCGCCGCTCGCCACGCCGCGCGTCATCACTGAATTTGGATCGGTCTCAAATCTGGCCTGAGGTTTTCATGTTTGCTCATATCGACGCCTACCCCGGCGACCCCATCCTGTCCCTGAACGAGAACTTCGCGCAAGACCCGCGTCAGGACAAGGTCAACCTGACGATCGGCGTCTGCTTCGACGACGCAGGCCGCCTGCCGCTGATGGCCGCGGTGCGCGAGGCCGAAGCCGCGCTGGTCGCCGACCAGGGGCCGCGCCCGTATCTGCCGATGGCCGGCATCCCCGGCTATCGCCAGGCCGTGCAGCAGCTGGTATTCGGCGCGGACAGCGCCGCGCTGGCCGAGAACCGTGTGGCCACGATCCAGACGCTGGGCGGCTCGGGCGCGCTGCGCGTCGGCGCCGACTTCCTGAAGCGCTATTTCCCCGAGGCGCAGGTGTGGATCAGCGATCCGAGCTGGGACAACCATCGCGTGGTGTTCGAGCGCGCCGGCTTCCAGGTCAACAGCTATCCCTACTATGACGACGCCACCGGCGGCCTGCGCTTCGACGCGATGATCGACGCGCTGCGCCAGGTGCCGAAGGGTCATGTGGTGCTGCTGCACGCCTGCTGCCACAACCCGACCGGCGTGGACCTGAACGAATCGCAATGGCGCGAGGTCATCGCCGTGTTCAAGTCGCGCGGCCTGCTGCCGTTCGTCGACATGGCCTACCAGGGCTTCGGCACCAGCCTGGACGACGATGCCTTCGTGATCCATGAGCTCGTGCGCGAAGGCGTGCCGTGCCTGGTGGCCAATTCGTTCTCGAAGAACTTCTCGCTGTACGGCGAGCGCTGCGGCGGCCTGTCGGTGGTCTGCGCGAACGCCGAGGAAGCCGGCCGCGTGCTGGGCCAGCTGACCGGCGCGGTGCGCGCCAACTACAGCAACCCGCCGACGCACGGCGCGCGCATCGTCGGCAAGGTGCTGACGACCCCGGCGCTGCGCCAGTCGTGGGAGGCCGAGCTGGCCGCCATGCGCGACCGCATCGCGGCGATGCGCACGGCAATCCACGACAATCTGCAGCGCCTGGCCGGCGGTGCGGACCTGTCGCGCTATCTTGCGCAGCGCGGCATGTTCACCTACACCGGCCTGTCGGCCGAGCAGGTCGATACGCTGCGCACCGAGCATGGCGTCTATCTGGTGCGCTCGGGCCGCATGTGCGTCGCCGGCCTGAACCACGGCAACGTGGCGGTGGTCGCGAAGGCGATCGCCGGCGTGATGGGCGCGAAGGGCTGATCCTGCAGCGCCAGGGAAGGGCCAGCGTACGGAAGTGCGCTGGCCTTTCTTCGTTTACATCACCATCCCGGTCGCAGAAGCCAGCGCCGGAATTGTCCATCCTCTTCCCAGCAGCACCATCCGGGTATGCAGATCGCTGAGCACCGATTCGCAGACCTCCGGCCCCAGATAGCACAGCGTCTTGCTGCGCAGATCGACATAGCCGCGCTCGTAGTTGTGCGCCAGGGCCTCCCATAGCGCATGCGCGCCGGGCGATTGCCGTGCGCCGGTGATCAGGCAGTGTCCCGCGTCCAGATACGAGCGATAGATCGCCGAGGCCAGGCCGCGGCGCTGGTAGGGCGGGGCGAACTTCGAATGCGGTGCGCGCAGATGGCGGTCGGCGCGGCGGTCCAGTTCGACCAGCCGGTTGAAGACGGTATAGCCAGCCAGGCGGCGCCGCACCGTATCTTCGACATAGAAGTAGTACTCGCCATCCGCTTCGCGGTAGCGCACGACCAGGCCGGGCAGCGCGGACGGTGTTGCCGCGATGTCGTGCAGGCAGTCGCCGGGCTGGTAGAGCCGGTCGTACAGCGCCTGCAATTCGGCCTCGAGCGTGTCGGGCGCGTGCTCGACGTCGATGCGCAGCTCGATGGCGCGCAGCAGGCGGGCGAGGGCAGGACGGCTTGCGTGCCGCCGGCGCGGGGAACCGCGCCATGCAACGGCGCCGAACGCCGCGTGAGCCAGCATCGATGACATGGCGGCGGTCAACCGGTCTGCCAGGCGCCGCTGACCAGGTTCTGCGGCTTGGTGCGGGCAACGATGCGCGCGCTGACGTCCCAGATATCGATCCGCACGTTCAGTCCCGCATGAATGCCGTATCCCGGTCCGGTGACGATCTCTTCGTCGGTCTGCACGCCTTCGCCGGCCTTGATCGCGCTATCGGCGACGATCGACCCGCTTGCCTTGATGCCCCAGCCGGCTTCGATATGGTGGCTGCTGCGGATCGTGCCGCCGGCCTCGATGCCCTGGCCGGCACTGATGCCGTGGCCTTGCAGATCGCCGTCGGCCTTCAGCGTGCCGCCGCAGCGGATCGCGTGCTGCGCGGCGATGCTGTCGCCCGCGCGCAGATTGCGGCCGACGTGAATATGCTCGCCCGCGCTGATGTCCCAGCCCGCGCGCACGCTGCCCTTGGCATCGAGAAAGGTCGCGACGTCGATGCCCCACGCGGCCTTGATGTCGCCGCCGGCTTCGATCGCGCCGCCGCTGTACAAATTGCCCGCGCAATCGATATCTTCACCGGCGATGATCGCGGTGCCGGCGCGAATGCCGCCGCCGACGCGGATCGTGCGTCCGGCCCGGACCACGGAATCGACATCGATGGCACCGCGCACGACCAGCGTGCCGGCGAAGACCAGCGCGCCGGCGTTCAGCGCATCGAGCGTCAGCACGGCATCGGTGGGACCGAACTGGTCCAGCAGCCAGCATGCGTCGCCGACGCGGCCGGCATCGACCAGCGCATCGAGCAGCCGCTGGTAGTCGCTGCCGTCATGCCGGTTGCGCAGGAACCATTTGTAGCCGTCGGCGCAGGGGCGTTTCGCCTTGACGAAATTCTGGGTGAGTTCCATGGACATCGGGATCTCGGTAGTCGGTGAAAGGGAGGCTGGCGTGCTGTGGGCGATGGGGGTTGCCCTCTCCCCAACCCTCTCCCGCAAGCGGGAGAGGGCAGGCCGGCGCGGTATCAAGGCTTGCGTGTCGGCTGATGACTTCCCGCGCCCGCGAGCGGCAGAGGGAGCCCGGGATCGCGACTGCATTCCTGCGTGCCGATGGCCTGCTCCCCTCTCCCGCCTGCGGGAGAGGGGCTGGGGGGGAGAGGGCAACACGCCCAAACCGCCTACAGCGGATTCAGCACGAGAAATTCAACCGCCAGATAAAGCGCGGCAATCCCGGCCATGGCGAGCACGGCGCGGTAATAGACGGCGGCGGATTTTTTGGTCTTGGCGGACATGCGCTCTCCCATTTGCACGTTGAACAGTGGACCGCCATCGATGGATGGCGATCCCCGGGCAATGTGCCGTGCCAGGGAGACCGGTGTGGGACTGTGGTGTGGCTTAGTCCCTGGCTCCCCGCACGGCTGAGAGAAGCACGGCGGGAATATGGGATGTGCGGGCGACCATGGCCTGACGCGCGGCAAAGCCGCAAGCGTCGCCGTACGCGCGTGCCGCCACAGCATGCAGGGCATGCTGGAAAAGGGCGGTGCGGCGCAGGACGGTTTGCATTCGGTCGCGAATTTGAAGGAAGGAAGATTGGCCAGACGCAGGCGCGAATGGCGGGCTTTCGGTGGAGCGTTTGCTCCATCGGCCCTGAAAAAAGGGGCGAAAGCAGGGCAAGTATCCCATAGCCGTTGAGAAGTCTCAACCTTGCGGCGCACCAAGCGTGCGCGACAGGGCTTCAGCGGCAGTACTTCCGGTACTGATTGAAGTGCCGGATCGCGCGATGCGCGTCGCCCAGTTGCTCGTGCAGGCGGGCCGCGTTGAAATGCGCGTCGGCCATGTCGGGCGCGATATCGATGCAGCGGTGATAGCTGCGCAGCGCGTCCTCGTATCGCTCCAGATCCTCGAGCGTGACGCCGAGGTTGAAGTGGAGCAGCGGCTCATCGCCGATGGCGGCGACCGCGTCCCGATACAGCGCTTCGGCCTCCTGCACGCGCCCGGCTTCCGTCAGCAGGCAGCCTAGGTTCAGATAGGGGTCGGCGTAGTCGGGCGCGATCGCAATCGCGCGGCGGTAGGCCTGCTCGGCCTTGCGCATGTCCTGCGCTTCGAGCTGGCAGCCGAGCTGGAACCACGTGCCCGCGTCGGTGCCGGCATCGGTCCCATCATTGGCGCGGTCCTCGGCGCAGTTGTCCGACTTCCTCGCCGACTGGATCGACAGCACCGCGCCCGGCTGCGACCGGCTCGGCTGCAGTTCCATCACCAGCTGGCCGGTTTCCACCTCCCACTGGCGATGCGCTTCCGAGACGACCACGCCATTGCCGACCGCCGCGATTCGCACGCCCGACAGCGGCCGGTCCTGCGACCATGCCTTCAGGCGCTGCAACGCGCGGGTGACGCGGCGCGGCGGGACATTGGCCTTCTTCAGCGAATCCGCGGTGCGGATCAACACCACGTCCTGGAACGAATACTGGCGCTCGCCGCGGCTGCCCTTGACCGGTTCGAGCAAGCCCGCGCGCGTCAGGCTCGCCACCGTCCCGCGCGAGACGCCGAACGTGCCTTCGATGTCCTTCAGCGTGAAGCTGTCCTTGCCGACGGCGCTCATTTCCTGGCGGTACGTCGAATCGGGGCCGCGGGCTCCGCGGCGCGCTTGGCGCTCTTGCGCGGCGCCGTCTCGCGGGCGGGCTTCTTCGCCGCGGCCTGCGATTTGCTCAGGCTCGCCTTCAGCGCCGCCATCAGGTCGATCACCTCGCCGCCTTCGCTGGGCCGCTCCGCCGTCGCCGATACCGTGATCTTCTTGCCCTCGATCTTCTTGTCGATCTCGGCCAGCACGCGCAGCTTCTCCTCGTCCTGATAGGCCGCGGGGTCGTAGGCCTCCACCGTGCTCTGCTCGATCAGCTGCTCGGCCAGCGTCAGTTCGGCGGGACGGATGTCGGTGCGCTCGACGTTCAGATCGGCCATCGAGCGGACCTCGTCCGCATAGAGCAATTGCTGCAGCACCAGGCCGTCGTCGTTGGCGCGCACCTGCACCATGTACTGCTTGCCTTTCCATACCCAGGTGGCCAGCGCGCAGGTCCCGGTCTTGCGCATCGCCTCGGTCAGCAGGCTGTACGGCTTGGCGCCACGCTTGTCGGGGGCCAGATAGTAGGCCTTGTCGAAATAGATCGGGTCGATGGCGCCGGTCGGCATGAAGGCGACGATGTCGATGGTGTGGCGCGCGCCGGTCTCCAGCGCATCGAGCTCCTCGGGCGTGAAGACCACGTAGCGGTCCTTCTCGAACTCGTAGCCCTTGACCATGTCGGCACGCTCGACCACCACGCCCTCGCGCTGGCAGATGTACTGCTGCCGCAGCCGCGAGCCGCAGCCCTTGTGCAGCAGATTGAAACCGACGCCGGACTTGCTTTCGGTCGCGGAAAAGACCCGGACCGGGATGGAAACCAAGCCGAAGCTCAGCGAGAGGGAGGCGATGGAGCGTGCGGCCATGTCGTCACCTTTCGTGTTCGCATTGCTAAAGGATTTAGCACATTGCTAAAGGATAGACGACACGGACCGGCGACGCCGGCCTGTGCGCCACATTCTCCGAACGGATCGGTCTTTCGTATAATGGCGGGTTTGCCGCCATCTCACCGTGTCGAAGCGGGATGTCGGATGGCCCCGGGCATCGCCCGCCTTTGCTCTGATCTCTCTCGCTCCGCTCCTCTCACATCATGAAATCACTGAAAGCCCTCCTGATCGTCTCCGCCGTGGCCCTGTTCGCCGCCTGCGGCAAGTCCGAGCAAGCCCCGGCTGCGGCCGGTGCCGCCAGCGCCCCGGCCGCGGCCGCCCGGACCGTCGTGGTCGGCCTGGACGACAACTTCCCGCCGATGGGCTTTCGCGATGCCAACAATGAGATCGTCGGCTTCGATATCGACATGGCCAAGGAGGCCGCGCGCCGGCTCGGCATGACGGTCGAGTTCAAGCCGATCGACTGGAGCGCCAAGGAGGCCGAACTGAACGGCAAGCGCGTCGACGTGCTGTGGAACGGCCTGACCATCACCGAAGAGCGCAAGAAGAACATCAGCTTCACCGCGCCCTATATGAGCAACCACCAGATCATCGTCGTGGGCAGCGCCTCGCCGATCAAGGCCAAGGCCGATCTGGCCGGCCGCATCGTCGGCGCGCAGGACGGCAGCAGCGCGGTCGACGCGATCCGCAAGGAAGCGCAGGTCGCCGCCAGCATCAAGGAACTGAAGACCTTCGGCGACAACGTGACCGCGCTGATGGACCTGTCGGCTGGCCGCCTCGATGCGATCGTCGTCGATGAGGTCGTGGGCCGCTACCTGGTCAGCAAGCGCGCCGGCGAGTACCGCGTGCTCGACGAGAACTTCGGCACCGAGGACTACGGCGTGGGCCTGCGCAAGGACGACGGCGAGCTGCTGGCCCAACTGGACAAGACGCTGGCCGAGATGAAGCAGGACGGCACGGCCGCGCGTATCGCGCAGCAGTGGTTCGGCGCGAATCTGATCAAGTAAGCGCGGCGTTCCGCCGGGCCAACGCAAGAGCCTGTTGGCGTAACATCCTGTCGTCCCCGCGAAGGCGGGGACCCAGCGGCTTCCACAGACGCTGGATTCCCGCTTTCGCGGGAACGACATGATGGTCGTCGAGACCTTGCCGTCTCGATTCTTCCTCCTGTACCCCCGCGCGCCGGGTTTCGATCCATGGACTACGTTCTCTCCCTGCTGGGACCGATGGCGCAGGGCGCGCGGATCACGCTCTCGCTGTTCTTCATCACGCTGGCGCTGTCGGTGCCGCTGGGGCTGGCGCTGGCACTGGCGCGCCTGTCGGCATGGCGGCCGCTGAGCGTCGCCGTCAACGGCTATATCTGGCTGATGCGCGGCACGCCGCTGATGCTGCAGCTGCTGTTCGTCTATTTCGCGCTGCCGTTGCTGCCGGTGGTCGGCGTGCGCCTGCCGGACTTCCCCGCGGCGGTGGTGGCCTTCGCGTTGAACTACGCGGCGTATTTCGCCGAGATCTTCCGCGCCGGCATCCAGTCCGTGGACCGCGGCCAGTACGAAGCCAGCAAGGCGCTGGGCATGACCTACCTGCAGACGATGCGCCGCGTGGTGCTGCCGCAGATGGTGCGGCGCGTGCTGCCGCCGGTCAGCAACGAGACCATCACGCTGGTCAAGGACACCTCGCTGATCTACGTGCTGGCGCTGAACGACATCCTGCGCACCGCGCGCGGCATCGTGCAGCGCGACTTCACCACCACGCCGTTCCTGGTCGCCGCGGCCTTCTATCTGCTGATGACGCTGCTGCTGACCTGGATGTTCCAAAGCCTGGAAAAACGCTATGCCGCACACGATCAATGAGCCGCAGAGCCGCGACGGCGACGGGCAGCAACGCCCGGTGATGATCCGCGCCAGCGACATCGTCAAGTCTTTCGGCGCCAATCGCGTGCTGCACGGCGTCTCGCTGACGCTGCGCAAGGGCGAGGTGGTGGCGGTGATCGGGCCGTCCGGCTCGGGCAAAAGCACGCTGCTGCGCTGCCTGAACCATCTCGAGACGATCGACGGCGGCAGCATCGAGATCGAGGGCGAGACGCTGGCCGAGCCCGGCGCGGACCAGCGCAGCCGTTATGTTTCCGACGCCGAGGTACGCCGCATCTGCCGCAAGATGGGCATGGTGTTCCAGTCGTTCAATCTGTTCCCACACATGACGGTGCTGCAGAACATCATCGAGGCGCCGATGACGGTCAAGGGCATCGCGCGCGAGGCCATCGTGCCGACCGCCGATGCGCTGCTGCGCAAGGTGGGGCTGCTGGAGAAGCGCGACAACTACCCGTCGCGGCTGTCGGGCGGGCAGAAGCAGCGCGTGGCCATCGCGCGTGCGCTGGCGATGGAGCCCGACATCATGCTGTTCGACGAACCGACCTCGGCGCTGGACCCGGAGCTGACCGGCGAGGTGCTGCGCACGATGCGGCAGTTGGCGGACGACCACATGACGATGCTGGTGGTCACGCACGAAATGGGCTTCGCGCGCGAGGTCGCGCACCGGGTCGTGTTCATGGACCAGGGCCGCATCGTCGAGAGCGCGCCGTCCGAGGAGTTCTTCCGCGCGCCGCAGCATCCCCGCACGCGCGAGTTTCTGGCCCATATGCTGTAAGGCACGGCACGGCACGGCACGGCACGGCACGGCGAGAGCGAAGCAAGGCGAGGCGAGGCGAGGCGAGGCGAGGCGAGGCGGGCGCTGGCCCGCTACGTCGCCGGATGCAGCCCCTGCACCAGCGCGCGCTTGTTGTCGCGGCTGCGGCGCGCGTGCTCGCGCATCAGCGCTTCGGCCCGTGCCCCTTCGTGCGCGACGATGGCCCGCACCACATCCTCGTGATCGAACTGGGCCCGCTGCACGAAGGCCAGTTCGAGCGACGGCTGCACGCCGGCCGCGCCAAGCGCGCCGGGGCCGGCCATCGGCGTCTTGGCGATATGGTCGAGCGCCGAGGCCAGCGCGGGATTGGCCGCGCCTTCCACCAGCGCGCGATGAAAGCGCGCATTCATTGCGGCCCAGCGTGCGGTATCGACCGGCGTATCGCGGCCGAGCAGCGCCTGTTCGACCAGCACGCGCCCTTCGCCGACGCAGGCCTGCAGCTCCGCCAATACCTCCCTGGTGACGCCGTGCTCGGCCAGCAGCCGGGCCGCCATGCCTTCGAGCGTGCCGCGCACGTCGATCGCCATCGCCACTTCGTCCAGCGTGACCTGACGCACGCGGAAGCCGCGCGTGGGCAGCCGCTCCAGTAGCCCTTCCTTTTCCAGCTCGCCCAGCGCCAGCCGTAGCGGGGTGCGCGACACGCCCAGTTCGCCGGAGAACTGCACCTCGCGGATCCGTTCGCCGGCCTGCAGCTCGCCCGCCAGGATGCGGCGCCGCAATTCCATCGTCACGCGTTCGATCTGAGAGGCCATCGGTAAAAAGTGCATTAGGGCGAACTTGCCGGGCTTCATTATGACACGGGGACGGCTTGACGCAGCTCGCCGCATCGCCAATAC
The DNA here is from genome assembly GCF_021213615.1 of Cupriavidus sp. UGS-1. Taxonomy (NCBI): domain Bacteria; kingdom Pseudomonadati; phylum Pseudomonadota; class Betaproteobacteria; order Burkholderiales; family Burkholderiaceae; genus Cupriavidus; species Cupriavidus sp. UGS-1. The sequence continues at coordinate 69,424 of NZ_JAJQJF010000011.1, read as the reverse complement.
TGCATGCAAAAATAAAGCTGAATCGATAATACGAGGCATAGGCAAGCATGTTTGCATGCAAACGTCGCCTAAATGCCGAACAGGAGACAAGACCGTGCCATCCCGGATTCCGGGGCGGCGAGCCTCGCGTTCGCCCGCCCGCTTGCTCGCCCGCTTCCCCGCCATTTCCCTGCGCCGCCGAGCGGTGGCCATCGCCATCGCGTCGGGGCTGCTGGCCGGCGCCGCGCCTTCGCTCGCCGCGTCCGAGCCGTATCCGTCGAAGGCGATCCGCCTGATCGTGCCGTTTCCGGCCGGCGGTGGCGGCGACACGCTGGCGCGCCTGGTGATGACCCGCGTCGGCAAGGAGCTGGGCCAGACGCTGGTGATCGAAAACGTCGCCGGCGCCGGCGGCAATATCGGCTCGCAGGCCGCCGCCAAGGCGGCGCCGGACGGCTACACGCTGCTCTATGGCACCAATGGCACCTTCGCCATCAATCACGCGCTGTACAAGCGCACCGGCTTCGACGCGATGCAGGACTTCGTGCCCGTCGCGCAATTGACGCGTATTGCGACGATGGTGGTTACGCGTCCCGGCTTTCCCGCGAAGACCTTCCCGGAGCTGCTGCAGGCGCTCAAGGCCAATCCCGGCAAATACACGGTCGCGTCGGCCGGCAATGGCACCACCTCGCATCTGGCGTCCGAACTGCTGAAGGCGTCGACCGGCGTTGCGATGGTGCATGTGCCGTACCGCGGCGGCGCACTGGCGCTGACGGATCTGATGGGTGGCCAGGTCGACCTGATGATCGAGGTGATGCCCAACGTCATGCCGGCGGTGCGCGGCGGCAAGTTGCAGGGGCTTGCCGTGACGACGGCACAGCGCGTGTCGAGCTTCCCCAATGTGCCAACCGTGGCGGAGCAGGGCGTGGCCGGCTTCGAGGTCAGCGCGTGGGACGGCATCTTCGTGCCGAAGGGCACGCCACCGGAGGTGGTCGCCAAGGTCCAGGCCGCGATCCAGAAGGCGCTGGCCGACCCCGCGCTGCGGCAGCAACTGCTGGACCGCGGCGCCGAGCCGGTACCGCAATCGAGCGCGGCCTTCGCGCAGTTCGTCCGCGCCGAATACGAACGCTGGGGAGCGCTGGTCAAGCGCTCCGGGGCCAGCGTCGATTGATCGCCGGATCTTCGCATCGCCCGATCCTCTACGCCCCTCGATCCCTCAAGAACCGAGACAGACATGACCGCGAACCTCACCACCAACGCCGACCGCAATCTCAGCCCCAGCCCGGATACCCGCTCGCCCGCCGCCGACGATCGCAGCGGACTGCCGCACTACGACCGTCCGCCGCTGAAGGACAGCCGCCGTCCGCGCTGCCCGCCGTTCGTCGAGATCACCGATGCCGACCAGCTGCTGCCGTATCTCGAGCATGTCGCGCGTCGTCCGTACAACCACGGGCTCAATGCCTGCTGGGACCTGAAGGAGGGCGAGCGCGTGCTGCTGCGCGTCGACAACTGGCACAGCGAGCTGACGATCCAGGCGTGCCAGCGCATCCTCGAGACGTACAAGGTCAAGTACGAGATCCAGAAGGTCGATCGCGGTCCGATCCCGACCTGGGTCGGCGCCGACGAGGTCGACTACTACCTGTTCCGCACGCGCGAGCTGGCGCAGTGGATGGACATGTGGGAGGAGGAAGAGAAGAAGCAGCAGTACGACAAGATCCTGATGGGCTACGGCGGCCCGGTGCTGGCCGAGCGCTTCATCAAGATCCAGCGCATGCCGTTCATCACGCCGGAAATCCTCGCCTCACCGGCGCACGCGATGCCGATTGAGGTGATCAACGCGATCGACCGCTGGACCTGGGATCGGATCCGTACCGCGCGGCGAGCCCGCATTACGGACCCCGAAGGCACCGACATCAGCTTCACCAATCACGACGACTACTGGGACGCGCGGCGCGAGTTCTATCACCCGGACCTGACGGCGGCGACCTGGCGCGGCAACGAGCATTTCGGCAAGACCTATCTGCCGGGCCATATCACCGGGCGTCCGTGGATGTTCCATCCGTTCAAGGAGGACGGCTGCGGCGTGATCGCCGGCACCACCAACCATATCGCGCCGTGCGACTGGACCCAGCTCGTCGTCGAGAATTCGAAGATCACGCGCATCAACGCCGGTGGCGACTTCGGCGACAAGCTGCGCAACGTGATGGAGCAGACCAGGGACATCCAGTATCCGACCTTCCCGGGCAAGGGCCTGATGTACTGGTGGGAGGCGTCGATCGGCACCAATCCGCATATCCATCGGCCGCGCAAGGACTTTCCGTCGGGCTTCGTCAATTGCCTGTATGAACGCGTGCGCTCCGGCGTCATCCATATGGGCTTCGGCACCATCATCTCGTCGATGGCCGAGCGCGAGGCCGCCAGGATGGGGCACCTGGTCGGCCATTGGCACCTGCACCTCTACTTCCCGACGTACACGACCGAACGGTCCGGCGACAACGAGAACATCATCGAGAACGGCCGGCTGCTGGCGCTCGACGATCCCGCGATCCGCAAGCTGTGCGCGAAGTACGGCGACCCCGACCTGTGGCTCGACGAGAGCTGGAACCCGGCCGTGCCCGGCATCAATATGCAGGGCGACTACTGGTCGCACTATGCGAAGGACCCGCTGCACTGGGTCAAGACGGAGCTGGAGGTCTGCCGCAACTACCACCCGATGTTCATGCGGATGGTGGATGCCGATGCCAAGTACTGCGAAGGCGAGGGCGCGCGCTGGTGGAAGGGCGGATGCTGCAACCACAGCGGCGTGCAGGCGCCGGTGCTGCCCGGCAACTGCTGCGGCACGGAGGGCTCGGCGGTACAGGATGCCGCGCCGGCTCAGGCCGGCCACTGCTGCCATGGCGGGGCGGCATCGGATTGAGGGCTCGCCTGTCCCTCGCCATTGCCATCGCGGCCGGCGCGATGGCCGCCGATCTCGCTCTCGATGGCCTGTGGCACGGCGCCACGCTCTATCTGCAGCGCTGCGCCACCTCGGGGCCGTGGATCGACCCGACCGTCTTCGGGCAATGGACGGTGGACCACCTGCGCGCCTTTCCGGTCAGCAGCGCCGCAATGATGCTCGGTTGCGCACTGCCGCGTGCGCCGACACGCGACGGGACGATCGGCGTGGCGCTGCGGATCGCCGCGATGGTCGTGGCGATGCCGGTGCTGTGCGGGCCGGGTTTGCAGGCCGCCGCCGCGATGCCGCCGAATTTGCAGGTAGCGGCCTATCTGGCGACGATGTGGCTGCCGATGCTGGCCATCGACGGCGGCCTGCCGGCGTTACTGACCCGACGAGAGCTTACTTGTCGTTGCCGACCTTCTTGTTCAGGTCGCGCGCCATTTGCAGATGCTGCTCCAGATCCGGCACGTGCTTGGCGGCAAAGGCCTTGATGTCGGGATCCTTCGCGTTCCTGGCTGCTTCCTGGAACAGCTTGACCGTCTTTTCATGCGCGGCGACGCCGATCCGGCTGGCGTACATCTTGTCGAAGCGCTCGCCGTCCAGGGCGCTGAGTCCCTTGAGCTCGGTGCGCTGCACGACCGACGGTTCGGTCGGCGGCGTATAGCCCTTGCTCGAGGCCAGCTTGGTCAGCTCCTCGTTGACCGTGGTGTGGTCCTTGACCATGCGGGCCGCGAAGGTTTTGACGTCGGCGCTGGAGGCCTTCTGTTCGGCCAGCTTGCTGCCTTCGACCTCGGCCAGGCCGCCTTGTGCTGCGTTCTCGAGGAAGCTGCGGTCGGCGCGCACCAGCTTGCTGGTATCGCGGGCGGTGCCCCGCGTGCCGCTCTCATCCGTTGCGGTCGTGGCGGGCATATTGCCGGGCGCCGTGTTCTTCGGCGCGGTGCTGGTGCCCTGCGCCATCACCGCCGAGGACAGCAGCAGGGAGCAGGCGGCGGTACCGAGGACGCTGAGTGCTTTGGTGCGAATGATACGAATGGGCATGGCATGTTCTCCCTTGATCGTGGATGGGTATGCCTCGTTCAGCAATATCCACGCCCAGCTCGGTCCCGCGCGCCGCCAGGCGGTGCAACGAGGCCCGCGAACGCAGGGCGCCCGCGACGACGGCCTTCGCGAGCGTGCCCGCCGGCGAAAAAATTGCATGCGGCGGTAAAAACGCTCGAACCGTGGAATCCGCTGTGTACGGAGCGGCTGTCTTCCGCTCCGTACACACAACGCGTCGCAGTGCATGCAAAAAAGCCGTTTTCGAGGGGCGCCGTAGTAGAATTGGCCCCACTCAAACCGATGTCCCTGCCGCATGCCCGAAGAGCGAACGAGTCTGGCGGAAACGATCCGCGCCACCATCGAACAGGAGATCCTCTCCGGCAAGCTGGCCAGCGGCGCCCAACTCGACGAGCAGCAATTGCTGTCGCGTTTCTCGGTATCGCGTACGCCGGTGCGGGAGGCATTGATCCGGCTGGCGTCGGCGGGGCTGGTAGACCTGGTGCCGCGCCGCGGCGCGATCGTATCGGCGATCACGCTGCGCGAATACGTCGCGATGAGCGAGATCCTGGTCCAGCTCGAGGCATTGGCGGCCCAGCTGGCGGCGCGGCGCATCACCGAATCCGAACGGGAGGCACTGCGCGAGGCCTACGCGGCGTGCCAGCAGGCCGCCGCGCAGGCCAGCGCGGACCGCTATCGCGAGGCCAACGACGGGTTCCACGCGGTCATCTACGATGCCTGCCGCAACGAGATCCTCAGCGCGCAAATCCGCACGATGCGGGCCCGCATGCGCGGCATGCGCGACTACCGCTTCGAGAAGCCCGCGCGCATTCGCGCCTCGCTCGAAGAGCATGGCGCGGTGATGGAAGCGATCCTGCGCGGCGATGAAGAAGCGGCGGCGCGCGCGATGGTCGAGCATATCTCGACCGGCGGCAACGTCTACGCGGACATGATCGCGTCGATGCCGGACGAGGCGGTCGGCGCCAAGGCGCCGCGCTGAAGGAGGGCGCGCCTGGATGCGCGCCGCGATTCAGTCGACCATTCAATTGGCCATTCAATCGACCATTCAGTCGATCTTCACACCGGCCTGCACCGTGCGTTGCAGCGCGACCTTGCCATCCTGCTGCGCCCATTGCTTGAACTCCGCCGGCGAGCGCGACGGCGCGGGCTCGCTGCCGTTGTCGACAAGACGCGTGCGAATCGCCGGGTCGGCCAGCACCTTGGTAGCGGCCGCATAGAGCTTGTCTGTCACGTCCTTGGGCAGTCCCGCCGGTCCGAACAGCCCGAACCAGAAGGTGTAGTCGAAGCCCGGCAATCCCAACTCCGCAATGGTCGGCAGACCCGGCGCCACCGCGGAACGCTGCGGCGTGGTGACGCCGATCATCTTGACCACACCCTGCGTGCCGAGCGGCAGCACCGACGATGCCGTGCCGAAGGAAAACTCCACTTCGCCCGCGGCCACCGCCTGCAAGGCCGGCGCGCCGCCCTTGTACGGCACGTGCGTCATGTCGACGCCGATCGCATTCGCGAACGACAGCCCCGCGACATGCGGTGAGCCGCCGATGCCTGAAGACGCATAGTTGAACTTGCCCGGATTCGCCTTTGCCTTGGCGGCCAGCGTCTTGACATCGGCGATGCCGAGGTCCTTGTTGACGGCCAGGATCAGCGGCGAGATGGTCAGCCGGGTAATCGGCGTGAAGCTGTCGGGCTTGTACTTGACCTTGTACAGGTGCTGGTCCATGCCATAGATCGTCGCGGTAGCGAGCCCGAGGGTATAGCCGTCCGCCGGCGCCTGCGCCAGCCATGCCGATGCGAGCGTGCTGCCGGCGCCGGGCTTGTTCTCGACGACGACCGGTTGCCCCAGCTCCTTGGACATCGCCTCGCCGACGACGCGTGCAACGAAGTCGGCCGCGCCTGCCGGCGTGTAACCAATCACCAGCCGGATCGGCTTGTTCGGATAGCCGTCGGCCATCGCGTGGCCGGATGCGGCGGTGCCGATCAGACCCACGGCCGCCAGGGCCGCGAAGGACGTGACAGTCCGGGTGGAATGGCTGTGCATCGGTGTCTCCTTGTCGTGTTGTATGGGTCGATCGGGCTCTGCGGCCCCGCGTCGATCGTCAGGGCGATCGTCAGGCCTATTCGTCAGGCCTATTCGTCAGGCAATCGCGCCCTTGTCGCGCCACTGCGCGATCAGCTCCGGCGCAAAGCCCAACTCGCCGAGCAGCTCGTCGGTCTGCTCGCCCGGGTCCGGCGCAGCGCGCGCAAAGCGCTCCGGGTGGGGCGCGGCGGACAGATTGATCGGGGAGCGCAGCAGGTCCAGTTCGCCGAGCACCGGATGACGCACGGACCGCGTCATGCCGAGATGGCGTACCTGCGGGTCCTCGAACGCCTGGCCGATATCGAGGACGGGGCCGCAAGGCACGCCGGCCGGATTGAGCCGCGCCATCAGTTCCGCGCAGGTAAAGCGCGAGGTGTAGGCCTCGATCGCTTCGTCGAGCCGCGTCCGGTGGCGGGCACGCGATCGCGCGTCGCGATAGTCGGCGTGGTCGAGCAGATCGTGCGCCTCCAGCGCCTGGCAGAAATTGGCCCACATCCGCTGCGTGCTGGCCGCGATATTGACGAGCCCGTCGCTGGCGCGATAGGTCCCCATCGGCACCAGGGTCGGATGCGCGTTGCCCTGCTGCGTCGGCACTTCGCCGTCGACCGTGTAGCGCGCCGCCTGGAAATCGAGCTTGTTCAGCATCGACTCGATCAGCGAGGTATGGACCCATTGGCCACGCCCGGTCCGTTCGCGATGGAACAGCGCCAGCAAGATCCCCTGGCCCAGGAACATGCCTGCCGTCGTATCGGAGATCGCGATGCCGACACGGACCGGCCCGCGCCCGGGCTCGCCGGTCACCGAGCTCAGGCCGCACATGCCCTGGACGATCTGGTCGACCCCGGGCCGTTCGCTGTACGGGCCGTCCTGGCCGAAGCCCGAGATGCTGGCCAGGATCACGCGCGGATTGCGCGCGCTCAGCGCCTCGTACGTCAACCCGAGCCTCGCCTTGACCACCGAACGGAAGTTCTCGACCACCACGTCGGTGTTCTCGAGCAGCCGCGCCAGGATCTGCGCGCCTTCCGGCGTCTTCAGGTCCACGCACATGCTGCGCTTGTTGCGGTGAAGGTTCTGCTCGTCCGAGCCGCGGCGCTGGCCCGTCACCGAGCCGTGGTCCTTCGGCGGCGGAGGCTCGAGCCGGATCACATTGGCGCCCCAGTCCGAAAGCAGCCGGACCGCGGCCGGGCCGGCGCGGGCGACAGTGAGGTCCAGGACGTTGATGCCGTGCAGGGGGAGTCGGGAGTCGGATTGGGCCATGGCGCGGAAGGAATGAGAGGGTGCGGCGAGTATACGCACAAGAATCGTGTGTATACGAATAAGGGGTTATATGGATGCGGACGACCACATCGTGTCCTAGACTTTGCGCTGTGCGGCTGGCGGCAGCCCGTCCACACTTTGCGATTCGGTCAAGGCCCCGCGCCAGCAAGTGACGTTCAGTACGCGGACGCGTTTTTCCCTTCAAGGAACCGTATGCATTCGGCGGCAATACAAATACAGAGAAACGGCGGCCCGGACGAACTGGAGTTCATCGAGGTCGCCGTGCCGCCGCCCGGCGAGGGCGAGGTCCGGATCCGGCAGCGCGCGATCGGGGTCAATTTCGCCGACATCTATCAACGGCGCGGCAGCCACGGCCCGCATCAGCCGACGTCGTTCCCGGTCGTTCTCGGCTCGCAGGGGGCAGGGCGTATCGAAGCGGTGGGGCCGGGCGTCAGCGGACTGCAGGTCGGCCAATCGGTGGCGTGTTTCCAGCCGGGGGCCTACCAGGTGGTGCGCAATGTTCCCGCGGCACGCGTGGTGCCATTACCCCCGCAGATCCCGGAGGACGTGGCGGGCGCCACGCTGCTGCGTGGCCTGACCGCGGAATATCTGCTGCGCCGGATTTCACCGGTTCAAGCCGGCGATGCGGTGCTGGTGCATGCGGCGGCCGGCGGCATGGGCGTGATCCTTTGCCAATGGGCACGGGCGCTGGGCGCGACAGTGATCGGCACGGTGGGCTCGGAGGCCAAGCGCGAGATCGCGCTGGCCCATGGCTGCCATCACGCGATCGACTATCGCCGCGAGGATTTCGTCGCGCGCACGCTCGAACTGACGGATGGCCGCGGCGTCGCGGTGGTCTATGACGCGGTCGGCAAGGACGTGTTCGTGCCGTCGCTGTCGTGCCTGCGGCCGCTCGGCATGGCGATCAACTACGGCACCGCGTCCGGCGACGTCGAGGCGTTCGACCTGCAGTTGCTGCATGCGAAATCGCTGATGGTCTGTCGTCCCACGTTGCGCACCTTCATTGCCGACGCCGCCTCGTTACGCAAGGGCATGGCGGCGCTGACCGACGCGGTTGCCGCCGGCCATGTCCGGCTCGAAGTGGGGCAGCGCTTTGCCTTTGCCGATGCGCGCGAGGCCCATCGTCAGCTCGAAGCCAGGCAGACCAGCGGCGCCGTGGTGCTGATTCCTTAGGCCCAACGATCAATGGAACCGGCATCGCCGGTGTAGCGAGGAGAACCGGCATGAAGCTCTATCACAGCTGGCTGTCCAGCGCGTCGCGGCGGGTGCGCCTGTGCCTGGCGGAGAAGGGCATCCGCTACGACAGCGTGCCGGTCGACATGCGCCGGCAGGAGCATCACTCCGCGGCCTATCTGGCCGTGAACCCCAACGGCGTGGTGCCGGGGCTGGTGCTGGACGACGGCCGGGCGCTGCACGAAAGCAGCACCATTTGCGAATACCTCGACGACACGCATCCGCAGCCGCCGCTGCGGCCGGCCGATCCCTATCGGCGCGCCGTGATGCGCAATTTCATTCGCTGGACCGACGAGCGCGCGCTGCCGAACCTGCTGATCCTGAACTGGAGCCTGGTGTTCCAGGCCCAGGCGTCGCAATGGACCGATGCCGAGCTGGCCGAACGGCTGGCCCGCGTGCCGACCGCGCAACGGCGCGAGGCGTGGCTGCGCGTCGCGCGACAGCCCTATACCGAGGACGAGAAGCGCGCCGCGCTGGACCAGTTGAAGACCATCGTGCCGAAGATGGAGGCGATGCTCGCGGATGGCGGTCCTTGGTTGCTTGGCGATCGCTACACGCTGGCCGATATCGCCGCCGTGCCGTTCGTCGCGCGGCTCGCCGAACTCGATGTCAATGCGCTGTCAGCGGATTCCGCTCCCGCCGTGGCCAACTGGTGGCAGCGGGTGCAGGCCCGTCCCGCCTTTGCGCAAGCGCGGATCGACCGTTTCGACGATGCCCTGGCGAGCGCATAGGCGGCATTCCTTTCCCCTTGATTCGATTACTCCCTCTCATTACAAGGTCAGCCATGTCAGACACCGGATCGCTCCCCATCCTCCAGATCGAAGACCGCATCGCCACCATCACGCTGAGCCGGCCGGACGTCGCCAACCGGCTGGGGCCGGACGACCTGGCCGCGCTGCGCCAGCACGTCGACACGGTCAATGAGGCCGATGTGCTGGTGCTGCGGATTCGCGGCAGCGGCAAGTACTTCTGCAGCGGCTTCGATATCGGCAAGCTGGCCGCGGGGCAGCGCGGCGCCGGGTTCGAGCCGCTGGTCAATGCGCTCGAGGATTGCCGCCCGGTGACCATTGCCGAGATTCACGGCGGCGTCTATGGCGGCGGCACCGATCTCGCGCTCGCCTGCGACTTCCGCATCGGCACACTGGCCACCGAGATGTTCATGCCGGCCGCCCGCCTGGGCCTGCATTTCTACCAGCGCGGCATGGAGCGTTATGTCTCACGGCTGGGACTGAATGCCGCCAAGCATCTGTTCCTGACCGCCGAAAAGATCGATGCCCAGGCGATGTTCCGTTGCGGCTTCCTGACCGAGCTGGTGCCGGCCGGTGCGCTGCGCGAGCGCGTCGAGCAGCTGTCTTCCACCATCGCTTCGCTGGCGCCGATCTCGGTGTTCGGCATGAAAAAGCATCTGAACGCGATCGCGCGCGGCGTGCTCGACGTCGAGGCGTTGACCGCCGACATGCAGCGCTCGGTGCAATCGGAGGACATCAAGGAGGGGGCGCTGGCGTGGAAGGAGAAACGCGCGCCGCGCTTTGTCGGGCGATAGGGAGCAGTGAAGCGCGCCGGGCCGAAGCACCGGGTTTCAAGCCGCCAATTCCCGTCCCAACGTGTGGTCGTTGAATTGGGTCAGGCAATAGAGATCCAGCGCGCGGATCTGCTCGGTCATGAAGTCGATAAAGACCCGAATCCGGGTCGGCAGGTGCTGGCGGCTGAGGTAGCAGATGTAGTGGCCGCGATCGTCGGGCGAATGGCGGTCCAGCGCGACGACCAGTTCCTTGTTCGCGAGGTGGCCGCAGATGTGGTATCCGGCCATCTGCGCGATGCCCCAGCCCTGCAGCACCGCATCGAGCACCAGATCGGCGTCGTTGAAGGTGAGCCGGGCCGTCGGCAAGACCTTGCGCACATTGCCTTCGACCTTGAATTCCCATTCGAATATCCGCCCGCTGGCAAAGCGGAAATTGATGCAGTCGTGCTCCGACAATTGTTCGAGCGTCCGCGGCAATCCGCGCGCGGCCGCATAAGCGGGCGACGCGCACAATGCCATCTGCATCGGAATCAGCCGCCTGGCGATGATGCTGGAGTCCTCGATGCGGCCATTGCGGAATGCCACATCGATCTGCTCGGAGGCGAAATCCGTGGGTTTGTCGTCGAGCAGCAGGTCGATCGCGATATCCGGATAGGCCTTCATGAAGCGCTCCAGCAGCGGGGCGACGATCTTGCGGCCGAAGCCCACCGTCGAACTGATGCGGATCAGGCCGCGCGGCGGGCCCTCCCGTAGCTCCAGCATGTCGTTCATCGCTTCGACGATATGCGTGACGCCCTGATGGCAGTTTTCGAAGAATCGCTGACCTTCGCGCGTCAGCTGCGTGGTGCGCGTGGTACGAAGAAACAGCCGCGTGCTGAGCTGGGTTTCCAGCTTCTGCACGTTGCGGCTGACGGCCGAGCGGCCGATGCCCAGGCGCTCGCCGGCCTTGGCGAAGCTGCCCTCGCTGGCCACGGCCATGAAGGCCATGATGCCGGCATAGCTCGCCGCGAAGCTGGTGGACAGCGCGTCCGCGCGATTGGGCAGGCTGAGGCGGAAGGCGCGTTCCGCTGTTTCCGGTTCGTTCATTTCAGCATTCCCTGAATGCATGGCCGCGCAGAGATATGGCGTGCCTGGATGCTAATCAGGCGCGGCTGTATCGTAAATGACAGCGTTCCCTGATTTTCTGCCAGGCTGCCAGCCTGTTTCCCGGTGATTTTCCCGATGTGCGCGAAATTGGTGCGGAAATGGGAACAGCATCGCATTGCCGCATTGCGGCATCGACACGACCTTGCATGCCATCTTGGGGCGGACATACCATCCGTTGTCGCCATCCCGGGTGCCATGCAATTGATTCGCTCATTCTCCCCCGCCGCACGCGTTGAAGACATGCCACGCAACGTCGTGTTCGTGCTGTATCCCGACGTGAGCCTGCTCGATTTCGCCGGTCCGCAGACCGTGTTCTGGGCGGCGTCCCACTATGCGCGCGAGCGCGGCATGCCGGAATATCGCTGCCACGTTGCCAGCGAGCGTGGCGGTGCCGTCGCGGCGGTCGAGGGCACGGCGATGCAGTCGGTCGCGCTCGACAGCCTGGACCCGCGCACCGTCGATACGGTGATCGTGCCAGGCTCGCCGAAGATCCTGGAGGTTGCGAAGGACTCCGGGTCACTGATCGAATGGCTGCGCACGGTGTCCGGCAAGGTCCGGCGCACGGCCTCGGTCTGCAGCGGGGCGTTCCTGCTGGCGCACGCCGGGCTGCTCGATGGCAAGCGCGCCACCACGCACTGGGCGATGCTGGGCCGGTTTCACGAGATGTTCCCCACGGTCGATCTGGATGCCGATGCGATCTTCGTCCAGCAGCAGAACCTGTGGACGTCCGCCGGCGTCACCACCGGCATCGATCTGGCGCTGGCCATGGTCGAAGCCGATTGCGGCCACGATGTGGCGCTCAGTGTCGCCAAGGAACTCGCGGTCTATATGAAGCGCCCGGGCGCGCAGCCGCAGCTCAGCGAAATGCTGATCGCCCAGAGCCGGCAGGTACCGGTGTTCGAGACGCTGCATTTGTGGATCGCCCAGAATCTGTCGCGGGAAGACCTGTCGGTCGAACAACTGGCCGATCGCGTCGGCATGAGCCCGCGCAACTTCGCGCGGGTCTACAAGGAAAAGACCGGCCGCACGCCGGCCAAGGGCGTCGAGCACTTCCGCATGGAGGCGGCGCGCGGCATGCTGCAGGAAATCGACAAGCCGGTCGATCAGATTGCGCGCGAATGCGGTTTTGGCAGCGAGGAACGCATGCGGGTCGCCTTCCACCGGCACTTCGGGCTCTCGCCCAGCGAATACCGGTTGAAGGTCAATCGCTGATCCGAGCATTGCTTTCGAGCGGTCTGCCTGCTCCGGTCTGCCCGCTTCGATTGGTGCCGATCGGGAAACACCGTGGTTTCGGCATCGGTCTGGTGCGCGCGATGCGCGACCCCTAGCATGAGCGTGAAGTTGTTCCACTTCCACTCACAGCAGGGAGAAGCATCATGAAGATCGTTGTCATTGGCGGCACGGGCCTGATCGGCAAGAAAGTCGTGACGAGGCTGTCGGCCCAGGGGCATCAGGTGGTCGCCGCGTCGCCGCAAACCGGCGTCAACGCCCTGACCGGCGAAGGGCTCGCGCAAGCGCTGGCCGGCGCGCAGGTGGTGGTGGACGTCGCCAATTCGCCGTCGTTCGAGGACGCCGCGGTACTGCATTTCTTCGAGACATCGGCGCGCAATCTGGCCGCCGCCGAGAAGGAAGCGGGCGTCGCACACCACGTTGCGCTGTCGGTGGTCGGCACCGACAGGCTGCCGCAGAACGGATACTTCCGCGCCAAGCTCGCGCAGGAGACCCTGATCCGCGAGTCCGGCGTGCCCTATACGATCGTCCGCTCGACGCAGTTCCTGGAGTTTCTCGGCGGCATCGCGCAAGCGGCGGCGCAGGGCGACACGATCCGGTTGTCGCCGGCGCTGATCCAGCCGATTTCGTCGGACGACGTCGCGCAAGCCGTGGCCGATCGCGCGCTGGCCGGGCCCGCGAACGGCATCGTCGAGATCGCCGGTCCCGAGCCGTTCAAGATGAGCGACATCGTGCAGCGCTATCTGCAGGCGATCGGAGATTCGCGCACGGTCAAGGTCGATCCCGCCGCCCGCTATTTCGGCGCAGAGCTGCAGACGGGCTCGCTGGTGCCGGAGGGACCGGCCCATCTGGGGCGCATCAGCTTCGAGGACTGGATGCGCCAATCGCAGGTCGAGTAGGCGCGGAGGCCCTATGACAACCAAGGGGCTGAAGCCGCCGCCGCTGACGTTGCTCGACCGATATCGCGGCAGCGACTTCGCCGTGCTGTACACGACCACCGTGACGGTGTCGGGAGGCGAGGCAGGGCATGGCCGCGCATCGGGCGTCGCGCGATCGGACGATGGCAACCTGCATCTGGACCTGCGCTTGCCAGCGGCACTCGGCGGGCCGGGCGGCGGCACCAATCCCGAACAGCTTTTCGCGGCGGGCTTCGCGGCCTGCTTCCACGGCGCCTTGAGCCTGCTCGCCCAGCGCGAGCAGATCGACATTGCGGCCGCGACCGTCGCGGTCAAGGTGTCGTTCGGCCGCGATCCCGCCGACGGCGGCTATGCCTTGATTGCCGACATCCACATCCGGATGCCCGGTGTCGACAAGCCGGTTGCCGAAGAACTGGTCCGCCATACCGAGCGGCTCTGTCCCTACGCAAAGATCGCCCGCGAGGGTATGCATACCGTCATTACCGTGTCGGTTTGAGGAACTGTCCAAGAATCTGGAGTGAAACCATGAAACCAGTCACTGCCTTTGCGGCAACGCTGCTGCTCTCGTCGCTGATGGTGGGACAGCCCGCCGCCGCGGCCGGAGAAGGCGTCTCGGTCAAGCCGCTGCTGACGCAGCCGTTGCCCGAATACCCCGGCAAGGAAGTCGAGATGATCGTCGTCGATTACGCGCCCGGCGGCGCCGACCCGGTGCATCGCCACGACGCCCACGGCTTCGTCTATGTGCTCGAGGGCAGCATCGTGATGGGCGTCAAGGGCGGCAAGGAGGTCACGCTGAAGGCCGGCGAGACCTTCCACGAAGGCCCGAACGATATCCACACCGTCGGGCGCAACGCCAGCAAGACGCAACCGGCGAAGTTCGTCGTGTTCCTGATCAAGAAGCAGGGCGCGCCGATTTTGACGCCGGTGAAGTAGGGCGCTTCTCGTAGGACCCGGCCATGCCGGGTCTTACAATCTGCTTCTCGAACTACGGTAAAGGGAAGGCGATGCAGGGCGACGGCCGAGCAGGCGCAGCACTGAGCCAGGTGCAGATCCGCAATTTTGTCGATCAGGGCTTCATCCGGATCGACGGTGCCTTTCCCCGTGCGGTGGCGGAGGAGGCAAGGGCAATCCTGTGGCGAGACACGGGCTGCGATCCGGCCGATCCCTCCACCTGGACCAAGCCCGTGATCCGCCTCGGCATGTATTCCCAGCCGCCGTTTATCGAGGCAGCAAACACGCCCGTGTTGCGCCAGGCGTTCGATCAGCTGGTCGGCGCCGGGCGCTGGCTGCCTTGCAAGGCGATGGGCACCTTCCCCGTTCGCTTTCCCTCGGCAGAGGATCCCGGCGATGCCGGCTGGCACGTCGATGTGAGCTTCGGTTGGGACAATCCCGACTTCATGGAGTGGCGCGCCAACGTCAACTCGAAGGGAAGGGCGTTGCTGATGCTGTTTCTATTCTCGGATGTCAGCGAGCACGACGCGCCAACGCGCATTCGAATCGGCTCGCATCTGGATGTCGCGAGGATGCTCGCGCCTGCCGGAGATGCCGGCCTGACATTGCGCGAAATCGTCGGCCGGTTGTCCGAGACGGAAGGGCGTCCAGAGGTCTTGGCCACCGGCGACGCTGGAACGGTGTACCTGTGCCACCCGTTCCTGGTGCATTCCGCCCAGCCCCACCGCGGCACGACGCCGCGGTTCATGGCGCAGCCCTCCTTGCTGCCGCGGGAGCCGCTACAGCTGGAGCGGCAAGATGGCACCTACTCGCCTGTGGAATTGGCGATCCGGCACGGGCTGAGCGGATAGGCTACGTCGTCGGTTATCGCGCTGCGGCCAATTGAAGCGACGGCTCCCGCGATGCCGGCATCGGGGCAGGGCCGGCCTCCAGCCGGAACCGCGCCACCACGCTTTGCAGCTCACGGGCTTCGTCGGCCAGCGCATTCGAAGCCGCGGCGGCCTGCTCGACCAGCGCGGCATTCTGCTGCGTCACGGTATCCATCTGCGTGACCGCCTCGGCCACCTGGGCAATGCCGCTGCTCTGATGCTCGGACGCGGTACCGATCTCGCCCAGCAGCGTCGTCACGTGCCGAACGGCCCCGACGATTTCCTGCATCGTCTGACCGGCCTTGCCGACCAGCGTCGAGCCGCTTCCGACCTGCTGCACCGAATCGTCGATCAGGTCCTTGATTTCGCGCGCCGCAGCGGCGCTGCGCTGGGCCAGCGTGCGCACTTCACCGGCGACCACCGCGAACCCGCGGCCCTGTTCGCCGGCGCGCCCCGCTTCCACGGCCGCGTTCAGCGCCAGGATATTGGTCTGGAAGGCGATGCCCTGGATCACGTCGACGATATCGGCCACCTTCTTGGAGCTGGTGTCGATCGCCTGCATCGTGTCGACCACCGCGGTCATCACCTCGCCACCGCGCTCGGCGATGCCCGATGCCGATTGCGCAAAGCGGTTGGCTTCGCGGGCGCGCTCGGTGTTCTGCTGCACCATCGCGGTCAGCTCGCTCATGCTCGACGCCGTTTCTTCCAGCGTCGCGGCCTGCTGTTCGGTGCGCTGCGACAGGTCGGTATTGCCGGCCGCGATCCGGTGCGAGGCCTCGGTGATCGAATCGGTGGACGTCTTGATCCGGGTGATCAGGTCGGTCAGCATGTCCTCCATCCGACCGAGCCCGCCGAGCAGGGGACCGAAGGGACCGCTGCGTTCGGTCTCGAATTCCTGGCTGAGGTCGCCGGCGGCTACCGTCTCGGCAATCAGCTCGGCCTCGGCCAGCGGCTGCTCGATACCCTTGGACAGCGCGTGGATGCTTGCCACCGCGAGCAGCAGGGCGGCGATACCCAGGCCGGCCATCCATTCGGTGGTGGTGGTGATTTGTTGATCCAGCTGGGTCAGGAGGGCTGGGCCCTTGGCCGCGGTAACGGCCCCGGCCTCGGCCGAATGCGCTGCCTCGCCGATGGCCCGCAACTGCGTGACGCCCATGCCCAGCGCGATTGCCAGTACCAGCAACACCGCGCCGAAGCACGCGGTCAGCCTTGCCCGGATGGACCAGTTTCCGATAAGCATTTCTCCCTCCGCTCCCCTTGTTGTGGAATGGCGCCCCAAGGCGGACGCCTTCGCCGGGCCGGACTGCGTGGTCCGGTTTTTTGTGCTCAACGCGGATTGACGGCAGAGGGATGGAAAACTTTAGGGCCAACGGGCAAGAATTACCCGATTTTCTTACCGGCCGCTATTCCTGCTGGATTCCGGCCTCCTTGACCACCTTTCCCCATTTCGCCAGGTCGGACTTGATCAGCGCGGCGTAATCCTGTGGCGTGCCGCCCTGGACCTCGATCCCGGCGGCTTCGAGCTTGGCGCGTACCTCCGGCAGCTTCAATGCCGCATTGATCTCGGTATTGAGCCTGGCGACAATTTCCTTCGGCGTGCCGGCGGGCGCCAGGAAGCCGCCATTGGTATTGGCGTCATAGCCCTTCAGCCCTTGCTCTTCCGCGGTCGACACATTGGGCAGCGCCCTGGAGCGATTTCGCGTGGAGACGGCGAGCGCGCGGACGTTGCCGGCCTTGATCTGTTCCTGGATCGCACTGATGGTGTCGATGAACAGCACCGTGCGGCCGGCCACCAGGTCCGGATGGGCGGCGGACGAGCCCTTGTACGGAATCAGCAGCATGTTCGCACCGCTGACCATGCGGAACATTTCCGCGGCCATCTCCTGCGCGCTGCCACGACCGGAAGTCGCCACCTTGGCCTCGCCCGGATTGGCTTTCATCCAATTGACCAGTTCGGGCACCGATTTGGCGGGAATTTTCGGATTGACCGCGAACACCAGCGGAATCACGTGGGTATAGACGATCGGCTCGAAGCTCTTCTCCGGATCCCAGCCCAGATTCTTGAACAGGTATTTATTGATGTTGTGGCTGCCGCCGACGATGCCGATGGTGTAGCCGTCCGGCTTGGCATTGGCCAGCACGGCGGTGCCAAGATTGTTCGATGCCCCCGGACGGTTCTCGACGATAAAGGGCTGCCCAAGCTTGACCGCCAGCTTTTCTCCGACCACGCGGGCAATCAGATCGATGCCGCCGCCGGCCGGTGCGGGCACGATGATGGTGACGGGGCGGGTGGGGTAGTTCTGTGCCTGTGCCCCCGACAGGCCGGGGGCCATGATCAGGGCGGCCGGGACGGCCAGGGACGTGATCAGCTTGGTGAATGGCATGGTTGTCTCCTCTGTTTCTGGTCAACTGTTGTGTCAACTCTGATGCTGTGCGTCCCCGCGGCGCCAGCAAGCCGGGGCGCGGGAGCGACGTGAGATGCCGAGCGATATCAGCCGCGCCCGACGAAGGGCATGGCACTGGCCATGACGGTCATGGTCAGCACGTTCGCCTCGAGCGGCAGCGATGCCATATGACGCACGGCATTGGCGACGTGCGCGGCGTCCATCATCGGTTCCGGCGCTGTCGTGCCATTGGCCTGCAGCACGCCGCGCGTCATCCGCTCCGACAGTTCCGTCAGCGCGTTGCCGATGTCGATCTGCCCCGCCACGATGTTGAACGCGCGGCCGTCTAGCGCCAGTGCCTTGGTCAGGCCGGTGACGGCGTGCTTGCTCGCGGTGTAGGGCGCCGTGTAGGGGCGCGGCGTGTGCGCCGAGATGGAGCCGTTATTGATGATGCGTCCGCCCTGCGGCGATTGCCGGCGCATCAGGCCGAAGGCGGCTCGCGCGCAGAGGTAGACGCCGGTGACGTTCGTGTTGATCACGTTGAACCATGCGTCCAGCGGCAGCTCGTCCATCGGGACGGCCGGGGCATTGACGCCGGCGTTGTTGAACAGCAGGTCCAGCCGCCCGAATTCCTGTTCGATGGTGTCGAACAGGGCCTGCACGCTGGCGGGGTCGGTGACATCGGTGGGCACGGGCACTGCGTGCTGTCCGCGCGCAGCAGCCTCGGCGGCCAGCGCTTGCAGCGGTTCGGCGCGGCGGCCGGCCAGCACCACCGTCCAGCCGTCCTCCAGCAGCGCGATCGCGCTGAGGCGGCCAACACCGCTGCCGGCGCCGGTGACGAGGGCGATTTTTCGGGAAGCGTTCAAGGGCGGGTCTCCGTCATGGGGTGTGAGGCTGGAAGGCGCCCGCGCACTCGTGGGCGTGGGTGTTCCTGGGTTCCTGCGTTCGTGCGGTGCGGTGTGGGAACGATCGCTCTTGCGCTCAGGTGGTCAGACTCATCGTCGGACGGCCGCCGGCCAGCGCCTGCACCACGCTTTCGAGCACCATCTGCGCCATCGCGGTACGGGTTTCCCAGGTCGCGCTGGCGCGGTGAGCCTGCAGCGTCGTGCGATCGGACTCGCGCAAGGCCTGCGGTACGCGCGGCTCGTCGACGAACACATCTAGGCCCGCGCCCGCGATGCGGCCGGCCGCCACGGCTTTGGCCAGGTCGGCCTCATTGACCAACCGGCCGCGCGCCACGTTGACGAGATAGCCACGCGGGCCCAGCGCGTCGAGCACCGCGGCATCGACGATGCCCTCCGCCTTGTCGGCCGCCGCGCAAAGCACCAGTGCATCGCTGCGGCGCGCCAAATCGCGAAGATCCGCCACGAACTCGTGGGGCACGTCATCCATGCAGCGCAGGTCGGTGTAGCGGATCGGGCAGCCAAACGCCGCCGCCCGCGTCGCCACGGCCCGGCCGACGCGACCCATGCCCACGATGCCGACATTCATGCCGCTGAAGCGTCGGGCAAGCGGAATCGCGCTCGGCTGCGGGTACCGCTCCCACTGGCCTTCGCGGACGAAACGATCTACTGCGCAGATATTGCGGCAGGCCGCGATCAGCAGGCCGATGGCAAGGTCCGCAACATCTTCGGTCAACGCACCGAGCGTGGCGGTGACCGGCAGATTGCGGCCGCGACAGTAGTCCAGGTCCACCGCATCGGTGCCTACGCCATTGATCGCCACGACCTTCAGCGCGGGCAATTGCTCCAGCATCGCCCGAGAAATTCCGGTGTGCCCGCCGGTGATAACGGCCTGAATGGAGGTCCCGTACTCGCGCAACCATGCCGCCTGGTCTGCGATCTCGAAGAACTTGTGAACCTGATAGAGCGAGGCGAGCTCGTCATTGATGGCCGGAATCAGGATGGGATTGAGCTGCAGGATCTGCGGTTTCATGTGCGTCAGCCAGGTGTGGTGTGAAGCAAGGCGTTGATGGTTGACGGCATGGTAGGTAATAGTTGATTGTCATGGCAATATTGATCTATAAAATCAACATAAAGTCATTTGGACCACCATGAGCACCTGGATATCGATGGACGAGGTGTGCCAACGCCTCGGCGTCCGACCGCAGACGATCTACGCCTACGTCAGCCGCGGCAAGCTGGAAGTTATGGCCGACCCGTCCGACTCCCGCCGCAGCCTGTATCGCGCAGAAGATGTCGCCACGCTCGCCAAACGCAAGCAGGCCGGCCGCAAGCACGAGACCCTCGCAACCAATACGCTGTTCGGCGCGGAACCCAGCATCCCGACCGCGCTTTCCACGTTCGTGCGCGAGCGGCTTTACTACCGCGGGCAGGACGCTGTGTCCCTCGCCGGCTCGGCCACCCTCGAGGACGTGGCGCGATTACTGTGGGACGCGCAGCAGGCGGTGGACTTTTCATGCTCCACCCGAGTCGCCAAGCCCGGACGCGTTGCGGCATTCAAGACCCTTGCTACGCTGGCCGCCACCGGCCACTCCACGCACGGGCGCATGACAAGGGTGCTGCATGTCGAATGCCAAAGCCTGGTCGGCCAACTCGCCAACGCGTTCGGTGCACAACCGGGCCAACAACCGTTGCACCTTCGGTTTGCGCAAGGGTGGAAACAGCCGGCGCAGGTGGCCGAGCTTTTGCGGACGGCCATGGTCCTTCTGGTGGACCACGAACTGACGAGTTCAGCCTTTGCCGCACGTATCACGGCATCCACGGGCGCATCGCTGCCGGCTTGCCTCCTTGGCGGACTGGCGACGCTGTCCGGCCCTTTGCACGGCGACGCCTCGGGCCGCGTCAAGGCGCTATTCGATGAAGTGGAGCGGCAGGGCGAAGAACAGGTGATTGCGCACCATCTGTCGACGGGATTGCCGTTGCCCGGATTTGGGCATCACTTGTATCCCGACGGCGATCCGCGGGCGGCGGCCTTGTTGGCGATGTTCGAGCCGCCGGAGGCGATAGCGCGCTTTATCGAGAAGGCGACGAGGCTAACGGGGCTGCAACCGAACATCGACGTCGCGCTGGCGGCCATGGTCATTCATTACGGGCTACCGGAAGATGCCGCGTTCGCGATGTTTGCTACGGCGCGCAGCATTGGATTGCTGGCGCATAGCCTGGAGCAATTCGGGGTGGGGCAGGTGATACGGCCGCGGGGTCGGTATGTCGGCGTCGGGCCGGAGCGGGTGAGCGAGAGATGAGGTTTTGCTTGCGCGGTCTTTGGTGGCGTTGCATGGCAGGGCCGTTTAAGCCAGGAGTAGGCCCGACAACTCAGAGGCTCAAAATGGCAAGGGCATGACTTCGCGTACGGATCTGCCGTTGACATAGAGAGGGCGCAATAGACCAAGCGCGTCTTTTTCGCGGTTCCTTCTGGAACGACTCCAGCCCTGCCCGGCAGCGACAGTTGAACCGAATTTCTGAGTGGAGCGGGGCACCTAGTGCCATGGCCCGGAATGTGCCTGCCCCTATTTCTCCGTTTGACATCGGAAACTACCATGCACCTACAGCTACGGCGCTCTGGAGATTGACCTGCAAATCCAACAACAACGTAACTCCATTTTATGCTATGTCCGTCTCCGAAAATGCTGTTGGAGCCGCAGGTATGGGACTTCTTGAGCGAGTTTAGGCAATGCTTCGACGATCACGTCCAAGCATTGTCCTAGCTCCTGAGGCGCCCACTGTTGGTCGGCAATCACAATGTCCAGCAAACGTAGAGCATCCGCAGGGAAACGCGAGCAAAGACCCGATTCGTACAGTAGGTGTACGATGTAGTGCGGATGTTCAATTGGTCGCAACCAGTCTTGCATCGCGGCCAAAGCAGCCGGAAATTCAGATCGGGCTGCAACAACTAATCGGGCCAATGATTCAGCGATTCGACCCGTGGAAATGTCGCGAGACTTGGGCCAAATATACTGCCAGAAGGGCCGTATGCGGTTTCTCCAATAGTCCTCACGCTGATCGGCTGCACCTTCAAGAGCCTGGCAGAGGGCCTGCGCTGATTCCTCCAGGCCTTCTTGAGGCAGAACTCCAATGGCGGATCGAAACTCTTCGACGGTGTAGCCCTCGGTCGGGCCTAATGCCGCGTAAGTCAGGAAAGCGGCGAACTGTTGACGGTGTTCACCTAAGTCGGCGTAGTGGTTAGCGCTTTCTAGGAATTGCGTTTTGAACGCAATCAACAATGGCTGGTACAAGCGGGGCGACCAGAGAAATCCTTCCCACACGGCTTTCGCTTCAGCCGGATCGTTCCATTTGAACAGCGGCAACAGGTTTTGCTCGGTCCAAGTGCGGTCAACACGAAAAAGCGCAATCAATTGCGAACCCAATATTACGCGGCCGTGTCGGAATCGAGCCGTCTGAAGGTCGCAAAGCAGTGTGAAGAAGGGTTCAATGTCCGCAGGTAGCTGATCGTTGTCGTTCGGATTTCGCTTAAACCAGAGGTTGATCAACACTTGGGTGACATGCCCGACGGGATGATTGATGGCCTCAGTAACGGGTTCGTTAATCGGTTCACCATTGCGCGTCATTCCGGTTCCTGCTTTGAGCGGCAGACTCAGGATGCGACGGCATAGGTCGAGCAGGATTTGCTCGTGCTGAATGACCGACCTCGAAACACTGTCGATCCACCGCGTCACGGCGTGTGCAATCTCTTGAATTGCGGGGTCCGGCATGGTGCACACCAATCGTGCAGCATACCGCCACGATCTCAATACCATGCCTTCCTCGCTCCAAGACTGCAGTGCCTCGCGCCATCGGTGGGTTGGCCATACCCCTCCACGCGCGAGGTCGCACAGTGCGTACAAGCTGTGGAAGAAGCGATTGCGGCAAACGTCGCGCCACGTGTCCTCGTAGAGCGGACGATTTTCCGGCGGTGGCTTTGTTAGCCATTGAACGAGTTCCTGCCAATTTCGGGGTGCAATGTCGACATCCCGGCTTTGCTCATAGTCCGGATCGCCGGTGCCGCTCATCCAGTGAGAGAATTCGTCGCGCTCATTGGACGCCAACTGCCATTGTGGGTGTGCAGTGGAGAGTTCCGCCAAAAGCGCCGCTGCGACGGGTCCGAGTGCGAGGCCAGAGGTATTCAGTTTGGCTAAATGCAGCCAGACTGAGTGTTCCACCAAGTCTTTCCACCGGCCGGGCTCGAGATCTTCCCTGTACATCGTGCGCGGTGGGCCAGCTACGATCGCAGCCTCCAGACGCTCCTGTGCTGTAGCTGACAGCTGGCAACCTTGCAATACCAACAGCCTGAATACTTCCCGACCCGTAGTATGGGACCATAGCCACCAAGCATCATTCGCCAACAGCCAAGCCACCCACTGTTCGGGTCGGATGCAGCCATCTTGGCTGGCAGCGAAAAGGGCCAGTCGCTTGAACGTTGGATACGGCAGGTCGAACCATGTCTCTGCAATTCGTGAGGCACGAGCACCGTCGCTGTTGCGAATCGCCAGCCACGCATCGCGCAGCAATTCAATCAGGCATACCCAGTCGTGAAAGCCCCGGTTCTGCCAGTGTGGAGCGATCGACGGCAGGTCCCAGTGTGAACGATCGCTGCGGTCATCGCCATCGTCGAGCTCGCGTAGCAAGTCCAGCGCATCACGCAGCAGCTGTTGTAGGTCATCCAGCAGCAGGGGTAAGGCGCAAGCCCATTGTTGATCAGCGAGATCCCGCAAAGCAGAATGAACGTGGTCGGCTGCCAGCACCAGCTCCCAGTCCACCAATTGCTTGATTCGCATGGGCTCACCTGTGCCGGCTTCCTCGTTTCCCCAGCGAAGCGGTTCCTTCAATTCCACCAAAGGCGCGAGCAAACTACGCAGTTCCAAGCGCAAAGTGCTGGTCAGCCCTTCGCGCTTCAGCCGACGTATCCATCGGTACAAATCCAAGTTGTGCCATGATGATTTCACCCGGCCGCTGAGGAGCAGGCGCCACAACTTGCGCATCGAGGGACTAGGAATAGCCTTCGGAGCCTGTAAGCGAATTTCATCCAGCTCGACCTTATTTCCGTTGCGCTCCTTGGAGACAAGGTCGTTCAGTTTCTCATCGATTAGCCAAGACCAGCGGTCATGCAATTTGCCACCGCGTCGTGCGACCCAAATGATCAGCCGCGGGTCATCCAGATGGCGTACCAGCCAGCTCCCCAGATGGAACATCACGTCATCCCACTGACTGCCGTTGTCACCACCGCTAGCTAGCAGCATCGGTGGTGCGCGGTCGTAGGGTGCTGGCCGGCGAATCAGGCTGAATCGCAACTTCGTGTCCACCTGTTCGCATGGGGGCACGCCAAAATGTGCCAGATCGCTGTGCTGAAACCGTTCGTCCGAGAATGCTTCCAGCAACCAGTCTAGGGATGGTACGGGGTTAAAGTTCGCAAAGTGCTTGGCGGGCAGTCCCGACTTGTCCGACAAGGCCCATATCATCCGCCCAACGAAGTCATCTTGTTGCGTACTCGCCGATGGCCGTGCCAAAGCATGACTGACAACGATTCGCTCCTTGCCTAGTACGCCGTCGCGATACGTCTCCGCCCAAGCGTGCAGGGTGCCATGAAGCGCTGAATGATCATGGCTGCCAGCGGGTACTTCGTAGAGGATAGGCGAGACGCCTTTGGCCTCCCACTCGATGGTCTTGCGATGGTCATCTCCACGCTGGTAATCGCCAAGCGCCCACGCCTGCGGTGTGACCTCGCCCAACATCCTGTCAGCAGCGAGCGCATCCATCATGTAGCGTAGTACCGGATCATTGATGCTGTACCCGATGAAGCAGACAACGTAATTGCGGAATAACTCGCTCACAAAACGGGCGGCCCAGCGTTCCGTGAGGTAGGCCAGACCGAAATCCCCACTGGTGACTACCAGACGGTTCAAGGCGGTATCGTCGGCCTTTTCCGGGAGCAGTCCGTGCAGGAAGACCAGGCCATTCCAGCGGCTGTTCTTTGGGATTGGTAGCATCGGTGCCGCATAACTATCGAAAGCCTGGCCGGAGCGTTTGGCCGCCGCATGAAACACACGGTCGAAGTTAGTGGACACAAGCCGCAGCGACCCTTCACGGCTGCGCGCGAGCCGCAACAATGCCGCGTGTGTATCAGTCGCACCCTTACGGCGCAACCTAGGTTTGAGCGCCTGCGCCAAAGCACGACGAACCGCTAAGCGCTGGCCTGGAAGACGCCGCTCCAATTGATCGAGAGTGGCGTCAAACTGTCCCAAGTCAAAGGACTGGCGTTCTATGTCAGAAAGGGGCGTGCCGTTCAGCCGGTAAATCTCTTCCACCAGCCCTTTAAAGCCTGGTAGGCCAGCGGGGTAGGAAATACCTGCGCCGCAGAAAAACACTACTCGGCCCTCCTCGTGAGCCTGCAAGAGCGCATTCGGTATGTCAGGGCCGTTGGATACGAATTGCAAAGTAACTCCCTATCGTAGTTTATTATTTCAGCAAGATTCTGGTGCCGGGGAGATTGGGGAAATATGAGGGGCTGCGTGTTGTGCGGCTGACCGGAGTTGCATTGGTCACCGGGACGTGAGCAGTTGCTAGCGCATCCCACGCGTCCCAGCGGCAGTGCGAGGGCTATTCTTGGTTCGATTCGCAAAACACCACCGTTCTTTTTTTGGTAAGTTCTTGCAATGATGTTGCCTTGTTCATTGCAAGTACCATGCGGTTAAACGGATAGCTCAATGCCGAAAATCGTTGGATCAAATCGTCCGGATTTTTGTTGGCGTCGTGAATAACGGTCGGCAAACACCCTCTTAGATTATCAGTGGCGGACAAAATCAATTGATTGTCTCTGTTATTTTTCCATAACACATATCCTGCCCAAAATATAACCGCCGCTGCGATAAACAGTGCGGCAGTTGCGATCCTTTCGGACCAGTACAGCATCGGATAGCGCTTCGCTTGAACATGCTTTCGCATTGAATCCGTAATGGCGGCATCACCAATCATAACATGGTTAATTGAAAAACCATTATATGGATTAAAAAATGCCACTGACACCGTTTCGTTTGGTGGGATTTCGCTGATTATAATCTCTTTGCTTTTGTGATCAATGTCGTATTTGACTTCTGTGTCTCTTCGCTTGAATTCTACACGTGCGGGAAATTTGCATTTCGCTGAATAAAGAATGCGAACGTTTCGACAGGATGCATCGGAGTGGTTGTCAATTTGTAACACAAGAATGACAAGTTCGGCTCCGTTATGCGTTTCACTAGCATTATCTTCTTTTAATATGTCAACAGGAATTGGATAGCTGTGTGGTCCAAAAATATCGTAACCAACAGCCAGTGGTCGATTTTGCCTTTGTGATTTGAGCCATCCCCCAGTCGCGAGAAAAATCGTGGCAACAATTCCGCTGAATAGCCACTCTTTGTTTTCCAGAATCCAGTTTACGGTGTGCATCAATTCAAATATATTGCCTGATTTTAGTGCTTGCTGCTCCGGTGCACATGCACGGCGTCGGCCAAATTTTAGTGTATCAGCGATAACTTGCGGCTAAGAACATCGCCGTCGTATCGCAAGCTCGCGGAACCAGATGATTGTACCGGTAGCAGCGCTGCATGTATCTACTGATCCCAATCGCGACGTCAAGCCTGAAATCTTCGGTGCCGGCTGTGAGGCGTCGGCTAAGATGTTGGCGCGGCGGCCGGCACCTGATCAAAAAGGGGGGAAGTTTACTGTTCGATAAGAGTTATGCCAACGCAGTTCAAGATATGTCGGCATACAGGTTGAGTTCTTGACAGTGCCACTCATTGATAGAGCTGCCCTCAATATATGCTACTTCTACGGGGCCGATTCCGCCTCGAACCTACTTTGTTGCGTCATCCAGGGACGCAGTGCCGGGGAACGGGGGAGGAGTCGGTGACGCGATGAGATGCCGCGCCACTGCGCCTACCGTTCTATTCCCTACGGCGAACATGCTTCCTCAAAATGTGCGATCAACAACGAGGTCGGTCGTTTGCGCGAAGCTAACAAGCTCCGCCAAAACGTCAACGCGTGGTTTCCCACCTGACACGCGTAGCAGCAATGCGTCAATTTGCGCGCGGTGCAGAGTTCCGCGACGAGGATTGAAGATCCCAATGTGCGACCATCGCATAGTTCCGGCGGCACTATCTAGTGCGAGGTACGTGATGAGCTGCCGCAAGTCCTTGCCGGATACCTTTCGCGTAGTGGTCTTGATTTCAATGAGCGTATCTTCGATGCCCAAATCACCCTCGGCCGCGCTTAAGAAGCCTGATCCCTGGAACTGAGGGCAAAATTCAGTGTGCGCATTGGCAGGGAAAGCGCGGTAGAGCGACACATAGTTTCTTACCAGCGCATACCCCTCATCGAGCTCCGTCTGCGACAGGGGGTGATTTTCGACGGGCGGCGTACCTTCGTACCGCCGAACGACTTCGAAAGCTCGTCGACTTGCCTCTGCCACAATATCGGGATCGTCGAGAAGAGACAAAGGATCACGGTTGCGTTTGTGTAGCAATTGGGATCCTCGAAAAGCGAACTCCGCAACAATGTCGGGTCTCGTTTCTGTGCCCATAGGAACGCCAGTGAGCACATTGCCGTTCTCATCAACCAGAACCTGTTCGTAAGCCTCATTAAAGAGGCCGACGAAGCGGGGCGTAAGCAGCGGCACCAACTCTTTCCAAAACGATGGAAAGGACCTTGCGAAGGCACGTTCCGAGATCATACAGGCACGCTTTTATTTGACTGAAATCGATCGGAATACCAGCTTTGAATCAAGTGCTCTGCATCGGACCAACCGCTCTTGACATGAGCGCGCCAATGCCTTCCTTCGTCGCCGAGGTGGTACGAGGCTATGATGAACGCGCGCCGTTCGAAGATTGACATCGCGCCATACTTCGTCTTCGCGTCGGAGAGCCAATAGTGGCACGACCACCTTGCCATCACTAAGATGACAAGCCGGCGAATCATTGGATTCGCACTGCTGTCAAAGACTCGGAGCAGGATTTCTTCCTTCTGTTGCGTCTGTTCGCCGGCCAACGTCTTGATGTAGTAGGAAAGATTAACCTCCACCGACAGCAGCGGCGATCGCTCTGTCCACAGTGCACAGAGGGCGTTGTCAATTTGAATCCGCGCTTCGGAGTTTGAAGCCAAATAGATCTCCCGTACAACGCGCATCACTGTAGTAAAAATCGGTGCGAGCGTCATGATGTTGTCGGGATCGAGCAGCATGGCGACAGCCAGCAGTTGTTGCCTCGGCTCCAGAACACTGATCGCCTGCACGGCGTGCTTGGCGACCGCGGAATCGATAGTGCTCTTAGCAATTTCGCGGCCAAGGATACCGATAATATCGATCTCCTGGATTGCGCCCTTTAGCTCCTCGTATTCGTCCTCAGCGTTGGGCGAATACGGGTCAAAACGCAGAGAGATGCTCAACAACTTCTGCTCTTCGGTGGCCAAGGCATTCGCCGCTTCAGCTGGGTCCAAGAGTTGCGCGGTCTCTCGGAACTCTTGCGCCGTCAAGATGCGCGTCTTCTTCTTTTGAAGAACTAGACCTTCGTTTGAGAGCTTCTCCGACAGAAACACTAGAGTCCGATAGGCTTCTGCCTTGTCGGTGCAGAAGATAGCGTAATCGTCCGCGTAGCGGCAAAAGCGCACTCCACGTCGGTCGAGGAGCTTGTCTACTCCATCGAGAGACAGTTCGGCGAGGAGGCGCGATGCAGGACCGCCAACTGGGAGGCCGTACGAAACGTTTTGGGAAAACTGCCCGAGCAGATCCATCAAGCGCTTAGGTTGGTCGCCCACTCCCGGAACACGCTTTAGCGCGTTCTCTATTCGATGGTGGTAAATCCTCGGATAAAAGTCGGAAATGTCGGTTTGCACCACCACAGGAAAGGATTCACTAAGTGCTATGCATTGTCGCCTGTAGTCGATCCAAGAACTATCCTTGAAGATTTTCGCTTCAGTGTCTTGCCAGTGAAAGCGATACGAAAAGATCGTGCCGGAAGCTTCCGGGAGCCGAACGGATTCGATTTTGTCCGCAATAGAAAGGACCAGTGACAAATAGTACGCGTTCCAAAATGGATCGATGAGCGTCGCCCAACGAAACCCAGTATAGCCGACCTGCGTGAGGCTTCTCATAGTCTGCGGCGGGTAGAGAGAGAGCCAGCGCTCTGGCTCTTCATGCATATCCCTTATAAGCTTGCTTGCCTCTGTAAGCCGATCACGAAACAAGAGATTCTCGAATGGATAGGAAAAAATGTCTGTATCACCGTATTGGGCGACGTTGCGCAGTGCGGCTATAATCGAAGTGTTAATATCCATCGGCTCCTCGAGATTTTGTTCTTTACATTCTGTAATTCTACCTCTAAGGCTTCCCGAGCATGGGACTTAAATTCGTTTTCTGGAAGCTGACACGATGATTCCCGGAACGGGTCTCGATCTACCCCACTAGACGGATGTGAGCAGATCGAGAATACGGATTTGACCACGGATCAGTGATAGCCGGAAGCGATTCGAGTCTCCGCCGTGCACGG
Source organism: Cupriavidus sp. UGS-1 (assembly GCF_021213615.1). Lineage (NCBI taxonomy): Bacteria > Pseudomonadati > Pseudomonadota > Betaproteobacteria > Burkholderiales > Burkholderiaceae > Cupriavidus > Cupriavidus sp. UGS-1. The sequence continues at coordinate 40,374 of NZ_JAJQJF010000011.1, read as the reverse complement.
AGCGTGGCTCTAGTTCTTTGTCCCCAATGACGTGCGCAGGTGGTGCAGGGTCCTCTGGGAATGAGGAGGCCCGTGAAGAGAGCGCGCCTGTAAATTCTTGAAGAGGTGCTCGTGGAGAGTCGTCCGGAATGAGTTTTTTGCAGGGCCTTCGCAATATGCGCAGATTGCCCGGCGTCGCGATCTTGTCGGGGATTGGCGAAATTGCCCAACGCGTCCTGCTGCTTGCGCTTGCCGCCGCCGAATTCCTCGGCGATCAGTTCGGGGACGACGGCCATATCTACCGACACCCATTCCGAATTGCCGGTGGTATCCCGCCTCGCTGCCGCACGGGTGTCGCGCATAAACAGCGCCCGAATAGGGCGCCTTAGACCCGCACGCCGCCCGAGCCTTTCAGCATTGACGATTCGATCGGGACATTGCGATATGGGCCAACTTGTCCCGCGACGTTGATCGTCGTGCCTGCCCACTTGGTGAAGCCAAGGCTGCCGCCCTTGAGAGCCGCGTAGCGGTGCGTCTCCAGGGTCGCCGCGGCCCTTTCCATGCCGGGGATCATTGAGGATGATTGCTACGGCGCGCAGTTGGGTTGCTGGCGCATAGCCTCGACCAATTGGGAGTGAGGCAGCTGATACAGCCGGGGGCGGTATGTTGGGGTGGCGCCGGAGAGGGAGGGAAGCGGTGAGGCGTTGTGTGTCGGCACGGCGCTCACCCCGTCCCCTCAATCAATCAACCTCCCCTCCGAATCAAAAAACGGATAAGCCGGCCCATGATCCCCAATCGGCGCCGCATGCGTAACCAACCCATGCACCGGATGCCACCAGTGCAATAAAAACCCCGGCGGTTCCATCCGAAAACGCGAGGGGGCCTGCGGGTCGAGATCCAGTGCCACCTGATGCGCCGGACCGGGCGCCGTAATGGCAATGGTGCCGCCAAAGCGCCGAGTGATATGCCGATGCAAATGACCGCACAGCACGCGCTCGATCTGCGGATGGCGCCGGACCACGGCCTCGAGCAGCGCGGCGTTCTCCAGGCCCTGCTGGTCCATATGGCCGATGCCCGTGTGGAAGGGCGGGTGATGCAGCATCAGCAGGGTAGGGCGTTCCGGGTCGACAGCCAGTGCGGCTTCGAGCCATGGCAGCTGGTCCGGGTCCACGCGTCCGCCGCTATGGCGCGGCACGGTGCAGTCGAAGGCGATCAGCGTCAACGGCCCCGCGTCGATGCGGTAGTGCACGGGCGCGTCGCCATCGCCCGCGGCGAACAGGTAGGCGTGATCGGGGAACACGCGGCGCAAGGCTTCCCGGCTGTCGTGGTTGCCGGGCATCAGCCGAACCGGTATGGGCAAGGTTTCGAGAATCTCCCGCAGGAAGCGATATTCGTCCTCACTGCCGAAGTCGACCAGGTCTCCGGTCACCACGGCAATGTCGGGGCGCTGGGGCAGCGCCAATAGCGTATCAATGCACTGGCGCAGCGCATCCGCGGTATCCACACGTCGGTAGGACAGCTTGCCGCCGGCCTTGATATGCAGGTCCGTGATGTGGGCGACAAGGTAGGGCGCGGCCTGGGAGGCGGCCTGGGAGGCGGGCTGGGAAGCGGTCTGCATCATGCGGCGCTCCGTGCGGCCTCAGCGGGCACCGTCACCAGATGGCTGGTATCGATACGCAGGCCAACGCGGTCGCCGGCCGCCCAGCGGTCGCGTCGCGGGGTATCGAGCACGATCGGGGCGGGGGCGCCCACATCGACCAACAGCCTGGTCGCATGCCCGAGGAAGAGGGCGGTGACGACGTTGCCGGTCACATGGACATCGTGCGCGCTGGGCGCGTCAGTCAGCGACACGTCTTCCGGCCGGAACATCAACTCGGCCTGCGCCACCTCGATGTGTTGCGCCTCACGAGGCAACGCGCCGCCCGGCACGCGCCATATGTGTTGATCCGCGGCGGCTGGCAATCGGTTCATGGTGCCGATGAAATCGGCTACGAACGAATTGGCGGGATACCGGTAAATCTCCTGCGGCGTACCGCTTTGCGCGATGCGTCCCTTGTCCATCACGATGATGCGATCGCCCAGCGCCATCGCTTCCGCCTGGTCGTGGGTGACATAGACCGTCGTAATGCGCAGGCTGCGCAGCAGGCGGTTGATGTCGGCGCGCAGTGCGTCGCGCAGCTTGGCGTCGAGCGCGGTCAGCGGTTCGTCCAGTAGCAAGACGCGCGGCTGCACGGCAATGGCGCGGGCCAGGGCCACGCGCTGGCGCTGGCCTCCGGACAGCTGGTCGACGCGCCGGTTGGCGAAGGCGGCCAGTTGCATCATGGCCAGCATGTCGTCGACGCGCCGGCGGCGGGTCTGCGCGTCGACCTTGCGCACGCGCAGGCCGTAGCCGATGTTCTCGGCCACCGTCATATTGGGGAACAGGGCGTAGTTCTGGAACACCATGCCGACGCCGCGCTGTTCGATCGGCAGGTGCGTGACCGCTGTGCCGCCGAACAGCACCTCGCCGCCCGTATCGGGAAACTCCAGGCCGGCGATCATGCGTAGCGTGGTGGTCTTGCCGCAGCCGGACGGGCCGAGCAGTACGACGGTTTCGCCCGCGCCGATGTCCAGATCCAGCGGTTCGAGCGCGCGCGTGCCGTCGGGGAACGTCTTGCCGCAGTGGCGCAGCGCGATGGTGGTGGGTTCATGCATGGCGGGGGGCCTCCGTCTGGGGCTGGGACTGCGGCGCGCTGTCCAGGCCGGCTGGGGTGTTTGGCGAAGTGGTGACCGTGCCGGCGAACGGCGTGGCGGTGTCCTCTACTGGATGTCGCTGGGCGCGCGCCCCGAGTGCGGACACCATCTGCATCACCACCAGCAGCGGAATGATCATCAGGAAGAACACGATGGTGTAGGCGGAGCCGATCTCCAGCCGCATCGAGGCATAGCTGTCGGCGAGGCCCACCGGCAGTGTCTGTGTGGTAGGCGTATGGAGCATCCAGGTCAGGTTGAATTCGCCGACCGACAGCGTCACGACCATCAGTGCACCAGCGAGAATCCCTTGCCGGCAATTGGGCAGCACCACGGTGAAGAATCGCTGCATGCGTGTGGCGCCGAGGCTGGCGGCGGCGTCTTCCAGCGTGCGGATGTCGATTGCCGACATGATGGCCAGTACCGAGCGGACCATGAACGGCAGCGTGAACAGGACATGCCCGATCAGGATGAAGACCCAGCTGGTGCGCAGCCATGGCAGGCCGCCATACAGCAGGATCAGGCCGAGTGCCGTCGCGAGGCCGGGGATCGCCACCGGCAACATCAGCAACTCTTCGATCAGCCGCGTCACGCGGCTGCGGCGCAGCGCCATGTAGTAGGCGGCCGGAACGCCGAGCACCAACGTGCAGGCGAGGCACGCCAGGGCAATCCACAGCGACAGGAAGATGGTGTTGCGGTACAGGCCCCAGACCTCCTCGACCCATCGCGTGGTCAGGCCGCTCTCCAGCCCGACAAAGATATTGTTGGTCAGGCCGGCCAGCACGGACAGCGCGACGGGCACGGTCATGAATGCGCAAACGGCGAGCGTCAGTGCCAGCTGCGCCCAATACGCGGCGCCACGACGGTTGGTCTTCATGCTCGCGCTCCTACGCGGTAGCGGCAACCGCGTTGCCGGACAGATGACGAGCCACCGCCAGCAGCGCCCAGGTCACGGCACCGAGCAGGATCGATAGCGCGGCGGCCATGCCGAAGTTGGCGTAGTTGGTGAACTCGTTGTAGATGGTCAGCGGTAGCACGTCGAGCTGCGTGGCCAGCGTGAACGCCGTGCCGAATGCGCCCATGCTGGTGGCAAAGCAGATCGCGCCGCTGGAGATCAGGGCCGGCATCAGTGCCGGCAGCATGACGTCGCGCACCACGCGCCAGCGGCCGGCGCCCAGCGAGCGGGCCGCTTCCTCGAGGGAGGTGTCGAGCTTCTCGACCGCGGCCATCACGGTCAGGATCACGCGCGGAATGGAGAAATACAGGTAGCCGACGAACAGTCCCGCCATGCCATAGGCGAAGGTCCAGCGCTCGCCGGCGAGCAGATCGCCCACCGACGCGAGCAGACCATTGCGGCCGCCCAGCATGATCACCATGAAGCCGATCACGACGCCGGGGAAGGCCAGCGGAAAGGTCAGCATGGCAACCAGTACCGACTTGCCCGGGACCGGATGGCGCTGCAGGAAGGTTCCTGCCACGCCGGCGATCGCCAGCGTGACCAGCGTCACCGACGCCGACAGCAGCACCGTGGACAGCAGGCTGTGCAGATAGCGCGGGCTGGACAGCACGGTCCAGTAGACCCCGGCGCCGTCGTCGCCCGCTACGCTGACCGCCAGCAGCTTGGCCATCGGCAGGCAGAAGAACGCCAGGAAAACGATCAGCGCCGGCAGCGCGAAGACGATCAGCGTGCGGGCGGATGGGGCAGTGGTGCGACGGCGCATTAGGTTCTCCAACGGGAAGGAGCCAGCCGGGGCGACTCGCGCCCCGGGACCGGCATCAGCATCAGCGCACTTCCTTCAGGTACTGGTCGCTGAAGGCCTTCTGCACCTCCGCCATCTTGCCGTAGTCGATGGTCTTGGCGCGAGCGTAGTCCGAAGCCGGCAGGAAGCGGGCCTCGACCTCCTTGGACACCGCCTTGGCGCGTACCGGGCGCAGATAGGCGTTGGCCCACAGCGCCTGGCCGGCGTCGGACAGCACGAAGTCCAGCACCTTGCGGGCTTCGGCCGGATGCGGCGCCTTGTTGACCATGCTCATCACGTAGGGCACCACCAGCGTGCCTTCCTTGGGAATCACGAACGCGACATTGGCGCGGTCCTTGTAGCGGGCGCGATAGGCGTTGAAGTCGTAGTCCAGCAGGATCGGAATTTCACCGGACAGCACGCGCGCGTACGCGGTCTGCTTCGGCACGATCGGCTGGTTCTTCTGCAGGTCCTTGAAGAACTTCAGCGCCGGGCCGAAATTGTCGAGCGAACCGCCCAGGGCTTGGTTGATCGCCACCGCGCCCACATAGCCGACGAAGGCGCTGGCCGGGTCGAGATAGCCGACCATGCCCTTGTACTCCGGCTTCTGCAGGTCAGCCCACGATTGCGGCACCGGTTTGCCGCGCAGCGCGTCGACATTGACCATCAGGCCCAGCGTGCCGGAATGGATCGCGAACCAGTTGCCCTGCGGGTCCTTCAGGCCGTCCGGGATGTCATTCCAGTTGGCGGGCTTGTAGGGCGCGGTCACGCCTTCCTTCTGCGCCTGGATGCCGAACGTCACGCCGTAATAGACGACGTCGGCTACCGGATTGGCCTTTTCCGCGACGATCTGGGCCAGCGACTGGCCCGAGTTCTTGTTGTCGTGCGGCACCGTGACGCCGGTCTTTTCCTTGATCGCGCGGATCTGCGCGGCCCAGTCCGCCCATTCCGGCGGGCAGTTGTAGCAGATCGCGGTTTGCGCGGCCGCGGCGTGGCTGAATACGACCGCGCCGATCGTGGGCAGCACCCAGCGCAGGTGGAGCAGCCAGGACGAAGTCGATTGCATGATGCACTCCTTTTCTAGAGACGACGGTGGGGGAATACGACAAAAGACGGCGGAAAGCGATGCGAGTGAAGGCGGCTGGTCAGGCCTGCGTCAGGCGCTAAGGCGGTGGTCCGACGCTGGCGCCTGCGCGTATCGAATGCGGCAGCAGCGTTGCGCGTGGCAAGGCACGGTCGGACGCGGCTTCGGCACCTGCGGAATTCAGCCGAGCCAGCAGGCACGCCAGCGCGCGGGCACCGATCTCGTTGTTGGGCTGCACGACCGTGGACAGCGGCGGCTCCAGCAGCTGGCCGAGTTCGATGCCGTCGTAGCCGAGCACGGAAATATCGCCGGGCACCGACAGTCCCAGGCGCTTCAGAATCGAAATCACGCCGATCGCCAGCATGTCGTTGGTACAAAACAGCGCCGTGGGGCCGCGCGGCGCCGTGACCAGGCGCCGGATGTGCTCGGCCTCCTCCGGCGTATGCGTGGGCGTGTGGGCCGGCAGCGACAGCGGCGGCAGCGGTTCCAGGCCATGCGCGCGCATCGCGTCCTGATATCCCGCATGGCGTTGCTTGGCGCGGTCCGACGCGGCGAAGGCGCCCGATACCACCGCGATGCGCCGATGGCCGGCGGCGATCAGCGTCTCGACACCGGCGCGTGCGCTGACGCGGTTGTCCACCGACACCGAATAGTGTTTGCCGCGGCGCGTGCCCTGGTTGTACGCGAGCACATAGGGCACGCGTTCGGCATCGAGCTGGTCCAGCACCGTGCTGCGGGCGGCATCGGCGACCGTCAGCACCATGCCGTCGACCCGATGGCGCAGCAGATATTCGATCCGCTCGCGTTCGCGCTCCGGGTCGTAGCGGCTGGTCACCAGCATCAGCGAATAGCCTTGCGCAAGGGCCGCCTCTTCGATGCCGCGCCAGCATTCGGCAAAGACAGCGTTCTCCATCGTCGGCAGCATCACGCCGACGATGCGCGTGCGCTGGGCCCGCAGCTTGGCGCCCAGCAGGTTGGGGCGGAAGCCAAGCTCGCCCGCCGCCCGCAACACGCGCTCGGCGGTGTCCTGGCGGACCATCTCCGGATTGCTGAACACGCGCGACGCCGTTGCCAGCGACACGCTCGCCGCCTTCGCAACGTTCATCAGCGTCGCGCCATTGGACGGGGCGGACGCTGTCGCGAGGGGCGTGGCTTTACGGATCATTCGGCGGGAACCGGGACGAGGGCGGGAGGGATCGGGTGAAATGAAAACGTTTTCATTTAAGCCGCAAAAAAAACGGTGTCAAGGACAACCGGTGGTGCGGTGCGCCGCAAAAAAGCCGGCACGGTCATACGGTCGGCAACGGGGGCCGAATGGAGGCGATTGTGCGTGGCGCAAATGACAGCAGGATGAAACCTCGGCGGAAGGGCGCGGCGGGAAGACGTCCAGGGCCGCCGCCGGCCCTCACATCCCTTCAGATCAATTGGCGCCGCCACGCAGCAGGCAGCCGTCGAGCACGGGCGTGGTATCCACGAAGCCCGCACCGGTGCATTCCACCGCCACCTTCTGCCCGCGCCGAACCATCGTGGCGCGCGCCTCGACTTCGCAGACGGGCCGCGCAGCCCCGCAGTTCTGCCGCTCCAGCAGGTTCGCGCGTACCGACTGACCCGGGTCGTCGGTGCGGATTTGCAGATAGACCTGCGTTTCGCCCTCGCGCCGAATACCGCTGGCCACGCCCTCGACGATGAAGTACGCCCCGCGATAACGCCGATCAGCGCTGTCGCGATCCGCGCGATAGTCCTGCAGGATCGCGGCCGCCTGGTACACCGGCAGGCGGTCCGTGGATCGCGTGGGGTCGATGCTGTACGGTTCAAGCGTGCCGCCGCGGTAAATGCCGCCCGCCGCGCTCGCTGATTGGACTTGCGACGCGTCCAAAACCGGAGAGGGAGCGGTGTCGTCGGTGTGGTTCTGGTCGTTGCCAACCAGCCAAAGCATGGCGAGCACCGCCATTAGGACCAGGGCAATGGCGATTTGTCGGGTCTTGTCGGTCATTGAGGAATGGGGAGTGAAAGGGCCGGCCCCCTCGCGGGGCGCGGCATGCGGGATGCAGCCGAGGGCGACAGTCTAGTCGTCTTTCCTTTCAAGTCCGGCTTCGCGGTCTTGCCGGCACCCGGACGCCAAACAAAAAAGCCCGAGCATCCTCACGCTCGGGCTTCCTTCAGCGCGTAAAAGGCTTACCCCTTCGCCAACTTCACCGAAGTCGCATCCCCCGTGATATAGCCGACGGCAGCGCCAAAGCGGTCCTTGTAGTTGGCCCGAACCAACGGATCCAGCGTCGGCTTGACGATGTCATGCAGCGGCGATTCCCAATCGCCCGGATGCTGGAACGAACTCATGACGTAGGTCCAGCCATTGATTTCGTCCACCGCATGCAGCCCGGTCGATTCCGCGCCGGCGGGCGTCGACAATACGCGCGACAGCTTCTTCGTATCGACGTTGTAAGCCCACAGGAAGTTGTTGACGTGGGTATTGCTGTCCTCGCCGATAAACAGCGTGCGCAGCTTTTCCGAGTACTTCAGGTTGTCCGGCGTCGCGATCTTGTCCGGATTGGCGAAGTTGCCCAGCGCGTCCTGCTGCTTGAGCTTGCCGCCGCCGAAATCTTCGGCGATCAGTTCGGGGACGGCGGCCATATCGACTGGCACCCATTCGCTGTTGATCGGCGCGCCGGTGGTATCCGTCTGGCCGCCGCGCAGGTTCTGCGCGTAGACCGCTCCCGAGTAGGGGCCTTCGACCTTGACGCCGCCCGAGCCGTTCAGCATCGAGGATTCGATGCGCGACATCGCGATATAGGCCACCTTGTCGCGCGCGTTGATGGTCGTGCCTTCCCACTTGGTGAAGCCGAGGCTGCCGCCCTTGAGCGCCGCGTAGCGGTGCGTCTCGAGGAAGGCCGCGGCCTTTTCCATGCCGGGCATCAGCTTGACCCACTGGAAGCCGCCATTGAACGGGATGCGGGTATAGCTGGCATCGCCCGGATCGGTGGTCTTGACGTCGAAGATGTCGGTGGCCTTGATGCCGCCGCGGACCAGCGCGCGGATTTCGTCGCTGGTGGCGTGGCCCAGCGGAATCCAGCTCAACGTGGCCGAGCCCGGGCCGGTGCCCGACATCTGGTTCCATTTGCCGACGTACAGCGTGCCCGACGACAGGTCTCGCGCGCGGTCGGCGATGAACAGGAAGGCGCCGCCGTTGGTGGCATCGTCGCCCATCAGCACGGTGCGCTCATCGGGCGCGACGCAGACCAGTTCGTGCGAGATGCGGCCCAGGCAGTAGTGCTTGACGATCGAGCCGGTGCCATCCGGATTGACCGTGACCTCCGGCAGATGGCCGTAGTCGTACGGCGAAGCGGCAGTCGGGTCGCCAAACGTGAAAGTGCTGAAGCGCTGGAATTGCGTGTTCGACGCGATGGTGAAGGCGTCGGGCTCGTATTCCTCGCTCGACAAGTGCGTATTCCACGGCGACAGGCTGGCGCCGCAGGTAATCCACAGCCCGCGGGCCGCCGAGGTATCGACGTTGTGGTACTTGACCAGCGTCAGCTTGCCGATGGCCGGGTCCTGGTCCAGCGTCAGGATCGCGATCGGCGAAGGCAGCATGCCGTAGGTCGAGGCGCCGGCCTGGTCACGCGTGGTGTATTCGAACTGCACCACGGCGAACACCGGCTTGCCCTTGACGCCGGGCACGTTGGCGTCGGCCAGCGTCAGCAGCGAGCTACCGTCGACGCAATCGGAGAAGAACTGGCGCTCGCTGCCGGGCACCGAGCGGTCGACGATCGGCTGGTTGTGGATGTCGAAGTAGCCGCCGGCCACCACGGTGCCGCCTTTGCCGTCGGGCACGGTATCACCGGTGATGAAGAAGGGCTGATAGGCGAGCTTGTAGGTCTGGCTGCTGCCGTCGCTGAACGAGACTTTCAGTTCCGAGCCCACCGTGGTGGTGGCCATCGCGGCCGGTGCGGCCAGGGTCGGCGCCGCCATGCCGATGAACTCGGCAGTGGTGAAGGTGGCGGCCGGCGTGCCGGGGTTCGGCGCGGTGTCCGCGTCGTCGTCGCCGCCGCAGCCGGCCAGCAGCGCGGCCGAAGCCGAGCCCAGCGGCAGCATCGGCGAGGTGGCAAGGAATTTGAGGAGGGTGCGGCGGGAGGGATTCGGTGTTGGCTTCATGTTGTTGAAAGCAATCTGAAAGTTCGACGCTGCAAACGACGATGCCCGGCACCCGCCGGGCATCGAGGGGGGGCCGCTCTGGGGAGCGCAGACAGGATGGTAGGCAGCGTCGATGACAGTTTTTTGACAGCGCCGGCGGATGCGATTCGGCCCTTGCAGCGGGCACACCCCGCGCAAATCGCTCAGCGCGCGTTGACGTCGCGTTCGATCGCCCGTGCCGTGACCAGCAGCTGCGGCAGCAATTGCCGCAGCGTTTCCTCGACCGTCCAGCGCGAGGTCGACACCGCGATGTTCACCGCGCCGATCGGTTCGCGCTGCCGGTTCAGGATCGCCTTGGCGATCGAGATATCGCCGATGAAGGACTCCTGGTCGTTCAGCGCATAACCGCGTTTGCGCGCGGTCTGCAGCGCCGTGCGCAGGTCGGACAGCTCGGTGCGCGTGTGCGGCGTCATCGCGCGGCGGGACACGCGCGCCAGCAGGCGCATCGCGTCGTCGATGTCCATTTCCGCGAGGATCGCGCGGCCGGCCGCGGAGCAGTGGACCGGCAGACGCGAGCCGACGTGCAGGTCGACGCTGACAGCACGAAAGCCGGGAAAGCGCACCACATAGACGATCTCGTCGCCTTCCATCTCCATCAGGTTGACGGTCTCGGCGGTGCGGCGATTCAGGTCTTCGAGATGGGGCAGGGCGCGGTCGCGCAGGGAGTCGCTGGACAGCATCGCGTGGCTCAGGTGCAGCACCTTGCCGGACAGCGTAAACGCGCGGGTTTTCGGGTCCTGGCGCAGATAGCCGAGCGCGGCCAGCGTATGGGTGATGCGTTGCAGCGCACTGCGGCTCAGCGACGCGTGTTGGCAGAGCTCGGTCAGGCCGACCGGGCGGCCGATGTCGGCCAGGCGCTCGAGCACTTCGAAGGCCTTGCCGATCGACGCGATAAAGAGCGGATTGGCGGAGCGGCTGTCGTCGCCCCGCTCATCGCCTCGCTGATTGCTGCGCTGATCGCGATGCCTGCTACCGCCGTTCGCCCCCACGCTCCGGGCCTTCGATCCCCGTACTGCCTTCGCCGTCCCCATTTCCCGATTCTCCCGCCCTGATTCGCCACAGGTATCGCATACCGATATCTGCTATTGCGCCCGCGATAGTGAGCCACTTACATTCGAAGCCGTCAAGACATCCACCCATCCACCGATTTCCATGGAACATCAGAACACGCCGATCCCACCGTCCCGCCCGCCACGCGTTGCCGTGGTGGGTGCCGGCATCGTCGGGTCGGCGATCGCATACGAGCTGCAGAAGCGCGGGGCCGACGTCACGCTGATCGATCGGGACGAGCCCGGACAGGCCTGCAGCTATGGCAATTCCGGCGCCATCAGCCCGGGCTCCGTTGCGCCGCTAGCGATGCCCGGCGTACTGGCCTCGTTGCCGAAGATGCTGCTGGACGATCGCAGTCCGCTGTATCTGCCGCTGTCCTATCTGCCGCGGGCCTTGCCCTGGCTGCTGCGCTTCATTGCGTCGGCCTCGCCGCACCGCGTCGAGCAGGCGGCCGAGCGGCTGCATGCCATCCACGTCAACGCGGTGCAGCGGCATCGGCAGCTGACGCAGGAGATCGGCGCGCCCGAGCTGCTGATGCAGCGCGGCCATCTGCATCTGTATCCCGATGCCGGGGCGCTGGAGAAGGACGCCACCTCTTGGCGCATGCGCAAGGAATTCGGCTACGACGTCGAGACGCTGGATCGCGCCGGCATCGAGGCGCTGGAGCCCAATGTCGGCAAGCGTTATCAGATCGGCGTCTTTCTGCAGGATCACGCGACCATCGTCAATCCGGGGCGCTACGTGCAGGCCATCGTGCGGGCGTTCGAGCAACGCGGCGGACAGCGGCGCAGGACCGAGGTTCGCGCGCTGCGGCGCGCGGACTTCGCGGGCCGGCCGCGCTGGTGTGTGGTGGAGGCCGACGGCCGCACGGACCAGTGCTTTGACGAGATCGTGGTGGCCGCCGGCGCGTGGTCACGCCGGTTGACGGCACCGCTGGGGCTGGATATTCCGCTGGAGAGCCAGCGCGGCTATCACGTGCAATTCCGCGATGCCGGGCGGACCGTAACGCGCACGGTGGTGCTGGCGGACCGCAAGGTCTTCGTCACGCCGATGGAGGAGGGGCTGCGCGTCGGCGGCACGGTGGAGATCGGCGGGCTGTCGCGGCCGCCCGATATGCGCCGCGCGGCAATGCTCGAGCGGATCGCGCGGGAAACCTTTGACGGGCTGGACGATCCGTCGCCGAGCCGATGGATGGGGCACCGGCCCTGCATGCCGGATTCGGTGCCGATCGTCGGACCGGCCGATGGCCATCCGGGGCTGTGGCTCGCCGTTGGGCACGGGCATCTGGGCGTCACCGATTCGGTCAATACCGCGTATCGGATTGCGGATCGGATGTTGGGAGCGGGGGGCGAAGCAGAAAGTCACTGGGTCCCCGCGTGCGCGGGGACGACGGATTCCGCCGTCAACGCATCGTTCCGTCGCCCCCGCGAAGGCGGGGGGCCAGCGGCTTGATTGCCAAGCGAATGTGGGGCCGAAGCGGAAAGTCACTGGGTCCCCGCGTTCGCGGGGACGACGGATTCCGCCGTCGACGCATCGTTCCGTCGCCCCCGCGAAGGCGGGGGCCCAGCGGCTTGATTGCCAATCGAATGTTGGGTGGCGAAGCAGAAAGTCACTGGGTCCCCGCGTTCGCGGGGACGACGGATTCCGCCGTCGACGCATCGTTCCGTCGCCCCCGCGAAGGCGGGGGCCCAGCGGTTTGATTGCCAATCGAATGTTGGGTGGCGAAGCAGAAAGTCACTGGGTCCCCGCGTGCGCGGGGACGACGGATTTCGCCGTCGACGCATCGTTCCGTCGCCCCCGCGAAGGCGGGGGCCCAGCGGCTTGATTGCCAATCGAATGTTCGGGGCGAAGCGGAAAGTCACTGGGTCCCCGCGTGCGCGGGGACGACGGATTCCGCCGTCGACGCATCGTTCCGTCGCCCCCGCGAAGGCGGGGGCCCAGCGGTTTGATTGCCAAGCGAATGTTGGGGCCGAAGCGGAAAGTCACTGGGTCCCCGCGTTCGCGGGGACGACGGATTCCGCCGTCGACGCATCGTTCCGTCGCCCCCGCGAAAGCGGGGGCCCGGCGGTTTGATTGCCAAGCGAATGTTGGGGCCGAAGCGGGAAGTCACTGGGTCCCCGCGTGCGCGGGGACGGCGGATTCGAACGCCGGGAAATCGGCTGTCGCCTGTGGCGGGGGCGACGGGCCGGCGATCTGAAGGCTCAACCCCAGCGGCGCACGCGGCCGGTGTCGATGTGGATGAAGTTCTCGCTGCGGTAGAAGCCGACGCCGCCGGCCTGCAGCGACACGGCCGCGTCGCGCAGATCGTCGAGCGGCACGCCGGGCAGGCGGATGTCGATCGCCTTGCCGTCCATGTGCAGGCTGTGCTTGGCCACGCCGCCGCCGCGCGTCTTGCGCAGGCGCGAGTTGGTATGGGGGCTGCGATAGCCGGAGATGACCTGGAACGGGTTGTCGCTGCCCAGCACCGTGCGCAGCTGGTACAGCACGCCGAACAGCTCGGGATCGATCGTGCCGACGTCGCCCGAATAGTGGTCGCGCAGGAAGCGGTTGAGCTTCAGGTGGGCCTGCGGCAGGACCTGTTCGCCCATCGCGTAGACCAGCGACAGATGCTCGCCGGTATGGGTGTGGTCGAAGGCCAGCGCGCGGGCGCCCGGCACATTGGCCAGCGCCAGCCTGGGCGCCAGGGCCGTCAGGCCGGCGCTCAGCGCCAGGCCGCCGGTACGTTGCAGGAAGCGGCGCCGTGCCGGATCACGTGAATACGTCATGATGTGATGTTCTAGCTTGCTTGGCTCGAGGTTGGCTCGAAGTTGCTTGTCTCAGGAAGGTGGGGCGCTGGCCGCGCGATTGGCCGGCGGCGTGGCCCTGACGGCTGGCGTATGTGCGGCTCGGCGGGCGGCGCGCTGCTGCAGCGCCTGGCCGAGCACTTTATCTTGGCCGTAAATGTCAGCGAGGAAGTATACCCGTCCATCGGCTCTTGCGATGGCCGTGCCATAAGCCAACGTTACGGGCAAGGGATTGATCAGCGAGACGGTGCTGGCCTTGCCGGCGCCCATCGCCTGCCGGATTCGCTCCTCGGTCCACTCCGGCATGTCCTTGAGCACGAACCTGGCGAGCGCCACCGGATCTTCGACGCGGATGCAGCCGTGGCTCAGGTCGCGCCGGCCGCGCTTGAACAGCTGCGGCGCCGGCGTGTGGTGCAGATAGATGGCCTGGTTGTTCGGGAACACGAACTTGATGTCGCCGAGCGCATTCAGCGGGCCCGGCCGCTGGCGGATGCGCATCTGCCCGTCCATCACCGCCTGCATATTGGCGCTGTTCAGCTGCTTGATGACCTCGTTGCCGGCCACGAATTCGAAGCCCTGCCGGTTGAAGTAGGCCGGATCGCGCTGCAGCCGCGGAATGATTTCCTTGGTCGCGATCGAGCGCGGCACGTTCCAGTACGGGCTGAACTCGATATAGCGCATGTCCTCCTTGAACAGCGGCGTGCGCGTGTCGAGGGCCTTGCCGACGATGACCTTCATCTCCAGCCGGATATCGAGCTTGCCCTCGTGGAACTCGTAGGCGCGCAGCATGAACTCGGGGATATTGACGACGATCATGCGTGAGCCTTCCGCCAGCGGGGTCCAGCGCAGGCGCTCCATCGTCAGCACGATCTGCCGCACGCGCGCCGACGGCGGCGTATTGAGCTGGGCCAGCGTGGCCGGGCCGATCACGCCGTCCGCTTCGAGGCCGTGACGGGTCTGGAACGACTTGACCGCGGCGACGAGCGGCCCGGTATAGGTGGCAGGCACCGGCGTGCCCGCCGGCAGATCGCCGAGCGCGGTCAGGCGCTGGGCCATCGCCGGCAGCCCGTCATAGGGTTTGCCCTCGGTCAGCTTGCGCTCGGGCAACGGCGGCAGCGGGGACTTCCAGTAGGGCTGCGTGGCCAGCGCGCGGTAGCGGGCCAGCGCATCGCGCAAGGTGCCATACAGCGGAAACGACGGCGCCGCTTCGCGGATCGCGGCCGGCAGGCGGTTCGCCGCTACCGCCGCGCGCAGATAGGCGTCCGGATCGAACGGCTTTTCCTCGGCGATATTGAAGTTGGCCTGGACTTTGCGCGGGTCAATGCGGCCACGGTGCAAATCGGACAGATAGCGCTGCATCGCGCCGGTCAGCGCACCGTCGAGGCGATCGGCGGCCTCGGGCGGCAGCGCCGGTCCATTGGCGGCCTTGGCGACGGCGTCGCGCAGCATGTTGGCGTCGTAGTCCTCGGCATCGAGGCCGTCGGCCGGTGCGTTGGCCAACGCGGCGACTGCCTGCTGCGCGGCGGCGGTCGGCTTGCCGTTGGCGAACCACAGGGGCTGGGCAAGGGTGCTGGTCGCGAAGCCGCTCAGCAGGGCGGTCAGCAGCACCATCGGCAAGGCAGTCAGTGCGCGGCCGAGCCAGCTTCGGCGGTGTGCACGGGGAACGGGGAGGGACGATTGCAGGTCGTTCGGATGGGGCGTTGCGGCAAAAGTCATCGGCGATCCGGAAGGGCGTATCAGTCCGTATGCTAGCCCAGGATGCCGGCAGGCAAGGAATCGTGCACAATGCGCGTTCCCGCTGACGAGGCCTTGCCCGATGAAACGATTGCTGATGATGTTGCCGCTGGTCCTTGCCTCGGTGCTTGCGCTTGGCGGCTGCGGCGTGCTTGCCGCCCCGTGCCGGGTCGCGTCCGCGGGCCTGAAGATCGTGCCGGTGATCGGCGATGTGGCCGCGCTGCCGACCGATGCCTGTGCCGAGGTGATCGACTGAGGTGGCGGTCAAAGCCGTCGCGGCTGCAACGGCCTACCGGTACGACAGCACCAGCCCCTGGATCAGCTGCGTCCAGCCCTCGAGCATCACGAACAGCAGCAGTTTGAACGGCACCGAGATCGTGGTCGGCGCGATCATCGACATGCCCAGCGCCAGCAGGATCGCGGCGACGATCAGGTCGACCACCACGAAGACCAGATAGATGATGAAGCCGATCTGGAACGCGCGCGTCAGCTCCGACAGCGTGAAGCTCGGGATCAGCACCATCATGTCGTCCGGCTGCAGATCGTCGGCACGGCCCTCGGGCCAGATCCGCTTGGCCGACTGCACGAAGAAGGTGCGGTTACGTTCCTCGGTGTGCTTGATCAGAAATTCCTTCAGCGGCCCGCTGACCGAGTCGTAGACGGTCACCACATCCCCCACGTTGAACGGCGCATTGCTCTGCGCGCGCCGCTCGATCGCGTCGAAGGCGTCGGCGCCGATCGGCGCCATGATGTAGGCGGTCAGGATGATCGCGATGCCGTTCAGCACCATATTGGGCGGCACCTGCTGCAGCCCCAGCGCCGCGCGCAGCAACCCGAACACGATCACCAGCTTGGTATAGCTGGTCACCATCAGGGCGACGAACGGCGCAATGCCGAACGCCAGGATGACGGTGAGGATCAGTACCGGGTTGTACAGATTCCCGCTCATGCGTCGCCCGCGGCGAAGCTCGACACGCGCACGCCGAGCCGGTTGCCCACCGCGATCAGCGTGCCGGTGCCCAGGATGCGGCCGCCGGCGACGATGCGCACCTCGCTCTGTTTCAGCGGCTGGGGCAGCTCGAATACATAGCCGGGCCGCACCTCGCGCAGGTCGGCCAGCGCGAGCGAGACATCGCCGACCTCGAAGCGCAGCGACACCTCCAGCTCTTCCAGCCGATCGAGCGCGGCCGGCGCGGCGTCCGGATGCGGCAATTCACGCTGCCCGTTGTTGCGGTCTTCCATGCTGTCTCCATGAGCCGACGGCGCGGCGGGGGCGCCGGTCGGGCGTTGAATCGTGATGCGGCGCCCCTCGGCCAGCGCGGGCCAGCCCAGTCCCGCTGCACCGGTGGTGCAATGGACGGCCAGCGCGCCGCCATGCGTCTGCCACTGTTCGATGCCGACGATGTCGCCGGGACGGATGTCGCGCATCTCGCCGACCGCGATGGCGGTGGTGCCGATGCGCACGGCCAGCGGCACCCGCAATTGCGCCAGCCACGGCGGCAGCCCGGCATCGGGCGCGCGCTGCAGCACCGGCAGCGCGGCGAGGCGCTCGGGCTCGTCCAGTTGCAGGGTCGCGTGCAGCGTCTCGCTGGCGGTCGCGGCACCACCGCCATCGCCGCCATCGCCGCCATCGGCGATCCGTCGCAGCGTCAGCGCGAAGCAGGGCGCGCCGGAGCGCGGGCCGGCGCCATTCCCTTGCCAGGCGAACGGCTGCCGCGATGCCGCGGCCACCGCCTCTGCGACCTGGGCCAGCGCATCGGCCATCAACGCTTGCCGCAGCAGGGCCGGCAAGGTCTCCGCTGCGCCGTCCACGCCTAGCAGGCGGCGTTCGCTCGGGACATCGAACAGCAGCTGCCCGCGCGTTTCGCCGAGCGTGAAGGCGTAGGCGTTGACGTGGGCCGAGCTTGATGAGGGGCTCTGCTGCGGCTCGAAACGCAGCAGCCAGTCGGCGCCCGCCGCGCGCAGCCGCAACGGCGCGGTCCGGCACAGCAGGCGATTGGACAGCGCCGCGATATCGGCTTCGACGTGCGGCAGCTCGGGCGCGGCGTCCAGCTCACGGATCGCAGCCTCGCCGGATCCCGGGCGATGCAGCCGAACGCGCGCACGCGCCGGTCCCCCGCGGCCCGCTGACAAGGGGCCGGCCGACGCTGGGGGTTCGCTGAGCGCAACGGATGACGTCATGGATGGCAGAGGCATGGCAAGGCCCGCCGGCGGCGAAAAAGCCCGCAGCGGCCTCAGCCGGTGACCGAAATAAGAGGTACGCAAATGCACGCAAATGCCGCAACGGGGGCCGCAACTGCGCATAGATGCGCGACGGGAGAACGATACGGAAGCAGGTGCAGCCCCGTCCACTACGAGCCTTGGTAGGGACCCTCGCCGGGACGCCTTCGGCAGCCCCGCTGCTACGAATCCTCGGTATTGGTCGCGTGGCGCAGCCGCCATACACTGCGCTCACCGTTCGCCAGGGGGCGCCGCGGCGGCATGGCTCGGCTTGGCCGTGGCTTCGGCGTCAGGGTGGCCCGCCCGGTGTGAACGGCCAATCGAAGCATCGCCGCGGGCCACAAGCCCATAAGCAACCCGGAAGCAGCCCAAAAGCAGCCCAAAAGCAGCCCACATATCGCGTCATGGCAAAACTGTCGGGATTCACCAAGGGGATCGGCCCCACGCCGGGCCTGCAGCAGATGGCTGCGGCGGCCTCGCGCCAGTCCGACATCGCGCTGACGCTGCTGCTGTTCGCGGTGATCGCGTTGTTCGTGCTGCCGCTGCCGACCTTCCTGCTGGACCTGATGCTGACGATCAATCTGGGCATCAGCCTGACGCTGCTGATCGTCGCCACCTATATTCCGTCGGCGCTGTCGCTGTCGACGTTTCCCTCGCTGCTGCTGTTCACCACGCTGCTGCGGCTCTCGCTCAATATCGCGTCGACCAAGCTGATCCTGTTGCATGCCAACGCGGGCCACATCATCGAGACGTTCGGCAAGCTGATCGTCGGCAACAACGTCGTGGTCGGCGGCGTGGTGTTCCTGATCATCGCGATCGTGCAGTTCATCGTGATCGCCAAGGGTTCGGAGCGCGTGGCCGAGGTCGGCGCCCGTTTTGCGCTGGACGCGATGCCCGGCAAGCAGATGAGCATCGACGCCGATGTCCGTGCCGGCACCATCAGCGCCGCCCAGGCACAGGAGCGGCGCCGCGAGCTGGAGCAGGAATGCCAGCTGCACGGCGCGATGGACGGTGCGATGAAGTTCGTCAAGGGCGATGCGATCGCGGGGGTCGTCATTGCGCTGGTCAATATCCTGGCCGGCATCACGATCGGCACGCTGATGAAGGACATGAGCATCGGCGACGCGCTGCAGCGCTACGCGATCCTGACCATCGGCGACGGCATGGTCTCGCAGATCCCGTCGCTGCTGGTGTCGATCGCCGCCGGCGTGGTGATCACCCGTGTGTCGTCGGACGACAGCGACAGCCGCGCCGCCAACCTCGGCACCGTGATCGGCCGCCAGCTGCTGGCCCAGCCGAAGGCGCTGCTGGTGTCGGGCGTGGCGATCGCCGTGTTCCTGGTGGTGCCCGGCTTCCCCAAATGGACGTTCGCCTCGATGGCGCTGGTGGTGGCCGGCTGCGGCTACTGGCTGATGCGGCGGGGCCAGCGTACCGCCGGCACGGTCACCTGGATCGAGATGCCGGACGAGCGCAAGTCGGACGACACGCGCTCGGCCGTGGCGCCCGCGCTGGCGCTCGACCTGGACCCGACGCTGCGCGATCGCCTGGACATGCGCCAGTTCGAGCAGCGCATGACGATCGCCAAGGGGCAGGTCGAGTCGGACCTGGGCATGGTCTTCCCGCGGCTGCGCATCGAATACCGCCCGCTGGGCGAGCCCGACGCCTACGCAATCCGCGTGCAGGACGTGGTGGCCTCGCGCGGCGCGCTGCGGCCCGGCATGGAGCTGGTCGAACCGGGCTCGCGCGCACTGGTGGACCAGGGCCGCGCCGTGGTCGGCGCGCCGTTCGGGCCGTTCGCCGAGGCGGTATGGATTCCGCAGGACAAGCCGACCGGCCGCGCCGGCCGCGAAGCCATCGGCGACGCGCGGGCCCCGGGGGCGCCGCGCACGCTGTCGTGCGAGGAAGTGCTGGCCGTCCATGTCGGCGCGGTGATCAAGCAGCATGCCGCGCCGCTGCTCGGCATCCAGGACGTGCAGGAGATGATGCACGTGGTGCAGGCCGAGGCGCCGGACCTGGTGATGGAGCTGGCCCGTGTGGTGCCGCTGCAGCGCGTCACCGAGGTGCTGCGCCGCCTGCTGCAGGAAGACGTGCCGATCCGCAACCTGCGCACGATCTTCGAGAGCCTGGTGACCTGGGCACCCAAGGAAACCGATGCGATCGCGCTGACCGAACTGGTCCGCGTCGATCTGGGCCGGCTGATCACCAGCCGCCATGTCGGCGGCGAACGCGCGATCGACGCGGTGCTGTTCGAGCCCGCGCTGGAGCAGCGCGTGCAGGGCGCGATCGAGAAGGCCGCGCGCGGCAACCTGCTGCTGCTGAGCCACGACGTCACCCGCGAGATCCGCGAGCAGCTGCGCCAGCTGCTGGAAAAGGCCAACGCCGCGCGCGTGGTGGTGGTCGTCAGCGTCGACGTGCGCCGCTACATCAAGCGGCTGATCGAGCCGGTGGCGCCGCGCCTGCCGGTGCTGTCCTACCAGGAAGTCGACGAGGACGTGCGGCTGGTGCCGGTCGGCTGGATCCGCAATCCCGAGGTCGAGTGAGCGATGGGCGCCGACACCATTCTCGATATCACGCGCGAGGCGCTGCTGGTGGTGCTGTGGGTGACGCTGCCGGTGGTGCTGATCGGCACCGTGGTGGCGCTGGTGGTGGCGGTGCTGCAGGCGGTCACCCAGATCCAGGACCAGAGCATCGGCACCTCGGCGCGGCTGATCGCGGTGCTGGTGTCGCTGGTGCTGCTGGGCGGCTGGCTCGGCGGCGAGGTGATGCGGTTCTCGCAGCGGGCGATCCAGACGATGCTGACCTTCTTGTAACGACAGATTCGATGAAAGATTCGGCGACAGGATCGACGACAGGATCGACGACAAGACGCGCACGACAGTTACGAACAATTACGCAGTGGAAAACCGGGGAGGATATGTTGACAAGCGAACGGTTCGGACCTCGATGTCTGGCCATGGCGGGCGCAATGCAGGGCCGTCCGTCGACAGATAACGCGCCGCGCGTGCCACAAGCCGCCACCGCTTCGTCGTCCCCGCGCATGCGGGGACCCAGTGGCTTTCGCCATGCGACATCGCAAAGTCAAAGCCGCTGGGTCCCCGCCTACGCGGGGACGACGGGACGCGAGGGGACGACGGGGCGTGCGGGGACGACGGGGCGCGTGGGGACGACAAGGGTTCTTGCGGCAGTCGCGCTGCTGCTGGCCCTGTTTCTCGGCGCCATCGCGCCGCTGCATGCCGCCGACCTGAACTGGCCCGGCAAGCCGTTCCAGATCTCGGCCAGCGAGAAGCGCGTGGCGGACTTCCTGCGCGAGCTGGCGTCGACGCAGGGCACCACCGCGGTGGTTGATTCGCGCGTGGACGGCACCATCAGCGGCCGCTTCTCCGATTCGCCGCTGTCGATCCTCCGCAGCGTCTGCGCCAGCTATGGCCTGACCTACTACTACGACGGCTCGCTGCTCTATATCGAGCCAGCCGGCGAGGCGCGCAGCGAGGTCATTCCGTTCGCGCGCGGGGCAGGGGACCGGCTGAACGATGCGCTGGAACACATGCAGGTCATCGACTCGCGCTATCCGATCACGATCAACGACGACGACGGCACCGTGATGGTGTCGGGGCCGAAGCGCTACGTCGAGACCGTGCGTTCGGCGGTGCGCGCCTTCGACGATCGCGCGGTCAACGACGACCGCGCCGAGGTGCAGATCTTCCCGCTGAAGTACTCGTGGGCCTCGGATTTCCGCATCAACCGCTCCGGCAAAGACATCACGGTGCCGGGCGTCGTCACGGTGCTGCGCAGTCTGTACGGGCGCCAGCGCGCCGGCACGGCGACCACGCCGGTCAGCATGGGGCCGAGTCGCGGCGCCAGCCGCATGGCCGAGCTGCGCAGCGGCGGCGCCAACAACATGACACTGCCGCAGGCCAATCCGCGCCAGGTGCTGGAGTCGATGAACGACGGCTCCACCGGCATCGGCCAGCCCGGCTTCGGCAACTGGGGCTTCGGCGGCCTGCCGCAGTTCCAGGCCGATACACGGCTGAATGCCGTGATCGTGCGCGACGTGCCGGAGCGGATGGCGCAGTACCAGCGGCTGATCTCGTCGCTCGACATCAAGCCGCGGCTGATCGAGATCGAAGTCACGATCATGGACATCAGCCAGGAAAACCTGGACAGCCTGGGCGTCGATTGGCGCCTGCACACGCGCCACGTCGACCTGCAGCTCGGCGGTGGCGGCGGCTCGCCGCTGACCTTCGGCAATGCGCGCTCGGAGGGCGGCACCACCGGCAATACCGCCGGCTCGGGCCTGCAGTTCACCGGCGCGATCGGCAACGACGTCACGCGCTACCTGCTGACCCGCGTCAAGGCGCTGGCCGAGCGTGGCCAGGCCAACTTCGTCGCGCGGCCCAAGGTGCTGACGCTGGACAACACCGAGGCCGCGCTGGAGAACATGCGCGAGTTCTACGTGCGCGTCGACGGCTTCCAGGACGCCGGCCTGTTCAATGTGGTCGCCGGCACCGCGGTGCGCGTGACGCCGCTGGTGATCGACGAGCGCGAAGGACGCGCGGTGATGCTGAGCATCGATATCGCCGATGGCGACCTGTCCGGCGAGACCGTGGACAACATCCCGATCGTGCGGCGCCGTTCGATCACCACGCAGGCGATGGTCGACGAGGGCAAGAGCCTGCTGATCGCCGGCTACACGGTGGAAGAGAAGCTGCGCGCATCGTCGGGCGTGCCGTTCCTGCAGGACGTGCCGATCATCGGCAACCTGTTCAAGTACCAGGAGAAGCGCCAGGCCAACATGGAACGCTTCTACCTGCTGACACCGCGTCTCGTGATGCCGGGGATGAGCTGATGGCCGCGCTGCACGCCGATCCGTACGCCGATCCCCACGCCGATCCGCTTGCCGACCCGCCGCGCCAGGAGGCCGGCGCGGCCGGCTGGACGCTGCGGCTGCTGGGCGGCGCCGTCTACGGGCGCGTGATCTCGCTGCGGCGCGGCGCCAATGTGCTGGGCGCCGCCAGCGACGTCGACATCAGCGTGCCCGGGGACGACGTGCAGCCGCGCCATCTGGTGTTGAACGTCGGCGAGCTGGCCGTCTCGGCCGAGCGCATCGGCGAGGCGCAGGTCAAGGTCAACGGCCGCGACACCACGCAGCGCGTGATCGCACTGGCCGGCGGCGACATCCTGACGGTGGGCTCGCTCGACATGGAACTGCTGCGCGCCGCCCCGGCCGCATCCGAGACCACCGACACGCTGTTCGCCTGGGCCGAATCGGGCCGCCGCGCCGCGCGCGCCGACAGCGACGAACCGGTGCGCCAGTCCAGCCGCTGGGTGCTGGGCGGCATCGGCGTGCTGGTGGTGGCGCTGCTGATCGGCGCCGGCTGGCTGGCCGCCACGCTGTCGCAGGACGGCGGGTTTGCGCGTACCGCGCAGGTGGACCCGGCCGAGGTACGCCAGACGGTCGCGAGCTATCCGGAACTCGAGGTGGTGTCGCTGCCCAATGGCGCGGTCACTGTGCGCGGCTTCGTCAATTCGCGCGTCGACCGCCAACGCATCGCCCAGGCGCTGGCGCCGTTCGGGCGCGGCGTGCAGCAGCAGGTCCGCTCCGCCGACGACATCATCGAACACATCCAGCGCTACGTCGACGAGCCGGGCGTGGGCATCGCCTATCAAGGCAATGGCCGCGTGGTGCTGACCGGCACGGCCGACCCGGTCGCCGGCCGCGACAAGGTCAAGCGGGTGATCGAGGACCTGCACCCCGGCGTGCTGGTGTCCGATCGCATCGACTACCGCGAGACCGCCGACAGCCGGCGGCGCCATCTGCGCGAGGGCCGCTGGGACAACTGGCAGGGCGTGTTTCCGGCGCGGGTGGTCAGCATCACCGACAACGGCGACGGCACGCGCTATGTGCAGCTGGCCAACGGCAGCCGGTATTTCGAAGGGGCGGTGCTGAAGAACGGCGCCGAGATCGAGAAGATCGAAGCGGACGGGCTGGTGCTGAAGGAAGGCAAGGGCGGCGAGCCGCCGCCCTCGGCCCGCTGATCGGGCCCATGTCGTCCCCGCGAACGCGGGGACCCAGCGACTTTCAGCGGAAGTTCAAGCCGCTGGATTCCCGCTTTCGCGGGAATGACGGGATGGTCGATGGAATCCGCCGCGGCGCCCCGGATGAGCGCCGCGGCAGATCGGTTCCGCATCGCCGATGCGGAGTGTTTGGCAGTACCACTTGAGTACCACTTGACGAAGGAGATGGAAATGGCTGGTGAAGTCGATCTGAACGCCAAGATGCAGGAAATCCAGCAGAAGGCCCAGGAGTTCTCGGTGAACATCATGGCCCTGCAGGACACGCTGACCCGTCAGAACGCCGTGGTCAGCAGCGAAATGGCGCACAACACGCAGAAGGCCAACCTGGTCCAGGGCGCGATGCAGGACGTCAAGCAGACGTCGAGGACCAACTGACGGCGGCGGGGTCGCGCGCGTCGCCGGACGGCCACGGCGCCGGTCCGGCGCGCCGCGCACCCTGACCCGCTTGTCCCTGATTTCAGTCGAGGAGAACAGCGATGGATCCCACCGCGATCGCCGCCCAAGGCGCCGTTGCCGATACGGCTACCGTGTCCGCGCACCAGCAGGCGCCGCAGGCCAACCAGGCCGCCGATCCGGCCGACGCGCGCACCTTCGCCGAGATGGTGCAGCATGGCGCCGCCGGCGGCACCACCGCCAGCGAGCCGAGCACGTCCTCGCTCGGCGCCGCGATCCGCACCACCTATGTGTCGGCGGGCGAGGAGGCGGCACGCCAGGCCGCGCGGCTCGACGAGATGCGCGAGAGCATGTTCACCGCGATCCAGCAGGGCAGCACCAGCGACGTGGTGTATCAGGCCATGATGCTGCAGACCGAATCGCTCGAGCTGTTCTCGTCGATCCATGTCACGTCGAGCATCGGCAGCGCGGGCACCAATCTGTTCAACAGCCTGCTCAAGAACCAGCAATGACGCCGATCTCTGCGGCTTCGGCCATGCCGGCCACGCGCCGGCTCCGGCTGTCCCGTCTTGTCCGTATTGCCCCGCTGACGCTGGCGCTGTTGCTGGCCGCCTGCCGCGTCGACCTGTATGCCTCGCTGAACGAGGCCGAGGCCAACCAGATGCTGGCGGTGCTGACCGCCGAAGGTATCGATGCCGACAAGGTCCGCGCCGGCGAGACCGGCTGGAGCGTGCGCGTCGACGAGGCGCAGCTGCCCGCCGCGCTGGAGATCCTGCGCAGCGAAGGGCTGCCCGGCGAGCGCTTTTCGTCGCTGGGCCAGGTATTCCAGAAGCAGGGACTGGTGGCGACGCCGACCGAAGAGCGCATGCGCTATATCTTCGCGCTGTCGCAGGAGCTGTCCGAAACGCTGCGCAATATCGACGGCGTGGTGACCGCGCGGGTGCACGTGGTGATCCCGGCTACCGATCCGCTGTCGGACAAGATCCGGCCGTCGTCGGCGGCGGTCTTCATCAAGCATCGTCCCGATACCGACCTGCGGCTGCTGGTGCCGACGGTCAAGGACATGGTCGCCCACAGCATCGAGGGCGTGACCCACGACAAGGTCTCGCTGTCGCTGGTCGAGGCGCGGCCATTTACGCCCATCGGGCCGGTCGCCCGTGCGCCGGCCAGCCACGGCTTCCCGGTCGGCCGCTTCGCGGCGATCGCGGGGGCGGTGATCGCCGCGCTGGCGCTCGCCGGCCTCGGCGTGCTCGCGTGGAAGCGCGGCGGCCTGCGGCAGGCATTCGGCCGCCTTGGCGCCCGTCCGTCGACGAGGAGCCGTGCCTGATGGTCGCGCTGGCCGCGCCGGGTCTGCCGCATGGCCTGCATGTGCCCTCGCATGTGCCCTCGCATGTGCCGTCGCTTGCGCTGGCCCGCGCGGTCGCAGATTTCGCGCAGCGCCCGCTCGCGCATCAGCATCCGAGCTGGCTGCCGCGCGAATGGCCGCTGCCGCTGCGCAAGGCTGACCGCTTCGGCCCGGCCGCGGCGCAGGTATTGGCAGGGCCGCTGGCGCTCGGCGGCGGCGACGAACCGGCGCGCGGGCGGTTGCTGCAGGCCTTGCTCGACGGGCGTGGCGACCCGCTGGCGCGGCTGGTGCTGCTCGATCGCAGCGCGCTGCGGCTGCTGGCGGTCTGGTGCGGCATGGCCGTACACAAGCCCGGCTTCGCCAGCGAGCGCAGCCGCCTCGCGCAGCAGCTCGACGGCAGGCTGGGGGCGCTGGCGCAGCCGCTGATCGGCACGGTGCCGTACCGGCTGCGGCGCGCCGCGCGGCGCTTCGACCCGCAGGCGGTGGCCTTCATCCTGAAGCGCGTGCCCGACCTGCCGGACCTGCCGATGAATCTCGATCCGATCCGCGCGCGGCCATCGTCGGCCGCCCGCGTGATGGCCGAACGCGGCTACCGGCTGCTGTGCGGCCTGGTGCAGACGTTGCCGCCGGCGGGCGGCACGGCACAGGGCGATGCCCCATCGGCGCTGCTCACCGCGGTGCGGCGCAAGTTCCCGCGCCGGCTGGCCGCGCTGCCGGTGCCGGCGCTGAGCCGCCCGCAGGCCGCGCAGCTGCGCGAGCTGCTTCTGCTCAATCTGATTCCAGAACGGTTTCCGACATGGCACTGGCTTTTCTGATCACCAGCGAGAACCTGCAGCTGCTGTCCGAGCGCAAGGTCCTGAAGGAGGCGGAGTACGCGGCGCTGATGGACGCGGCCGAGGTCATCGAGGCCGCCCGCCGCGAGGCGCATCGGATCACCACCGACGCGCAGCGCGACGCCGAGCAGCGGCGCCAGCACGGCTACCGCGAAGGCTGGGCCAAGGCCCAGGCCGAGCACGCCGCCGCCCAGGTCAGCGCCGCCGCCGAGGCGGAGCGCCAGCTCGGCGCGATGCGCCGGACCATGGCCAATATCGTGATGAAGGCGGTCCAGCAGATCGCCGGCGAGCTCGATCCGGACATCATCCTCGAGGTCGCGCTGCAGCGGATCGACGTGCTGGTCCGCAGCGAGCCCTTCATCACGATCCAGATCCCGCTCGGCCGCGAGCAGGCGGTGCGCAATCTGCTCGACGCGATGGCCGAGACGCTGGACTGGCCGCGCCGCGCCAACGTCGTGGTCGAGCCCAGCCTGGAGCCCGATGCCTGCCGCATCCTGACGCCGTCCGGCACGATGGAGGTCGGGCTGCAGGCCCAGCTCGAAGCGTTTGCGCGCCGGGTGCAGGCGGGTTGACGGTGCGAGGCGGACCACATGCCCATCACCCCCACGTCGTTCCCGCGCAGGCAGGAAGCCAGCGTCTTTCAAAAGGCACTGGGTCCCCGCGTTCGCGGGGACGACGGGTGTGTACGCTGACCACATGCCCATCATCCCCACGTCGTTCCCGCGCAGGCAGGAACCCAGCGTCTTTCAAAAGGCACTGGGTCCCCGCGTTCGCGGGGACGACGGGTGTGTACGCTGACCACATGCCCATCATCCCCACGTCGTTCCCGCGCAGGCAGGAACCCAGCGTCTTTCAAAAGCCACTGGGTCCCCGCGTTCGCGGGGACGACGGGTGTGTACGCTGACAACATGTCCATCACCACCATGTCGTTCCCGCGCAGGCGGGAACCCAGCGTCTTTCAAAGCCGCTGGGTCCCGGCGTTCGCGGGGACGACGGATCGTTGAGCTGTTTCGCAGCGCATTTCTGAACCCACGCCCATGGCCGACCCGATCCCGACATCCGACCTGAAGGCCGCGCTGCAGCACGCCGCGCTCGATCTCGAACGCGCGTTCGACCACTTCACGCCGGTGGCGATGCGCGGGCGCGTGTCGAAGGCGGTCGGCATGCTGATCAATGCGACCGGCATCCAGGCGCATGTCGGCGAGATCTGCCAGCTGGTCACGCCGGGCGAGCCGCCGCTGCTGGCCGAGGTGGTCGGCTTCGAGCAGCAGACCGCGCTGCTGACGCCGCTCGGACGCACCACCGGCGTGTCGGCGGTGACCGAGGTCGTGCCGCAGATGCACGGCTACCGGTGCCCGGCGGGCGCCGCATTGCTGGGTCGCGTGCTCGACGCGCTGGGCAGTCCGATCGACGGCCGCGGGCCGCTGGTCGGCGTCAGCCAGGTGCCGGTCGAGAACGAGCCGCCCGATCCGCTGACCCGCGCGCTGATCCGCACGCCGTTGCCCACCGGCGTGCGCGCGATCGACGGCCTGCTGACGCTGGGCGAGGGCCAGCGCGTCGGCATCTTCGCGCCGCCGGGCGTGGGCAAGAGCACGCTGCTCGGCATGCTGGCGCGCGGCGCGCAGAGCGATGTCAATGTGGTCGCACTGGTCGGCGAGCGCGGGCGAGAGGTGCGCGAATTCATCGAATACAGCCTTGGCGATGCAGGGCTCGCCCGCACCGTGCTGGTGGTGGCGACGTCGGACCGCGCGCCGATGGAGCGGGTCAAGTGCGCGTATACCGCGACCGCGATCGCCGAACACTTCCGCGACCAGGGCAAGCGCGTGCTGCTGCTGGTCGATTCGCTGACCCGGCTGGCGCGCGCGCAGCGCGAGATCGGGCTGGCCAGCGGCGAGCCGCCGACTCGGCGCAGCTATCCGCCCTCGGTGTTCTCGATGCTGCCGCAATTGCTGGAGCGCGCCGGTACCGCCGCGCGCGGCTCGATCACGGCCGCCTACACGGTGCTGACCGAAGGCGAGGACGACAGCGACCCGATCGCCGAAGAGGTCCGCTCGATTCTCGACGGCCATATCGTGCTGTCGCGCAAGCTGGCCAGCGCCGGCCAGTATCCGGCGATCGACGTGCTGGCCAGCGTCAGCCGCGTGATGCCGCATGTGGTCGACGACCAGCAGGCGCGCCATGCAGCGCGGCTGCGCGAGCTGCTGGCCAAGTACCGCGAACTGGAGCTGCTGCTGCAGATCGGCGAGTACCGTCCCGGCGCCGATGCGGTGGCCGACGCCGCGGTCGCGTCGATCGGCCAGATCCGCGCCTTCCTGGCGCAACCGGCCGGCAAGCTGGATACCTACGAGACCACGCTGCGCACGCTGGAACGGGCGATCACGCCGCCGGCCCCGGCGGTTACGCCAGCGACGGCGGCGATGGCCGCGGCAGGGCGCGCCCCCGCTCAGCAGGAGGCCAAACGATGAACGGGCAGTCGACCACGGTGCCGCTGCGCCAGCTCGAACGCGTGCGCGAACGCCGCCACGAGGACGCCCATCGCGAGATGCGGCACAAGCGCGATGCGTTTCTCGAAGGCATGCGGGCCGCGGAGGCGGCGCAGGGCGCGGTGCGCGCGGCGCTGTCGGAGCGCGCGGCGTTTCTGCAGCGCCTGCACGACAGCGCCGCGAAGGAGGGCGTCGCGATCTCGGGCCTGCTCGATGCCCAGGCGTGGCAGGCGTCGTTCGACGCGCGCATCGCCCGCGCCAATGCCGCGCTGGCGCAGGCCCTCGATATTGCTGGCCAGCGTCGTGCCGAATTCGAGCAAAGCCGCCGGCTGTGGGCACAGGCGCAGGCCCGGCTGACCGGCACCCGAGAACTGATCGGCCGCGAACAGGCCGCGGCACGAGCCGACATCGAGCGCCGCGAGGAAGAGGCCGCCGAGGAGGCCGCGCTGCGCGTCTGGCAACGCGGCATGGGAGCAGGCATCAAGGCATGATCGATCCGGCGATCTTTTTCCAGTGGGGCCGCGAGACCGTGATGCCGATCCTGATGGTGATGCCGCGGCTGCTGACCGCCTTTACCGTGGTGCCGTTCCTGTCGCACCAATCGATCCCCGGCGTGGCGCGCAACGGCATCGTGCTGGCCATCGCGCTGTTTGTCTCGCCGGGCGCCCGCGTCGACATCGACGCGGTGGCGGGCGGACTGTGGCTGCTGCTGATCTTCAAGGAGGCGTTCATCGGCCTGCTGCTGGGCATGGCGTTCGGGCTGTTCTTCGTCGCGCTGCAGATGATCGGCGAGCTGATCGACTTCCAGACCGGCTCGGGCAACGCGACCTTCTTCGATCCGGTGACGCAGCAGGAGGACGGGCCGATGGAGAACCTGTTGTCCCACCTGGGTATCGCGCTGTTCGCGTCGTTCGGCGGCCTGTTCGCGATGACCGGCGTGATCGTCGAATCGTTTGCCTTCTGGCCGGTGATGTCCTTCGGCCCCGATGTGTCGCTGTCGTCGTTCCAGTTTGCCAATATCTATGCCGGCACGATGTTCTCGTGGGTCGTCAAGCTGGCGGCGCCGATCCTGCTGCTGCTGGTGATCGTCGAACTCGGCTTCGCGCTGATCGCCCGCTTCGTGCCGCAGTTCGACGTGTTCCAGTTCGCGCAGCCGGTCAAGATCACGGTCGCCTTCCTGATGCTGGTGCTGATGTTGTCGGTGATGGTGGACACGCTGCAGGGCTTCCTGCGTCCGGACAACGCGCTGATCGACCTGCTGCGCGGACGCGCGGGCGTTCAGTGAGGCCACGCCATGGCCGATAGCGAAAAGAACCTCGAAGCGACGCGGCGCAAGCTCGACGACGCGCGCAAGCGCGGCGAGGTGCCGCGCAGCAGCGATGTCACGTCGGCCTTCGTCTTTCTTGGCGTGCTGATCGCGCTATGGCTGCTCGGGCGCTATTTCGTGCGGCTGTTCCAGGCGCTGTGGCTGAGCGCGATGGGCGCGATCGACCAGCATCTGGCCGACCAGCAGATGCTGGCGCTCGGCGAGGCCGGCGCGCGTTTCCTGCTGATGGGCGTGCTGCCGATCGCCGCGATCGCTCTGGTCTGCGGCATCATCGGCGCCTTCGTGCAGGTCGGGCCGCTGGTCGCGTTCGAACAGATCAAGCCGCAACTGGCACGGCTGAATCCGGCCGAGGGCCTGAAGCGGATGTTCGCGGTGCGCAATCTGGTCAACCTGCTGAAGACCGTGATCAAGATCGCGCTGCTGGGCGGGCTGATCTATGTGCTGGCGCTGCGGGCGATCGAGGATGGCGTGCGCACAGGCTATGCGCGGCCGGCCGAGATCCTGCTGCTGATCGCCCATATCCTGCTGATGATGTGCTGCTGGGCCGCGGTGATCTATCTGATCATGGCGGTGATCGACTACGTGCACGAGCGCTACGAGTTCATGAAGCGCCAGCGCATGAGCGTCGAGGAATACCGGCGCGAATACAAGGACACGCAGGGCGACCCGATGATCGCCGGACGGCGGCGCGCGGCGTTTTTCGAGGCGGCGTTCTTCGGCGTCGGCGAACGGGTGCGGGTGTCGACCGCGGTCGTCTATTCCACGCAATACGCGGTGGCGCTGCGCTACGACGGGCCCGGTACGCTGCCCAAGGTGGTCGCCAAAGGCGGCGGCCAGGTCGCGGCGCGCATCCGGCAGGCGGCCGCCGACTACCTGATTCCGTCGGCCTTCGATTCGGACCTGGCGCAGCGGCTCTATCTGACGGTGCCGCTCGATCGCTTCATCGATCGCTCGCTGTTCGAGCGGGTGGCGGATCTGATGCGGTGGGCGAAGGGCGGGTAGGGTGGTTGGGCGGCCGGGGGATTGTGGTTTGCTGGCGTGGTTTGCCCTCTCCCCAGCCCTCTCCCGCAAGCGGGAGAGGGAGCCGGTTGGCGCGATAGATACCGCATCGCCGTTGCTCGACCGCTGACGTGCTCCCCTCTCCCCCTCGCGGGAGAGGGGCTGGAGGAGAGGGCAACCGCCCCTAGCAATCCAACAACGCCTCTTCCGCGCGATATCCCGCCCCGGCGCGCTCGCGGGCACCATTGCCCCCACGCTCCATCCTCTCCGCCCGATCCATCCTCTCCACCGCCGTGGCGATCAAGGTCGGGTCCTGCATCGTCGCCGCATGCGCCAGCTGCACACGATTGCGCACGCCGAAATGGCTGCGCAGCCGGCGCATGTGGTAGTCGACGTTGAAGATCGACATCTCCATGCGGTTGGCGATCTGCTTGTCCGACAGCCCTTGCGCAAGACAAGCCAGGATGTCGCGCTGGACCTCCGACAGTCCATCGCGCTGCGTGCCGCCCAGCGCCGGGATATCGGCATGGCAGGTCAGGAACTCGTGCAGCGCGAAGCCGACGGTCAAGGCCTGGCCGATCACCGGATCGCCGATCCAGCGGCGGCTCTCGATGCCGGAGGCGAAGCTGATCGCGACGAAGTCGCTGGTGCCCGGCATCGGCAGGTTCAGGAACACGCCGCTGCGGATGCCGGCGTCGCGCAGATCGTCGAGGAAACGGCGCAGCCGCAGCGCCTGCGTGCCGCCGGAGGTGCTGCGCTCCAGGTCGCTGACGTCCCACACCAGCGGCAGGCCGAAGGTGCCGGGCCGCGGCTGGCGCGGATCGACCTCGTAGTAGCGCTCGCGCAGGTAGTAGTCGCGCCAGCCCGGATGCGAGTAGGTATCGAGGAAGGTGCGCATCTGCACCTGCCCGCTGACGGTGGTGGCGGTGCCATAGCCGAGCCAGTCGAAGCCGATCCCCCGGATGGCCGACTGCATCAGCGCGGTGCGCGATTCATGCGAGCTTTCGCGCAGCATGGCCTCGACCAGCCCCGGCATGCCGCCCTGGCGCGTGCGCCGCTGGACGGGAACGATATGCCGTTCGCCGAATACCTTGATGCCGTGGGGGCCCGTCACGGGGGGCAGGCCGCGTGGACCGCGCGCCGACGTGCCGTCGCTTGTGGCGCGCGGCAGGTCGGCTCTCAGGGTCCGCGACAGGCTGGTGTCGCGGCCCAGGCCGGCTTCCACTACTTTTTCCATCGATCGCCTCCGACAAATGCGTATGGCTGCCGCATTGACGCGACAGCGTGAAGGCTTGCCATGGCTTGGTCCGCTGGCGACATAGCGCGCCCGCTGGCCAGGCCTTCAGGCAAAGCCCAACATACTGCTGACCCATTCCCGTCGGAAAACCCGGATGGCGCCGCGGTGCGGCGTGCCCGGTGTTGTGCGTGCCGTGCGTTGCGCGGCCGCTATTGCTATCGATATCGATGCTGTGGTGGTGCGAAACCGTGATGGCGCCAGCGGTGGCTGCTGCTGCTGCTGCTGTTGCCATCGGACGCCGGCCAAATTATTGCAAGCCAAGATGTCATGACATCGAACGCGCATTCCAACCGTGCGATGCGGGGCCGCATTGCCATCCATCGCGATGCCCGCGAACGGCGATACGGCAAGGCCTGCGGCCTGTTGATGCGATGCCGCGACGATGTTGTATATACGCCACTTTCCTTAGACCCTGAAGGGTTATCGCCGGGCGCATGCGTTCTCCGATCCCTCATGCTTCCAGCGTCTTGCCGCGCGTTTCGGGCAGCGTCAGCGCGGCGATGATCAGCACGCCGTAGGCGCCGGCGGCGAACACGCCGATCGTCTGTCCCAGCGGCATGGTCTGGCTGACATGGCCGATCAGGAAGGGGAACAGCGCACCGATGGCGCGACCCACGTTGTAGCAGAAGCCTTGGCCGGAACCGCGCACGCTGGTCGGGAACAGCTCGGTCAGGAAGGCGCCCATGCCGGCGAAGATGCCCGAGGCGAAGAAGCCCAGCGGGAAACCGAGCATCAGCATCACGGTGTCGTTGACCGGGATCTGCGTGTAGATCAGCGCGATCGCCATCGAGCACAGCGCGAACAGCATGAAATTGCGCTTGCGGCCGATGCGGTCGGTCAGATAGGCGCTGGTGATATAGCCCAGGTACGAGCCGACGATCACCATCGCCAGATAGCCGCCGGTGCCGAGCACCGTCAAGCCGCGCTCGGTCTTCAGGAAGGTCGGCAGCCAGGTCGTGATCGCGTAGTAGCCGCCTTGTGCGCCCGTCGTCAGCAGCGCGGCGCGCAGCGTGATCGACAGCAGCTTCGGCGAGAAGATCGCGGCAAACGAGGTCTTCTGCTCGGAGGCTGCTTCCTTGGCCTTGTGCTCGGCGTAGACCTCGGGCTCCTTGACCAGGCGCCGCAGGAAGATCACGAACACCGCCGGCAGCAGGCCGATCAGGAACAGCGCGCGCCACGCGGTCTCGGGCGGCAGGATGCTGAACACCAGCGCATACAGCAGCGCCGACATGCCCCAGCCGAGCGCCCATCCCGCCTGCACCATGCCGACCGCCTTGCCGCGGTCCTGCGAGCGGATCGCCTCGCCCATCAGCACCGCGCCCGCGGTCCATTCGCCGCCGAAGCCGAAGCCCATCAGCGCGCGGGCGATCAGCAGCTGTTCGTAGTTCTGCGCGAGCCCGCACAGGAAGGTGAAGAAGGCAAACCAGACGATGGTCAGCTGCAGCGTGCGCACGCGGCCAATGCGATCGGACAGGATGCCGGCGATCCAGCCGCCCGCGGCCGAGGTCAGCAGCGTGGCGGTGCCGATGAAGCCCGCATCGCCGCGCGTGATGCCCCAGGTCGCGATCAGCGTCGGAATCACGAAGCTGAGGAACTGCGTATCCATCGCGTCGAGCGCGTAGCCGACCTTGCAGCTCCAGAACGTGCGGCGCTCGCCCGGCGTGATGTCGCGATACCAGGCAAAGAGGCCGGTCGACGGTCGGCTTTGCTGCTCCCCCTGCATGCTGCCAATCTGCGTTTCCATGCGTTCCTCGTCGTGGTGTCTCGTCGCGGTGCGTCGGTACAGGCTGGATCCGGGCCAGAGCGCGCGTCCCCACTTGCAGGCGGATTGCCCGCGGCGAAGCCGAATGACTCGCGGCGGTCTGCGGGAACCTGTCATGCATGGATGGACGTCCCCCGGCATCTGCATTCTTCAAATTCGCCGGGCGGCTCGTCCAACTATTTTTTAGCTTGGGTCCTCATAAGAAAAAATTGAGATCACCTCTAAATCTCGGTCAATACGCGGGCCCCGGCCAATCTGGCATTCCCGCGCACCCAGGCGGATATCGGGTTTTCCCCGATGACGCGATGTCGCCAAATGGCATGGCGACGAGCGGCCGACAGCTGCCGTCCCCACGAAAGCGAGGCCCAGTGGCTTGCAAAGACGCTGGATTCCCGCTTTCGCGGGAACGACGGGAAGTCCCTGTCTCCATGCGAGAGCAACGCGTAAGCATACGGCGCGCCAGCGGCAAGCGGGGCAGGGCATGGGCTACGGAGACTCGTAGGGATATCGCTGTGCAGCGCAGCAGCGGCGGCGCTTCGCACCACGAGGGTTCGTGTCGTCACGGGGCCTTCATCGACGCGCGGTCTGATGTCGGCGCCCCGGGTCAGGGCGCGTCCGCATCGGCATGGTGCCTCGCCCGGCCTTCGTTTCGAGGTCACGATGAGCTATCCCGCCGATCTGTCAGGTCCCTCGACGGTGCGCCCGATCACGGTCCCGCCGCCCCCGCCGCCACCGCCGCCGGCACCGTCCGCGCCGCCTCCACGCGCGGCCGATGCCGAATCGAACTCGGCTGCGCAGCGCCAGCGCGAACTGGCCGAGCTGCAGGCGCGGCTGCAGCAGATGCGCGAGCAGATCGCCGCGATGCTCGAGCGGCTGCGCCAGGCACAGGAGGCGGAGGCGGCCGCACGCGCGCAGGCGGAAGCCGCGCGCGAGGCCGCCGAGCGTTCGCAGTCGCGCGACGATATCGCCAAGGCCGAGGCGGCGGAGGGGACCGCGGCGACGCGCAAGGCCGAGCTGAACCAGGCCGCGCTCGAACTGGATTCGCACGACAAGCGCATCGCGCTCGACGAGGCCAAGGCCGCGGCGCTGCGGGAGCCGGGACCACAGAACCAGGCGAAGGTCGACACGGCGCAGGCTGCGTACGACGACGCGCAGCAACTGCACACGGTTGCGGTGGCCGACGTCAATGCCAAGCGGGCCGATGAGGCGCTGGCCGCCGCCGACCGCGCGGTGACGGCGTTGGCCCCGCCGGGCAGTGATCCGGCCAGTCTGAATGCCGCCGACCAGCAGGCCCTGAACGAGGCGCGGGAAACGGCCGGTGCCGCCCGGCGGCAATCCGACAGCGCCGCCGCGGCGCTCGAAACCGAATGGCGCCGCTACGAGCGCGATGCCGCGCAGCGCGAGCTGGACAGAACCGGGCGCGAGCTGGAGCAGGCCGGCGCGGCGCGCCAGCGTGCCCGCACGGAGGGCGATGCCGCGGCGTTGCAGCGTGCCGACGATGCCTATGGGGCGGCGCTGGACGCGTGGTGGGTGGCGGACCGGCAATCTGTCGCGGCGCAGGCATCCTGGGACGCGCAGGTGGCCGCCAACGACCTCGCGGCCAAACAGGAGCAGCACCGTGTCGATGAGACCCGTGCCAACCAGTGCCTGGTCGAACCGCCCGAGGTCCAGCAGGCCCGGCAGACGCTGGAGCAGCGCAATACCGCTGCGCAAACGGCGCTGAACGAGGCCCAGTCGGCCAAGGAC
This sequence comes from Cupriavidus sp. UGS-1, assembly GCF_021213615.1. Lineage (NCBI taxonomy): Bacteria > Pseudomonadati > Pseudomonadota > Betaproteobacteria > Burkholderiales > Burkholderiaceae > Cupriavidus > Cupriavidus sp. UGS-1. Next base: position 4,607 of record NZ_JAJQJF010000011.1, on the reverse strand, counting down.
GATCAAGCCGCGCGCAAGGCGCTGCGCGACCGCGCCGCCGAGATCGATACCGAATACCGCGAGGCGCAGACCGGCCTCGAGCATGCCCGCACCGCGTACGAGGGCGCCACCGGTGCGGAAGGCCGTGAGGACGCGCGCATCGCCTACGCCGACGCCCAGGACCGCATGGCGGCCGCCCGCGGCCAGCACGACGCGCTGCAGGCATTGCGCAGTTCGCAGCAGGCGGACGCGGCGCTGGTCGAGGGGCTGCGGGCTCGCGAAAAGGGCGGCGCCGGTGCCCCCGGCGACGGCGCCATCGCCACGCTGCGCGAATCGGCGGGCCAGGCGCGCGCCAACGTGCAGGGGACCGTGGCGAACGCCAACGGCGACGCGACGGACGTATTGCGGCAGGGCCGTACCGACGAATGGCGCAAGGACGGCGGTGCCGCTCAGCGCGCGTTGCCCACGGCCGATGAGGCCGCCGCCAACGCGGCGCAGGCCTATGAGGCGACCGTGCGGCGGCCGGGCGCCACGCAGCAGGAGATCGACACCGCGCGCGAACGCCGCGACGAAACGCGGCTGGCGCAGGCGGTCGCGCATGGCCGCAGCGATGCGCTCGCGTCCACCGAGACGCGCCGCGCCGCGGAGGGCGAGTACGCGCTGGCGCTCGAAGCCCATCGGACGCACGATTTCTCCGGGTCCGCGCCAGCCGGCCCGCTGGCACCGTCCGGACCGTCCGCGCCGCTCGCGCCAGCCACGCAGTCGCCGGGATCGTTGCCGAGCACGCGCCCTTCGCTGTCGACCTCGCCGCTGCTGACGCCAAATTTCGGCGAGGCCGCGCGCCCGGCGCCATGGACGGTGTTGCCGCCCGGTATCGATGCGGCGGCCGGCAATGCCAGCGGGGACACGGCAACCCCGCCGCCCACATCCCCTGCCTCCACGAGTTCCACGTCGGCCACTGCGCCGCTGCTGGCTGCGCCCGGTTCGCCGCCGGTTGCCGTCAAGGAGAACGGGCGATGGTATGTCCAGTACCCAACCCAGTTCTCGGTGCAGTCTCCCACCCTGTACGGCAGCTATCCGGCTGCCTCGACAACGCTGTCGATCCCGGGGCAAAGCCCATCGCGCGTCGAAATGGATCCGGTCACCGCACGCGTCTGGGAAGCGCATGCGCAGCTGCAGTCGGCCATCGCCGCCGAGGACACCGCATGGCAAGACTATGAGACGCTGAACAACGATGCGCAGGCCATCGCGCAGGCTCGCCGCGACGGCAATGCGTCGGCCAATGCCAATGGCGCCAGCCCCGGCCAGAACCCCGGCGCCGACGCAGATCCCGAACTGACTCGGCTCACCGCGCAGGTCGACACCGACCATCGCGCGCTGCTGGCCGCGCTCGGCGCCCGCCTGACCGCCGAAGACCGTGCGCGCGACCTCGGCGTCGACGTGGAGAAGGACGAGACCGTGGTTTCCACCGGCGAGGCGCTGGAGCGCGCCCGTGCGACGGCGTCGGCCAGCGCCGCCGAACTCGAACGCTATCGCAGCGAGCGCGACAGCGGCGCGGCCAGCGACGACGTCGAGCGCCTGCGCAACGAGCATCAGGCTTGGAAGCGCGAGCATCCGTTCCTGCGCGAGCAGGACGCGCCGACCTGGGCGCCGCTGCAGCAGGCGCTGGACAACGAGGACGCCGCGCGCCAGCAACTGGTGCAGGAGGCCGCGCAGGCCGGCGCCGCGCAGGAGACCCGCGCGCTGACCGCGACGCTGACGCCCGAGCAGCGCGAGGACCCTGCCGCGCTGTACGAGTTATTCGTCTCCGAGCCGCGCGCGATGGCGCAGGGCGTCATCAACCAGCACTACGTCGACTACGGCGGGCGACCCTACGAGATGGCGGGCCGCACGCACGCGCGCAACATGGCAGGGCTGGCGCTGGGCATTCCGCCCGAGGTGCAGCTCGCGGGCGATGCCGACGCGCAGATGGAAACGCTGCGCAAGCAGGACATCTTCGCCGGCATCGACGACGACTACGCCGACATGCTCGACGTGGTGGCCGACCAGCTGATCGAGCAGGGCGGCGAGCATGCGCGCGTGACGCTGCTGCCGGTGGTCTACGCCAGCCGCGAGCGTGGCATCACCCGCACAATGCTGTTCAAGGTCGAGACCGGCCAGGGTCCGCGCTTCGTCGACGAGGCCGGGCGCGCGTACGACGACCTGAAGGACTACCGCGAAAACAATACGCTGCCGGCGGCGGACGCCGTGCTGGCGATGCCGCGCGACGGCGAGTTCACGGTGGACAGCAAGGGCAATATCGAGCTGGAGATCGGCGACGCGCGCATCGAGAGCGGCTGGGAGAGCTTCCGCCGCAAGACCCATCTCGATACGGTGGCGGCCGGCGTCGGCATCGTCGCCGGCGTGGTGCTGGTGGTCGGCTCCGGCGGCGCGCTGGCGCCCGTCGCCATGGCGGCCGCCGGGGCCGCGACCGCGTACGGCGTCGGCACCTCCGCCGCGAGCATCGCCGACCAGATCTCGCATGGCCAGAGCTGGAACCCGGACAAGAACCCGCAGATGCTGATCGACGGGCTCAATATCCTCGCCGCCGCGCTGGGCGTGCGCGCGGGCGTGGCCGGGGTCAGCGCGGCACGCAGCGGCCAGCGCGCGCTGGTGGCCGAAAGCCGCGGCCTGACCGACGAGGCCAGCCAGCTGGCATTGCGCACGCAGGCGCTGCAGCAGCAGGCCACCCGCAGCGGCCGCCAGGCGCTCGCGGTCGGCGCCGGCACCTATGGCTATACCGCTTATTCGGCGGTGTCGAACTGGGAAAACATGACGCCCGGCGAGCGCGCGACCACGCGCACGCAACTGCTGCTCGGCGGCGTGCAGTTCATGATCAATCCGGTCAGCGGCCGCTGGATTCGCCAGAGCGCGACCGGCGCGCTGACCGGGGTGCGCCACGCCGCGACGGCTTGGCGCGGCACGATGGCGGGCCTGGACCGCGGCGCGCAGGCGCTGTCGACGCTGACGATGCCGCTGCGCAATGCCATGCAGACGCCGCTGGCGGCGGCACGCATGCGCCTGGGTCAATGGCAGGACACGATGGCACAGCGGCTGCCGGCGCTGTCCAGCCTGGCCGGCTTTCCCGGTTCGCTAAGGCGGCAGGGCGTCGATCCCGCCGGCGCGGCAAGGCCGCCGGCGACACCAGGCCCGTCGGCGGCCCAGCCTCGCACGGAAACCCCGCCGCACAGCTATCCCGTGGCCCGTAGCCGTTGGCGCGCGGTACAGGACCGGCTCAGCCGCGTCGATACGCTGGGCATGCTGAACTGGCTCGATGCCGGGCGCCGCGGTGCGGCGCAGGCGATCGGCAAGCAGCGCGATGCCGAGGCCAAGCTGGTGCGCGTGGCGCGGGAGACGGCGTTCGAGGACGGCCAGGCGCTGCATCGCTGGCTGTCCGGGCCGATGCGCCAGCAGATGCGGCGGATCGAGTCGCGCGCGCAGTCGCAGTTGGCGCGCCTGCAACTGGAAACCGATCCTGCCCGGCAAAACGCGATCGTCCGCGATCTGCGCCGCCTCGACACGGCCGCGCAGCGGCTCGCCACCACCTGGCATCCACTGCTGGCCATCGGATTGCGGCAGGAGCTGCGGCGAATCGAAGCCAATCAGCGGGATTTCAAGGGCTCGGCCGACGTGCTGGCGCCGCGCGCCGAGGCGATGCGGCATTTGCGTGGCGAGCTCGTGCAATGGCTTGCCGCGCTGCCGTCGCGGCAAGCCGCTCCGACGCGCGACGCCGCGCCCTTGGCTCAGGCACAGGCCCTGGTAACGCGCCTCGGCAGTCATCGTGCCGCGCTGACCGATAGCGCGGCATTGGTCTCAAAGACGCTCGACGCGATGCGCGCCAATCGGGACGCCGTGCTCGACTTCGTGCCCAAGGGCAGCACCAGGCCGGTCCGTGCATCGATCGAAGGCGATATCCATGCGGTTGCGCCGCGCCGCTCCACCGATCCGAACGCGGCGACGCCGGCCATGCCGGCGCTGCCGCCGCGCTGGCAACGCGCCGTGGCCGCTTCCCTGCGGCAGCGGTTCCGCATGGGGGTGGCCGATGCGGCTACCGGCCTGCTGTGGCTGCAGGCGCGGCGCCTCGGCATGCTGACGCCGCGGGGGTCGTTGCGCCTCGCACCGCAGGGGCGGACAGCGGCGCCCGGCCGTACCCCGGACGGCATGACATGGTCGTCCGTGATGCGATCCGGCCCGGCACGGCCGCACACCGATGGCAACAGGACGTCGCGCAACGGCGCGCTGAACCGCCTCGATGCCGGCCGCGCGATCTTCTATCAGGAGCGCGCCAGCGCGCTGGCGGCAAAGGCGGCCGCCGCCGGCAATACCAAGTCCAAGCTGGCGGCATGGCAGGCCTTCGTCGATGCCGTGGCCGCGCATTCGCCCGACGTCGCCCGGCGCCTCGCCGCCGCGGGCGGCGTGCGTGAGCGCTACCAGGGCGGCGAGGCCGGAACGGTGCGCCGCTGGCAAGGGTTTGTGCCCAGCCGTGCCGAGGCGCGCGGCAGCGATTCGGCGCGCGAGGTCCGGCGCGCCTATGCCGAACTGCTGCTCGCCGCGGTGCGGGTGCGCAAGCGCGATACGCGGCGCGCCGC
>NZ_JAJQJF010000010.1:0-188206 GCF_021213615.1 Cupriavidus sp. UGS-1 | reverse complement strand
TCCGCTGTGACTGCCGCTATCGAGCGCCCACACTTATCGGTTGTTCGTTTGTTAAAGAACTCACGCGCCGGCTTTGCCGTTCGCGTCGCTGCGTTGTCAGCAGCAGAGAAACGAGATTATGCAGAACTTTTCGCTTCTCGTCAACAGGTTGTCAGCACTTTTTTGCTGCCGCTCCAGCACCGCAGCGCCTTCGCCTTCCCCGTCAACCTCGCCGCCGTTCGGCTGCGAGGGGGCGAATATTAAGGGAGTGCGCGCCGCCTGGCAATACCTTTGTCATCTTTTTATGCCAGGCGACGCGGCAGCCGCTTCAGCGGTGCTGGAAGTTCGGCGCGCGCTTCTCGACGAAGGCGGCCATGCCCTCCTTCTGATCCTCGGTCGCGAAGGTCGAGTGGAACAGCCGGCGCTCGAGGTGCACGCCCTCGCTCAGCGAGGTCTCATAAGCGGCGTTGACCGACTCCTTGATCATCATCACGACCGGCAGCGAGAAGCGGGCAATGGTTTCGGCCGCGCCAACGGCCTCGTCGATCAGCTTGTCAGCCGCGACCACGCGCGAGACCAGGCCGGCGCGCTCGGCCTCGGCGGCGTCCATCATCCGCGCGGTCAGGCACAGGTCCATTGCCTTGGCCTTCGAGACTGCGCGGGGCAGCCGCTGAGTACCGCCGGCACCGGGCATCGTGCCGAGCTTGATCTCCGGCTGGCCGAACTTCGCGGTGTCGGCGGCGATCACGATGTCGCACATCATCGCCAGCTCGCAGCCGCCGCCCAGCGCGTATCCGGCCACCGCGGCGATCACCGGCTTGCGGATGCGGCGAATCGTCTCCCAGTTACGGGTGATGTACTCGCCCTTGTAGACATCCATATAGCTGTACTTCGCCATCATGCCGATATCCGCGCCCGCGGCGAAGGCGCGCTCACTACCGGTGATCACGATGCAGCCGATCGCCTCGTCCTGGTCGAACGCCGTCAGCGCGGCGCCCAGTTCGTCCATCAGCGCGTCGTTGAGCGCGTTCAGCGCCTTCGGACGATTCAGCGTCACCAGCCCGACGCGGCCACGGGCTTCCACCAGGATGTTGTCGTACGCCATGGGTTTCCTCTGTCTCCAATGAAAAAGGGATACGGGCCCCGAACACGAGCCCGAAAGCATCGCTGCGACCAGCAACGATACCCGGCTTCGCCATCACCCGCCTATTGCGGGCACTACGCGGTCGCGAACCGGCAGCCGGCCATAGCAAACCGCAAAAGATTAATGCTAACATTTGCCGACCGACTGGTCGGTTAATTAAAGCCGCCGTCGCTCTTCCCTACAATGCCAGACGGAGCCGTCACCCGGCTTCGATCCAGAACAACCTTCCGGAGCGGCCGGCACAGAGTCGCCGCAACCGGGACATGGCAGGAGACAAGCCAATGCACGCCACGCCCACGCCGTCGCCCCGTACCGCCGTCGACGCCGGCCCGGTACTGCTCGCCTGGCATGGCGACGTCGCCGTCGTCACGCTGAACCGGCCCGACAAGCTCAACAGCTTCACCCGCGAGATGCACGCCGCGCTGGTGCAGGTGCTCGACCAAGCCGAAGCCGGCCATGCGCGCGCCCTGCTGCTGACGGGCGCCGGCCGCGGCTTCTGCGCCGGGCAGGACCTGGCCGATCTGGATTTCACGCCGGGCCGGATGACCGACCTCGGCGACCTGATCGACAGCGCCTTCAACCCGCTGGTGCGCCGGCTGCAGTCGATGCCGCTGCCGGTGATCGCCGCGGTCAATGGCACCGCCGCCGGCGCCGGCGCCAATCTGGCGCTGGCCTGCGACATCGTGCTGGCCGCCCGCTCGGCCAGCTTCATCCAGGCCTTCATCAAGATCGGACTGGTGCCCGATTCGGGCGGCACCTGGTTCCTGCCGAAGCGGCTCGGCATGGCGCGCGCGCTGGGCCTGGCGATGACCGGTGACAAGCTGTCGGCCGACGAGGCCGAGAAGTGGGGCCTGATCTGGGAGGCGATGGACGACCCGCTGCTGATGGAGCAGGCACTGGCGCTGGCCACGCATCTGGCCGCGCAGCCGACCCGCGCGCTGGCCGCGATCAAGCGCGCGATGTACGCCAGCGCAACGCAGACGCTGGATACCCAGCTAGACATGGAGCGCGACCTGCAGCGCGCGCTCGGTGGATCGCACGACTATGCGGAGGGCGTCAACGCCTTCCTCGAGAAGCGCGCGCCGCGCTTCACCGGTCAATAGGCAATCGGCCGCCGGCCTCGCCCCCTTCCCTCTCTCCAGGAGATCCGCTTGACTTCCGATCCGCAAGCGCTGGCCGAAGCGGCCGCGGCCAGCATGTACGAGGCCGACAGTTGCAGCCGCTGGCTCGGCATGACCATCGACGCGATCGCCCCCGGCTATGCGCGGCTGTCGATGCCGGTCCGCGACGAATTCCTGAACGGCCACGGCATCTGCCACGGCGGCCTGATGTTCACGCTGGCCGATTCCTGCTTCGCCTTCGCCTGCAACAGCCACAACATCAACACGGTCGCGGCCGGCTGCAGCATCGAGTTCCTGAAGCCGGTCCGCGGCGGCGACGTGCTGACCGCCGAGGCCACCGAGCAGGTCTTGTCGGGCCGCCACGGCGTCTACGACATCCGCGTGACCAACCGCGACGGCGAGGTGGTCGCGATGTTCCGCGGCAAGTCGGCGCAGATCAAGGGCCATGTCGTGCCGCCGCCGGAAGCGGGCTGATCACAAAGCCCAGCGCCCCGAGCGCCCGCCCCTTGCATTCCCACCCCGCAGTCACACCCCAAAGCGCCACCCATAGCAGGAGAGAACGATGAGCACGCGCCTGACCGATCTGCCGCTGGAGCCGATCGAGACCGCCAGCCGCGACGAATTGCAGGCCTTGCAGCTGCAGCGCCTGAAGTGGTCGCTCGACCATGCCTATCAGCATTCGCCGGTCTACCGGCGCAAGTTCGACCAGGCGGGGGTGCACCCGGAGGATCTGAAATCGCTGGCCGATCTCGCGCGCTTTCCGTTCACGACCAAGCAGGACCTGCGCGACAACTACCCGTTCGGCATGTTCGCGGTGCCGCAGGACCAGATCGCGCGCATTCACGCGTCATCCGGCACCACCGGCAAACCCACGGTGGTCGGCTATACGCTGCGCGACATCGACACCTGGGCCACGGTGATGGCGCGCTCGATCCGCGCCTCGGGTGCGCGGCGCGGCGACAAGGTCCATATCAGCTACGGCTACGGGCTGTTCACCGGCGGCCTGGGCGCGCACTACGGCGTCGAGAAGGCCGGCCTGACCGCGATTCCGTTCGGCGGCGGCCAGACCGAGCGCCAGGTCCAGCTGATCCAGGACTTCCGTCCCGAGATCATCATGGTGACGCCCAGCTATATGCTGGCGATCGCCGACGAGTTCGAGCGCCAGGGGCTCGACCCGGCCGCCAGCTCGCTGCAGGTCGGCATCTTCGGCGCGGAGCCGTGGACGCCCGAGATGCGCGTGGCGATCGAGCGACGGATGGGCATTTCGGCGGTCGACATCTACGGTTTATCCGAGGTGATGGGCCCCGGGGTGGCGAACGAGTGCGCGGAGACCAAGGACGGTCCGACCATCTGGGAGGACCATTTCTATCCCGAGATCATCGACCCGAACACCGGCGAGGTGCTGCCTGACGGCAGCTTCGGGGAGCTCGTGTTCACGTCGCTGAGCAAGGAGGCGCTGCCGATCGTCCGCTATCGCACGCGCGACCTGACGCGGCTGCTGCCGGGCACCGCGCGGCCGGCGTTCCGCCGGATGGAGAAGATCACCGGCCGCTCCGACGACATGATGATCATCCGCGGGGTCAACGTGTTTCCGTCGCAGATCGAGGAACTGATCCTGAAGCACGCCGAGCTGGCGCCGCACTACCAGTGCGTGCTCGGCAAGGAAGGCCATCTCGATACGCTGACGGTGCGGGTCGAATGCGCGCATGGCGTCGAGCCGGACACCGTGCGCCAGGCGCGCGACACTCTGACGCACGAGATCAAGGCCTATATCGGCGTGACCGTGGCGCTCGAGATCCTGCCGTCGGGCGGCGTCGAGCGCTCGGTCGGCAAGGCGCGGCGGATCGTCGACCAGCGCCCGCGCTAGGCCGCCAAGCCGCCCGCTGCTCGCAGTAACCGCCCGCGCTCAGCTGCGCGGCATCAGTACCCACATCCGGCCGGCCTGCTTCATGCGGCCGGCGGTCTCGCCCGCCGCATCGCCCGCGCCCCAGAAGAAGTCGGCGCGCACGCCGCCCTTGATCGCGCTGCCGGTGTCCTGCGCAAACACCAGCCGCTCGATCGGCTCGCTCGACAGCGGCCGCGTGGTCGACAGGAACACCGGCACGCCGAGCGGAATGGTGGCCGGATCGACCGCGATCGAGCGCTCCGCCGTCAGCGGCACGCCCAGTGCACCGATCGGACCGTCGTTGTTCGGCGGCAGTTCGCGAAAGAACACATAGCGCGGATTGACGTTCAGCATCTCCTCGACCCGGGCCGGATTGGCGCGCGCCCAGGCCTTGATGCCCTGCATCGTCGCCTGCGCCGGCGTGATCTCGCCCCGGTCCAGCAGCCATTTGCCGAACGAGCGGAACGGCTGGTCGTTGGTGCCGCCGAAGCCGACCCGCATCATCGTGCCGTCGGCCAGCCGGATGCGGCCCGAGCCCTGGATCTGCAGGAAGGCGGCCTCGACCGCGTCGTCGACCCAGACCACCTCGTTGCCGCGCAACGCCGGATCGCGCAGCAGCTGCGCGCGCGGCGGCAGCGGCCGGTTGCCCCATTGCGGCGGCTTGCGGTGCAGCGGAATCTGATAGGCGCCCTGGCGCGTACGCGAGCCGTGCAGGATCGGTTCGTAGTAGCCGGTCACCAGGCCGCTGTCGGTGCCGTCGCCGTTGACGACGCGGTACGGCTGGAAATGCTGCTCGAAATAGCTGCGCAGCGCCTGCGGGTCGCTGGCATCGACCATCAGCCCGGCCGTGCAGGGGCCGCGCCATTCGGCGCGCTTCTTCAGCGCCTGGCAGCTCGCCTGCAGCGCCGGCCATGCGGCCCGCACGTCGTCTCGCGTCCAGCCGCCGATCTCGCTCCAGCTCGCCGGCTGCAGCCGGCCCTTGCCGGGGCCCCCGGTCACCGGCGGGCTCGGCTGCCCGGTCTCGATGCGCGGCGGCGGACCGCTGACGCAACCGGCCAGCACGGCGGCCGCGCCGACGATGGCCCACAGCGCGCAGGCACCGGGCATACGGCGCGCGACGGCGGCAGAACGGGGAGAAGGCGGGAAATCACGGCGGAGGGCGAAAACGGAGTCGTGGTCAGTCATCGTTTGCGGTGTGGTTGTCGCCGGGCGCTGGCCGCGGCGGCAAGGACAGTGGCTCTCAGTGGCTGGCGGCGGCTATGGCAACGGCACCGGCCGGAGGGCGATGCCATACAATGCTCGGGGCCGATCCGGGTCGATTCTGCTGTACCGGACCGGCTTTGCCTCGAACGCGGGAATCATCCATGAGCGAATTCTTTCAAGACCATCCCATGCTGCTGTTCGCCCTCGAGGCCGGCGTGGCGCTGTTTCTGCTGATCTTCATCGTGGTATGGACGATGGGCACGGCGAAGAAGCATCCGCGTCCCAGCCGCGCCCCGGCGGATCACCCGTCGCGCGCCGCCGCGGCAGCGCCGGGCCACGCAAATCAGGCAAGCCAGCCAAGCCAGGCGAATCAGGCCGCGGGGCAGGCGCACAGCAAGGACAACGCGCCGGGCGTCTAGGTTCCGGCAGCGGTGCCGTCCCGGTGCCGTCCCCGGAGCGAACCCGCTGCGCGCACCCGTCAATGCAGCATGCGCGGCAGCACCAGCGCGAACTCGGGAATCGGCACCTCGAAGCGATGGCCGTCCTCGGCCACGCAGAAGTACTTGCCCTTCATCGAGCCGACCGGCGTGGAGATCGTGGCCCAGCTGGTGTACTCGAAGTGCTCGCCCGGCTTGAGCAGCGGCTGGTGCCCGACCACGCCGAGCCCCGCCACCTCCTGCGTGGCGTTGTCGCTGTCGGTGATCTGCCAGTGCCGCGAGATCAGTTGGGCCGCAACCTCGCCGGTGTTCTGGATCGTGATGGTGTAGGCAAAGGCATGGCGTCCGTGTTCCGGGTCGGACTGATCGGGCAGATACTGCGTGCGCACGGAAACGGAAAAAGCGTACTCGCTCATTGTCGGGGTGGCCGGTGGCAAGACAAAGGTAGCGGCATTGTGCGGCAAGGGCAGGGGTGCGGCAAGTCGGGGGCACGCCCCCGCCGGCCGGGCCTCCAGGGCGCGCCCACGGCGAAGGCGGCGTAAAATGGCGCCCTTGCGCGCCGGCCACAGCGGCGGGACGCGCCCTTGCCTCCTTGCCACGTCGCCACCCGCGCCGCAACCCAAGCCGTCACCCACGCCATCATGAGCACGCCGACCTTTCGCATCGCCCCGTCCATCCTGTCCGCCGACTTCGCCCGCCTGGGCGAGGAAGTGCGCCGCGTCACCGAGGCCGGCGCCGACTGGATCCACTTCGACGTGATGGACAACCACTACGTGCCGAACCTGACGGTCGGCCCGCTGGTCTGCGAGGCGATCCGCCCGCACGTGACCGCGCCGATCGACGTGCACCTGATGGTCCGCCCGGTCGACCGCATCATTCCGGACTTCGCCAAGGCCGGCGCCAACATCATCACCTTCCATCCCGAGGCGAGCGACCATGTCGACCGCTCGCTCGCGCTGATCCGCGATCACGGCTGCCAGGCCGGCCTGGTGTTCAACCCGGCCACGCCGCTGCACCACCTGGACCACGTGATGGACCGGCTCGACGTGATCCTGCTGATGTCGGTCAACCCGGGCTTCGGCGGCCAGGCCTTCATTCCCGAGACGCTGAACAAGCTGCGCGCGGTACGCGAGCGCATCGAAGCCTATACCGCTCGCACCGGCCGCACGATCCTGCTGGAAGTCGACGGCGGCGTGAAGGTCGAGAACATCGCGCAGATCGCCGCGGCCGGAGCGGACACCTTCGTCGCCGGCTCCGCGGTGTTCGGCAAGCCCGACGCCGACGGCGGCTATCGCGGCGTGCTGTCGGCCTTGCGCGCCGAACTGGCCAAGGTGGGCCAGTAATGGAAGGGGCGACGCTCAAGCGCACCGACTGGCGCGGCATCCGTGGAGCCATCGTCGACCTGGACGGCACCATGGTCGATACCGCGGGAGACTTCCACGCGGCGGTCAACGCGATGCTGCAGGCGCTGTCGCACCTGCATCCGGCGCTTGGCGAGATAGCCCCGCTGCCGCTGCCCGAGATCGTCAGCTTCGTCGGCAAGGGCTCCGAGAACCTGATCCGGCGCGTGCTCGACGCGCGCCTGCCGCCCGCCGCGGCCAACGGCCTGTTCGCCGATGCGCTGGCGCTGTACAACCGCGAATACCTGCGCATCAACGGCCAGTTCTCGGCGCTCTATCCCGGCGTCGAGGCGGGGCTCGCGGCGCTGAAGGCGGCCGGCCTGCGGCTCGCCTGCGTCACCAACAAGCCGCACGACTTCACCGCGCCGCTGCTCGACAAGCTGGGCCTGGCGCCCTGTTTCGAGCTGGTCTACGGTGGCGACGCCTTTCCGTTCCGCAAGCCGGACCCGCTGCCGCTGCTGAAGGTATGCGAGGCGTTCCGGCTCGAACCGGCGCAGATGGTCGCGATCGGCGACTCCGAAAACGACGCGCTGGCGGCCCGCGCGGCCGGCATTGGCGTGCTGCTGGTGCCCTACGGCTACAACCATGGCAACCCTGTACAAGGCGTCGACGCCGATGGTATAGTCGGCTCGCTTGTCAAGGCTGCTGAGGTCTTGACGGCACACCGGTAGTCTCCGGCCACGGCGCGGCAGCCCCACGGCACGCGCCCTGCCCGATCCGCGAGACCGCCCTCTCCGCATCCCGCGCAGACACCCCAGAACACGACTTCATGTTCCTGAACCGCAAACGCATTTTTACTGACAGTGATCGGCAGGCCTGGCCCTGGCGTCGCTGGCGCGCCTCCCAACAGGCGTAAAGTGCGTTCGCGACTGCACTGATCGCGCCCGGCCGATCCATCGGCAAGGCGTGGCGATCAGCCCGGCGGTCCTGCCGGCCCGGTTTTCCTTCCCGGCAATCCCTGCTAGCGTTACCCGAACGCGCAATACGCCCCTTGGCTCGACACGGAGCGACAGTGGCGTTCCGGCGAGCCGCCCGACGGGGCCGGTGCTTCGGCCATCCTGCCCCTCCCAGAATCGCCCGCCGGGGATCGCATTGCCGCAGCCCCCGTGCGCCGTCCCAGAGGACCGTCATGACCGAACTCGAATTCAAATCGCTGGCCGACCAGGGCTACAACCGCATTCCGTTGATCGCCGAGGCCTTCGCCGACCTGGAAACGCCGCTGTCGCTGTACCTGAAGCTGGCGCAATCGCAAACCCGCGGCGTCAACACCTTCCTGCTCGAATCGGTGGTCGGCGGCGAACGCTTCGGCCGCTATTCCTTCATCGGCCTGCATGCGCGCACGCTGCTGCGCGCCTACGGCCAGCGCACCGAGGTCGTCACCGACGGCAAGGTGGTCGAGACCCATGAGGGCAATCCGCTGGACTTCATCGCGGCGTTCGAACAGCGCTTCAAGGTCGCGCTGCGCCCCGGCCTGCCCCGCTTCTGCGGCGGCCTGGCCGGCTACTTCGGCTACGACACGGTGCGCTACATCGAGAAGAAGCTGGCCGACACGCAGAAGGCCGACGACCTGGGCCTGCCCGATATCCAGCTGCTGCTGTGCGAGGAGCTGGCCGTGATCGACAACCTGTCTGGCAAGCTCTATCTGATCGTCTACGCCGACCCCGGCATGCCCGAGGCCTATTCGCGCGCGCGCCAGCGCCTGCGCGACCTGCGCATGAAGCTGCGCCAGCCGGTCGACGTGCCGGTCACCAGCCCGTCGGTGCAGACCGAGGTCTACCGCGAATTCGACAAGGCCGACTATCTGACGGCGGTCGGCAAGGCGAAGGAATACATCGTGGCCGGCGACATGATGCAGGTGCAGATCGGCCAGCGGCTGACCAAGCCCTACCGCGACGCGCCGCTGTCGCTGTACCGCGCGCTGCGTTCGCTGAACCCGTCGCCGTACATGTACTTCTACAACTTCGGCGACTTCCAGATCGTCGGCGCGTCGCCGGAGATCCTGGTGCGGCAGGAAACGCGCCGCACCAGCGAACAGGGCGAGACGCGCTCGCGCCGCGTGGTGACGATCCGCCCGCTGGCCGGCACGCGGCCGCGCGGCAATACGCCGGAGCGCGACGCGCAGCTGGCCACCGAGCTGCTCAACGATCCGAAGGAGATTGCCGAGCACGTGATGCTGATCGACCTGGCGCGCAACGACATCGGCCGCATCGCAGAAACCGGCTCGGTCAAGGTCACCGACCAGATGGTGATCGAGAAATACTCGCACGTGCAGCACATCGTCAGCTCGGTCGAGGGCACGCTGAAGGACGGCATCAGCAATCTGGACGTACTGCGCGCGACCTTCCCCGCCGGCACGCTGAGCGGCGCGCCGAAGGTGCGGGCCATGGAGATCATCGACGAACTCGAACCGCGCAAGCGCGGCATCTACGGCGGCGCGGTCGGCTACCTGTCGTTCGGCGGCGAGATGGACCTGGCGATCGCGATCCGCACCGGCATCGTCAAGGACGGCAATCTGTATGTGCAGGCGGCCGCCGGCATCGTGGCCGATTCGGATCCCGAGGCCGAATGGCGCGAGACCGAGGCGAAGGCGCGCGCGGTGATCCGCGCCGCCGAGCAGGTCCAGGACGGGCTGGACTCGGACTTCGCGTAAGCGCCGGCTGCAGCCCAGGGAGTCTGCCGCCCCCCCGTACGCGGGGCCCAGCGTCTTCCCTCCGGGCTGAAAAAATGAAAAAAGCCACTGGGTTCCCGCCTGCGCGGGAACGACCAGCGTTACTTCACCGCAGCAGTTTCCCGGGCCGGCGCTTGCACCGCGTGCGGCAGATGCACGTCAGCGATCGTGCCGTCGCCCTCATGGTCGACCACCGCGACCTTGGCTCGCTGCAGCGCGCGCAACTGCTGGCCGGACACATGGAAGCTGCGCGCCAGTTCATCGTCGCGCAGCGCCGGGATCGGCTTGCGCCGATCGAGGCCGGAGAAGCGGTACTGGTTATACAGCGCCCAGCTCAGCAGCACCACGCCGTTGAACAGCCCCACCACCACGTAGATCGACAGCGTGCCGGCGGTCGGCAGCAGCGCCGACCAGAACGGCACGTCGGGGCCGGCATTGGCGTGCCGCAGCACCGCCTGCAAACCGGTCACGCACAGGTAGCCGAAGCCGATCCAGGCCAGCGCGGTCAGCAGCGCGTCGATCAGCCAGCCCAGCCGCGTGCGCCTGGTGCGAACGATCATGTCATCGGGATTCATCACGACCTCATCGATTTGATGCCGCGATCCGGGCTGGTCCAACGGGCGCGGCGCCGGGTCTTGAGCATGACTTTGGGGAAGGCCATCAGCGTGGTCAGCATGCCGATCATCCAGAAGGCCAGCGGATACCAGATCGTCCAGTACATCGAGCGGCCCAGCTTGGGCTCGTAGCGGCGGTCGATCGCCACGCTGATCGCGAACTGCAGCACGCACACCACCGCGAGCACCATGCCGGTAAAGCCCGGCGGCACCAGCTTCTCGATGCGGACGTTGTCGGGCAGGTCGACGAAATGGCCGAGCGCCCACAGGATGATCGACATCGCGAAGATGAAGGCCCAGCCGGCCGACAGGCAGTACTCGGCCATCAGCGGCCACAGCCGGCGATGGCGCCAGATCCAGATCGAGCGCACGTTCTTCAGGAACACCTCGGCGCCGCCCTGCGCCCAACGCAGGCGCTGCTTCCACAGGCCGCGCAGCGTCTCGGGCATCAGGATCCAGCACAGCGCGCGCGGTTCGTAGAAGATCGACCAGTGGTCGCGCTGCAGCTTCCAGCTGATGTCGATGTCCTCGGTGATCATGTCCAGGCTCCAGTAGCCGGCGCGATCGAGCGCGCGGCGGCGAAAGGCCGCGACCACGCCGGACACCGTGAACACCTGGCCGTAGACGCGCTGCGTGCGCTTGATCAGCCCGATGATCGACGAGAACTCGCCGACCTGGATGCGGCCGATCAGCGTCGAGCGGGTGCGGATGCGCGGGTTGCCGGTCACCGCGCCGACGCGCGGGTTGTCGACCATCGGCGCGACCAGGTAGGCGGCCGCATCGGGGTCGAGCACCGCGTCGCCGTCGATGCAGACCAGATACTCGCCGCGCGCGGCCAGCGCGCCCATGCGCAGCGCCATCGCCTTGCCCTGGTTCTGGGCCAGGTGGACGACGCGCAGCCGCTCGTGCCTGGCCGCCATCGCATCGAGCAGCGCGCCGGTGCCGTCGCGCGAGCCATCGTTGATGGCGATCACCTCGAAGTTCGGATAGCGCTGCGCCAGCGCGGCCCGCAGCGTTTCCTCGCCGTTCTTCTCCTCGTTGAAGCACGGCACCAGGATCGAGATGAAGGGCTCGCCGGCCACCTTGGGCGGCTGGCGGTCTTCGTCCCAGGACCACTTGCGTTCCCAGTGCCACCAGTAATAGATGCCACCGGCCATCCACAGTCCGGACATGAACAGCGGATAGAAGAACACGAAGGCAAGCAGCAGGTCGCCGGTCGCCAGCACGGCCATGCCGATCGGCAGGCCGAGCGCGATGCACAGGACGATCAGGGCAAATAGACGTTCGATCATGGCGCGGGATACCAGGCGTTGGACAGCGCCGGCCGGATCACGTCGAGCCGAGGCTGGTTGTTATGGAAGTCGTCCGGGTAGTAGCCGAAGTTGCGCGCGCCGCGGCGCTGCAGGCGCTGCATCCAGCCCGCCAGCACGGCGCTGTCGACCGGCGGCGCATCGGCCTTGCGCCAGTCGCGGCTCTGCAGCTCGAACACCGTGCGGCGCAGCGCGCCCGGGCGCTTGGCCACGGTGTCGATCAGCGAGTCCAGCCACGCGTTTTCCTTGCCGGCCGGCACCTGCTCCATGTATGGCATGGCCATCGGCGCGGTCCAGTCGTAGGCGACGAGGAAGTCGTCCAGGTTCTGCGCGAACCACGCCTCGCTCTCCGGCTGCAGGATCGGCGCGGCGAAGATGTTGCGCGCGGTCTTGATCGCCGGGCCGCGAATGGCGCGGACCTTGGCGGTCAGCTCGTGCGTGAAGTCGACCAGCGCACGGCTCTTGAACCGCGTCCAGCGCTGCATCGTCTCCGGATTGGCGCGCAGCGCCTCGATCGAGTCGGGCAGCCCGGCCTTGCGATAGGCCGCCAGCGCCGGCGCGCTGGCATCCTCGAAGTCGCTCATCACGGCGTCGTCGTGGAACAGGATGCCGTCGAACACCGCATGGCGCGCCAGGTCTTCGTACAGCTCGCCGATGCGCTGGCGGGCGACCGGATCGAACGGCGACAGCCGGCGGTACTGCTTCGGATCGACGTCAATGCCGCCGGTCTTCGGATCCCAGCGCGACACGCGGGCGATCGACTTGTCCAGGTCCAGCGCCAGCACCGGCATCCACGCATAGAGCTTGACGTCGGTGCGGTTCTGCAGCTGCCAGGCGACTCGGTTGAACAGGTCGGCGCGCACCGGCAGCACGCGGTTCGGGAAATACACCGACTTGACCAGGCCGCTGGCGTCCGGATCGGCAAAGGCCTGCAGGAAGACCGTGTCGATCTTCAGGTCGTAGATCCGCTGCACCAGCTTGTCCAGATTGCGGTCGACCTGGGCCGGATCGGCATCGTAGACATAGTCCAGATCGACGTGGGCAACGCGCATGTTCTGCTGCTGCTCCATCTCGACCACCGACTGCGCAAAGCCGCGCAGGCCGGGGTCGTCGCCGATCAGCAGGCGCGCGCCGGACATCATCTTGTCCACGGTCGCCAGGCCGTCTTCCAGCGTCAGCGCCATCTGGTAGCCGTTCTCGCCGATGATGCGCAGCGCCGTGCCGCTCTCGGCGCCATACGGCCAGATCCACACGCGCACCGGCTTGCCGGTGATGCGCCGGACCTTGTCGGTGATCCGCTGCACGTCGTCGCGCACGCGCCTTTCATAGGCGGCGTCGCTCTCGTAGGTGCCGGTCTTGCTGTCGTAGGCATGCACCGCGGCCACCGGCTGCGTGTTGCCCTGCGGGTTGGCCAGCACGCCGTAGTGGTGGGCGTCGGTATGGGCGCCGATCTCGACCAGACCCGAGGCGGCGATCTCGCGCACCTGCTGCCAGGTCAGCATGCGGTCGCGCTCGGTCGGCGTGCCGCCGAAATCGACCGGCTTGTTCTCCGGCGTATCGAGCCACACGCCGACCGGCGCCAGCACGGCGGGCCAGCGATAGGCCTTCAGGATCGGCAGCACGCGCGTATAGAAGCTGCGGTAGCCGTCGTCGAAGGTCAGCAGCACCGCGCGGTCGGGCAGCGCCGGGCCGCCGTTGCGGGCGGCCAGGATCTGGTCGACCGTGACCGGCCGGTAGCCGTTCTCGCGCAGCCAGGCCAGCTGCCCGATCAGATGGTCGGTGCGTACGCTCAGATAGGCCTGGTCCGGGTCGCGGTCCTCCACGTCGTGGTACGCGAGCACCGCGACATGGTTGCGCGGCCACGGCTGCTCGGCCTTCGCGACAGGCCGGTCGGCCGGCGGCGTGAACACCGGAATGTCCTTGGCGCAGGCGGCCAGCAGCAACGTGGCCACCGCCAGCAACAGCATCAGAAAAGCGCGATAGGGGCGCATCAAGGTTGCGTCCATGGCATGCATCCCGTTCAGAATCGGTAGGTCAGGTCGAACACGATGCGCAGTTCGCGCTCGCGCTGGCCGTCGTACGGACGGCTGGTGCCGGTGATCGTGGCGCCGACGTCGAACACGTCGTTGGTGCGGAAGCGCTGGCCATAGCCGATCATCATGATGGCGCCGGTGCCGTAGCCGCGCTGCGCATAGGCGCCCGCGCCGGCCAGGAACTGCTGTTCCCAGACGGTCTCGTAGCGGCGATGCAGCGTGTGGGTCAGCCGCACCGACGGCAGCAGGGTCAGGTCCGAACGCGGGTTGTAGTACGGCGTGTCCCGGCGCGTGTTGCGCGAGGCCCAGATGTCGACCAGCAGATCGCCCTTCAGGTGCGGCGCGGTATAGAAGCGCTGCACGCCGGCGACGCCGCCCTCGAGGCGATCGTTGCCGTCGCTGAAGCGCGACGGCGCCACCGTGAACATCCACTCGCTGCGCTCGCTGGCGCGGTAGCGCGCGAACGCGGCCAACGTATCGGCGTAGATGCCCTGCTTGAGCGCGCGCAGCGGCGTGCCGGTCGAGCGCAGCGCGCCCGAGGCGCCGACCTGCCAGCGATCGTCGATGTCGTATTGCGCCGACAGCCGGCCGCCGGCACGGCCACCGTTGCCGCCGCCATAGTCGTGCGCCGAGACTTCGCCCTCCAGCGTCAGGTCGCGCACGCGGTACTGCACGCCGGTGCGCGCCCAGCGGTAGTCGACGCTGCCTTCCTGGAAGCGGCCGGTCGCATAGCCGATGCCGCCGAAGGCGCGCCAGTCGTAGTTAATCGGCGGGCTGTACAGCACCGCCTCGATGCCGAAATTGCCGTTGCCGACCACGGCGCTGTCGTTGGCGAGGCCCCGATAACCTTCGATGCGCAGTTCCGACTTGTTGTGGACCTGCCAGTCGCGATCGAGGCGCCGGACCGCCAGGTCTTCTGGATAGCGCGCCATCGTGTCGTTGCGCAGCATCTCGGCCTGGCGCCATTCCTGCAGGTCCAGCGCGGCATGGCCCTGCTGCACCTCGAGCGGCACGGCGCGCGGCGCCAGCGTTTCGGCCAGCTTCAGCTCGACCTCGGCCTGGCGCGGCCAGCCGCGGGCCCGATAGAGCTCGGCCAGCAGCACGCGCAGCCGCGAATTGCCCGGCGCACGGCTGACCAGATCCTCGAGCCGCTGTTGCGCGTCGACAGTGTCGTCGGCCTGACGGCGCGAACGCGCGCTGACCTCGGCGGCATCGAGCCACAGATCGTTCGGCTGCCGCGTCGGCTGGCCGCGCAGCCACCGCCAGCGCGGTTGCTCGGCGCTGGCCTGCTGCACCACCTCGCCGGCCGGCGGAAACTTCTCGGCCTCGGCATGCGCGTAGTACAGACCCGTCTGCGCTGCCAGCCGCGCCTCGGCGTCGCCGCCCGGCGGATAGGCCTCGCGGATGGCCTGCGCGTACAGCGTCTCGGCCTGTTCGGGATGACGCAGATAGAGATAGGCCGCGGCCACGTCGGACAACGCAAAGGCCGGGACCTCGACGCCCTCGGCCCGCAGGGCCTCGTATTCGTTGACCAGGTCCTGCATCCGCACGCGCGCGTGCAGCGCGGCGAGCCGGTCGATGCGGGCGCGGCGCAACTGCGCCTCGCCGCGCGGGCCGGTGCCGCGCAATTGCGGCAGCAGCTGGTCATAGCGGGCCAGCGCGCGGTCGGCGATCGCGAAGCGCTCGGCCTCGGTCCGGCTCGGCATGTCGGCCAGCCGCACCTGTTCGGCGGTCACGTCCAGTTCCAGCTCGAGCCGGTCGGCGCGCTCGAGCAGGCCGGGATGTTCGTCGGCGACGCGCAGCGCGGCCTCCGGCAGACCGGCATGCTCGAGCGCGCGCACATATTCGCGCACCACGTCCTTGCGCTGCGGCGCCAGGCCATGCGCACGGTCGGCCTCGAACAGCGCCTCGTAGGGATCGTTGGCGCGGGTATGCGCGTAGGCCAGCGCAATGCGGGCATCGGGACTGGACGGCTGCCGCTCGACCAGCGCCCTGCCCGCCGCGACGGCGTCGGCGGTGCGGCCGCTGTCGGCCAGCACCAGGATTTCGCCCAGGGCAAAGTCCTGGCGCGCCGGGAAACGCTGCCGGCCTTCGCGATAGTGCGCCAGCGACGCATCCCACTGGCGCTCGTCACGCTGGGCGCGTGCGACGGCGGCCAGCACGTCGGCGGGCAGCTGGCTGGCGTCGCTGCCAAGGCCGCGATACGTCTCGAGAACCTCGGCCGGGCGGCCGGCCCAGCCGGCGATGATCATGCGGTCGTAGGCGGCGCGGCGGTCGGCCGGCGCCTGGGCCAGCCGCTCGCGCAGCGCGGTCAGCGCCGGTTCGTAGTCGCCGGCGCGGGCGCGCTGGATCAGCGCATCGTATTGCCGGTCCGCCTGCGCCGGTGGCTGGTCGGCCTGCGCCGGTGCGGCATGGGCCGGCACCGCCAGGCACGACATCGCCGCCGCCAGCCCGACAGCCAGCTGCACCGGGGTACGCCGCCGCAACGCCCGCAGACGGCGGCTATCGGCCGGAACGCGGGCAGGAGAGCGCGAATGACGCGTCATCAAAGACTCCATTGGGACTCCGCAGCCTGTCTCGCTGTGATGGTCAAGCGCCCGCGGCGTGCATCGATGGCGCGCACGCGAGTCCGTTATCGGCTAGGGAAGGGCGGCACGAGGGCACGGAACCCGATCGGGTCTGTCCCGCCTGCGGAGATCGACGGGGGAGGACCTACGGGATCCGGCGGGCACCGAAGAACCTCGCCGGATGGCCATCGCAGAGGGGATGGCGTCGTGCAACCGCAACCGCTGCAGAAGCGCAAGATGCGGAGCCGCAAAACTTCGCAAAGTGTAGTGAAGAAGCTGAAAATCGATTGTGAACGATAGAAAACACGCCAAATTCCGCTTCCGCAGCCCCCTCCCTTGGTTGGGGATTGCGGGACGGGCCCGCGGCCGGGCGGCGCTCGCGCTCGACACCGGCATGCGAGGCAAGTTAAAGTAGCGACTTCGTTCCGGATGCGCGGTGTCCCACAAAGCGTCGCTTTCCGTGTAACCTCCGAACACACCCCGATCGACCTGATCACCCCGATCATCCAATCGTCTGACGCAGAACCACGATGACTTTCCGGGCTCCGACCGTTTCGTCGCATTCGTCCCGTTGGTGGCGCTTCCACTAGGAAGCGGCACGTCGTTGCGTTCTTGTTCGCACCTTGCCGCCGTTCCGGTTGGCATACGTGCGGTCCGACAGCTCACCGGTGCGGCGGCTCCTAGATACCCAGGAGATCTGCCGATGCCGTCGAACCCCTCCCCCGCTTCAACCGTTTCGAATACCGCCGCGCGCCAGCCTGCGCCCGCCGCGCTTGCCGCTTCGCGTGCCCGCCGCACGCGTGCTTCACGCGCCTTCCGTTTCCACCAACATCAAGCCGGGTGAATCATGCTGCTGATGATCGACAACTACGACTCGTTCACCTACAACCTGGTGCAGTACTTCGGCGAGCTCGGCGCCGACGTGCGGACCCACCGCAACGACGAGATCACGATCGAGGAAATCGAGGCGCTGGCGCCCGAGCGCATCTGCATCTCGCCCGGACCGTGCAGCCCGGCCGAGGCCGGCATCTCGGTGGCCGTGCTCAAGCACTTCGCCGGCAAGCTGCCGATCCTGGGCGTATGCCTGGGCCATCAGGCGATCGGCGAGGCGTTCGGCGGCAAGGTGATCCGCGCCAAGCAGGTGATGCACGGCAAGGTCAGCCGCATCGAGACCACGCAGCAGGGCGTGTTCGCCGGCCTGCCCAGGGCGTTCGACGTGACGCGCTATCATTCGCTGGCGATCGAGCGCGAGACGCTGCCCGACTGCCTGGAAGTCACCGCGTGGACGCCCGACGGCGAGATCATGGGCGTGCGGCACAAGCAGTTCGCGATCGAGGGCGTGCAGTTCCATCCCGAGTCGATCCTGTCCGAACATGGACACACGCTGTTGGAGAACTTCCTGAAGGTGGCGCGATGAAACGGCTCGATGCCCCGCTCGCCGCCGCCCTCGCTACCGCCCCCTCACGCGCCCCATCGAACGGATCGAACAAACCCCACGCCTGCGAGACCGCCATGCCCATCACGCCCCAGGAAGCGCTGACGCGCTGCATCGAACACCGCGAGATCTTCCACGACGAGATGCTGCATCTGATGCGGCAGATCATGCAGGCGCAGATCTCGCCGGTGATGGCCGCCGCGATCCTGACCGGGCTGCGCGTCAAGAAGGAGACCATCGGCGAAATCACCGCCGCGGCGCAGGTGATGCGCGAATTCGCCAACAAGGTCACGGTGTCCGAGCGCGAGCATTTCGTCGACATCGTCGGCACCGGTGGCGACGGCTCGCATACCTTCAATATCTCGACCGCATCGATGTTCGTCGCGGCCGCGGCCGGCGCGCGCATCGCCAAGCACGGCAACCGCGGCGTCAGCTCCAGGTCCGGCAGCGCCGATGTGCTGGAGGCGCTCGGCGTCAACATCATGCTGACGCCCGAGCAGGTCGGCCAGTGCATCGCGCAGACCGGCATCGGCTTCATGTTCGCGCCGACCCACCATCCCGCGATGAAGAACGTCGCGCCGATCCGCAAGGAAATGGGCGTCCGCACGATCTTCAACATCCTGGGCCCGCTGACCAACCCGGCCGACGCCCCCAATATCCTGATGGGCGTGTTCCACCCCGACCTGGTCGGCATCCAGGTGCGCGTGATGCAGCGCCTGGGCGCCCGTCACGCGCTGGTGGTCTACGGCAAGGACGGCATGGACGAGGTGTCGCTGGGCGCGGCCACGCTGGTGGGCGAACTGAAGGACGGCGAGGTGCGCGAATACGAGATCCACCCGGAGGACTTCGGCCTGTCGATGATCTCGAACCGCGGCCTGAAGGTGGCCGACGCCGCCGAATCGAAGGAGATGCTGCTCGAAGCGC
This sequence comes from Cupriavidus sp. UGS-1, assembly GCF_021213615.1. Taxonomy (NCBI): domain Bacteria; kingdom Pseudomonadati; phylum Pseudomonadota; class Betaproteobacteria; order Burkholderiales; family Burkholderiaceae; genus Cupriavidus; species Cupriavidus sp. UGS-1. The sequence continues at coordinate 169,486 of NZ_JAJQJF010000010.1, read as the reverse complement.
TGTCCAACGTGCCGGGCACCCCGCGCGAGATCGTGTCGCTGAACGCCGGCACCGCGCTGTACGCGGCCAATGTCGCCTCGTCGATCGAGGACGGCATCGCCCGCGCGCGCGAGGCGATCGCCAGCGGCGCGGCGCGCGCCAAGCTCGACGAGTTCGTGCAGGCCACGCGGCAGTTCCAGTAATCAGAGGCAAGCAAGCATGTCCGACATCCTGCAGAAGATCCTGGCCGTCAAGGCCGACGAAGTCAGCGCCGCGCGCAAGCGCCGCGACCTGCCCAGCCTGCGCGCCGAAGCCGAGAGCCTGCGCGGCGAGGCCGGCCTCGCGCCGCGCGGATTCGGCGCGGCGCTGCGCACCAAGATCGATGGCGGCCAGGCCGGCGTGATCGCGGAGATCAAGAAGGCGTCGCCGTCCAAGGGCGTGCTGCGCGAGCATTTCGTGCCCGAGGCGATCGCCGAGAGCTACGCCGGCCATGGCGCGGCCTGCCTGTCGGTGCTGACCGACGAACACTTCTTCCAGGGCCATGCCGACTACCTGCGCCGGGCCCGCGGCGCCTGCCCGCTGCCGGCGCTGCGCAAGGACTTCATGGTGGACCTGTACCAGGTCTACGAGGCCCGGACCTGGGGCGCCGATGCGATCCTGCTGATCGTCGCCGCGCTCGATCCCGGCCTGATGGCCGAACTCGAGGCCTGCGCGCACGAGCTCGGCATGGACGTGCTGGTCGAGGTCCACGACGGCGCCGAGCTGGAGGCGGCGCTGCGGCTGAAGACGCCGCTGGTCGGCGTCAACAACCGCAATCTGCGCACCTTCGAGGTCTCGCTGCAGAACACGCTGGACCTGCTGCCGGCGATGCCGGCGGACCGGCTGGTGGTCACCGAGTCCGGCATCCTCGGACCGGACGACGTGGCGCGGATGCGCGAGGCCAACGTCCACGCCTTCCTGGTCGGCGAAGCGTTCATGCGCGCCAAGGACCCGGGCGCCGAACTGGCCCGGCTGTTCGCCTGACATCGGCCGCCCGCCGCCCGCCTCCGCACACCGACCGATCCGATGGCTCAGGAAATCGAACTGAAACTGGCCGTGCCCGATGCCGCCGCCGCGGCCGCGCTGGTGGCCTGGCTCGACGCCAACGCGCAGGCCGTCGGCGAATCGCATCTGCTCAACGTCTATTTCGACACGCCGGCCCATGAGCTGGCGCAGGCGCGCGCCGCGCTGCGGCTGCGCCGCGACGGCAAGGGCTGGCTGCAGACGCTGAAGACCGCGGGGCGCAGCGAGGCCGGGCTGGCCACGCGCAACGAATGGGAAACCGAGGTCGCCGGCGAAGCGCTGGAGCCGGCGAAGCTCGACGACGAGGCCCGCGCGCTGCTCGAGCCGCTGCTGGGCCGGTTGCGGCCCGTATTCCGCACCGATTTCGTGCGGCGGACGTGGCGGCTGCGCTGTCCGCTGATCGCCGCCGACCAGGCGCCAGGGCAAGCGCAGGCCGAAGCCGAGATCGAAGCGGCGCTGGACGCCGGCGTGATCGCCGCGGTGGCGCAGGATGGCAGCACGCTGACGTCGGCACGCGAGACCATCCACGAACTCGAACTGGAATGGCTGTCGGGCGATCCGTCCTGCGCGGCGGCGACGCTGCGCGCGCTGGGCGAGCGGCTCGGCGCGGTGGCCGCGCTGGCGCCGTCGGACAAGAGCAAGGCCGCGCGCGGTTATGCGCTGGCCAGGCAGGCCGGCTCGCCGGCGGGAGCCGCCTGATGGGCCGCCGTCCGAGCCGATCCTCCGCGGCGGAAACGGGGCAAGCCGAATTGTTCGCCGACGTGGCGACGCCCTCCGCCGCCGCGCCCGCTGCGCCCGCCGCACCCGCCCGCGCGCCGCAGCCCCAGTGGACGCCGCTGGCGGCCCAGGCCGACGCCCTGCCGCCCGCCTGGCGCGCGCTGCTGGCGCCATGCCTGGCCACACCCGCATGGCAGCGGCTCGCCGACTTCGTCGACGGCGAGCGCGCCGCCGGCAAGCCGGTCTTCCCGCGCGACGTCTTTCACGCGCTGCATCTGACGCCGCCCGAGGCGGTCAAGATCGTGATCCTCGGCCAGGACCCCTATCACGGCGTCGGCGTGGTCGATGGCATCGAGGTGCCGCAGGCGCATGGGCTGGCCTTCTCGGTGCCGGACGGCGTGCGGGTGCCGCCGAGCCTGCGCAATATCTTCAAGGAAATCGCCGCCGAATACGGCGACCCGGCGGTGGCGCGGCCCACGGCCTCGGGCAATCTGGAAGGCTGGGCGCGCCAGGGCGTGCTGCTGCTCAATACCGTGCTGACCGTCGAACAGGGACAAGCCGCGAGCCACGCCAGGCGTGGCTGGGAGGCGGTCACCGACTGCCTGATCGCGGCGCTGGCGGCCAGCCGCCCGCATCTGGTGTTCCTGCTGTGGGGCAGCCACGCGCAGGCCAAGAAAAACCTGCTGGCGGGCGAGCACTGCATCCTCGAGGCGCCGCACCCGTCGCCGCTGTCGGCCCATCGCGGCTTTCTCGGCTGCGGGCATTTCCGCCTCGCCAACAACTGGCTGGTCGCGCACCAGCGCGAGCCGATCGACTGGAGCGCGCACTAGGCGCGGACGTACCGTCGCCCCCGCGAACGCGGGGGCCCAGCGACGTTTGCGTGATAGTGAAAGCCGCTGGGTTCCCGCCTGCGCGGGAACGACGAGCAAGCGCCTACGTCGAGCGCCACTCGAACAGTTCGAACTCGCCCTCGCCGGGCTCGACCTCGAGCCTTTCCACCTGCGCCGCCGGCGGGCCCTGCTCCATCCATTCGCGCAGTTGCGCCAGCCGCTCCGGCGGCCCGTACGCCATCACCTCGACCGTGCCATCGTCGCGGTTGCGTACCCAGCCGCCCAGGCCGAGCTGGATCGCCAGATCCTCGCAGGCCGCGCGATAGCCGACCCCCTGCACCTTGCCGTGCGCCACCATGTGCCAGGTTTCCATCGCCGTCCCTCCTTGCGAGTCCTTACGCCCTTGCATCCGTAGATCCGTACAAACCTAGACTAGTGCGATGACGGCGCCATGACCACCCCCGCGCGCAGGGGGCGGCCTTGCGGGGCACGCACGGCCGGCGTTCAGGCGCGCTGCCGGATCGCGCGCCCGATCGCGCCGGTGCGCAGCGCGATCTTGGCGGCGTCGGCGCGCAGCGCGCGCAGCCGGCGCTCGAGCACCGCGTTGGCGGCGCGGCCGGTCGAGCTGGCGGTACCGCCCGGTTCCGGGGCGCCGGCAGTCTGTACCAGCGTTTCGGTATGCCAGCGGTCGGCCGAATCGGCCAGCCTGGCGCGGCGTTCGCTGGCTTCGGCGAGCGCGGCGTCGGCGGCCAAGTCGGCGGCCGAGTTGGCGGCCAACTCGGCGGCCACGGTGGCATCCCCGGTCTCCTTCGCTTGCGCGGCCTGGTTTTCGCCCGCCATCTCCGTCACCTGCTTCTGCTGCATCGCCTCGGCATGCGGATCCGATGCTTCCTGTGCTTCCGGTGCCTTCGGTGCCTCCGCACTTTCGGCGCGGTTGCCCGCCGGCGCGCTCTCACTGTCCACGGCTGCGGCCGGCTGCTCTACCGGCGCCGCCCGCCGGCGGATGAAGCCCGCGCCCCTGCCCTCGCCGCGGTCGCCCTCGACCAACCGCTCGCTGGCGAGCCGCAGGCTGCGGCTCGCCGCCTCGGTCGCTTCCTCCACGGCGGCGCGCGCCGCCGGCAGGTCGAGCTCGTCGGCGTGCTGGCGCACCTGGATGCGCGCCGCCGCGACATGGGCCGCCACCAGATAGTTCTGCACGATGAAGCGGCTCAGGTTGTCGACCGCGCGGTGCCGGCTCCTGGGCTCGTCGAGCATCCGCTGGAACGAGCCGATCAGCGCCGACAGGCTGTCCATGAACTGCTTGCGCTCGACCCGATAGGCGAAGTCGTCCCCGGTCTTACCCAGCAGCAGGTCGCGCGTGGCGGCGATATAGCGCCGGTTGGCGTTCAGCACGTTCTCGACCAGTGCCGGAATCGCGCGATATTCCCAGCTCGGCAGCACGAAGCTGAAGATCGACGCGATCACGCCGCCGATCACCGTATCGACCAGCCGCTCGCCGACCACCGTCGCGCCCGGCATCAGCAGGTTGATCTGCACCAGCACCTGCACGCAGGCCGCGATCGCGGTGTAGCGGTACTTGATCGTGACGAAGGTCGCGCTGGCCACCAGCGAGACGAACAGCACCGCCAGCAGCACCAGCGGTTCGTGCACCACGCGCAGGATCGCCAGCGCGATGATGCAGCCGATCAGCGTGCCGATCAGGCGGTCGTTGTAGCGCTGCTTGGTCATGCTGAAGTTCGGCTTCAGGATGACGATGATGGTCAACAGGATCCAGTAGCTGTGCGAGGCGTACGGCAGATAGCCGGCCACCACCAGCCCCGCCGCCACCGCCATCGTGACGCGCAGCGAGAAGCGGAACACCGGCGCGCGCCAGTGCAGGTTGTCGCGCAGCACGCGCCATTCGTAGCGCTGGCGCGTCAGGAACGGCGTCATGTCGGGCCCGGGCAGCACCTGGCGCGGCTCGACCGGCGTGCGCGAGGCCACGTGCAGCTGCTCGACCAGCGCGATCGCGCCCTTGATCATGTCGAGCGTCTCGCCCAGCGCCGTCATCGCGGCCGGGTCGATATGGTGGTGCCGCAGCATCGCGATCTCGTCGGCGACCGCGCGCAGCGCCTCGCGGTAATCGACCTCGGCATACGAGGGCCGGCCGCGCGTCACGTCGTAGGCGATCGCCTCGACGTCCTCGCACATCAGCCGGATCAGCCGCCGCAGCGCGTCGAGCACCGGCGTGCCGGCAAAGGTCTGGCGCAGCAGCGGATAGTCGGTATTGGTGGACAGAATGTATTCGTACAGGTCCAGCATGCGCAGATGGACCTGCACCAGCAGCCCATCATGCGGCGTGCGGTTGCCGCGCAGCACCAGGTCGCGCGCCGCCTGCTGCCGCTCCGCGACCACGATCTGCTGGCGCACCAGCGCGTTGAACTGCTCGTCGTAATCGTTGCCGGCATCGTAGAAGCCGGCCTTGATTTCGAGGTAGGCGGCCAGCTCGTACAGCGACTCGGCCAGGATCTGCTGCTTGGTGCGCCGCTCCATCAGCCAGCTGACCGCCATCGCGTAGGCCATGTACGCCGCCGCGCCGGCGCCGAACAGCAGCGCGTGCTCGATTGCGCGCCGCACGACGAAGTCCTCGCTCAACGTCAGCGTCATCACGAACAGCGTCGAGAACTGCAACGGCATCGTCTTGTTGCCGTAGACGGTCATCATGCCGGCCAGGAAGGTGACCAGCACCAGCACGACCGGCAGCACGCGCGGGAATGGCGTGACCAGCGCGACGACCAGCGTCACCGCCGTGCACAGCAGCACGCTGGCCAGCATCTCGTTGAACTTGTGGTTCACCGGGCTGGGCAGATCCATCAGGCTGGTGCACAGCGCGCCCATCGACACCACCATCGCGGTCGGCAGGTCCGCCAGCTGCAGCGCGATCAGCGTCGCGCCGATGACGCCGGTCGCCGAGCGCAGGCCGCGATAGACGTAGTGCGAGAAAACGAAGGTGCGGGGATCGTGGGCGTATTGCATGCGGGCGCGGTGGGCGGGCTACGGCGATGAGCTACGGCGGACGGCAGGGCCGCCAGCTTACTGGCCCAGCCAGCGCGCGCGCAATGGATGGCGGCCGCGCCGGCGCCGATCTTCGCCTTCTTCCAGCTGGAGCCGATATTCGGTGGCCGGCTCCGGCGCGAAGGTCACCGGCAGCACGTGCAGTTCGTCGCGGCGGAACAGGTGGCAAGGCACGCTGTCGCCGGCGCGATAGCGCGCCAGCAGCTTGTCGAGCTGCCCGGCCCCGTTGGGCGTGACGCGCAGCCCGTCCACCGCGGCCAGCAGATCGCCGGCCGACCAGCCGGCCGCCTGCGCCGCGCCGCCGTCGAGCACCTGCGTCACGCGCACCCAGCCGTTCTCGCTGGTGGTCTTGATGCCGAGCGCCGCCGCGCGCGTGGGCTTGCGCGGTTCGGCCCGGATGCCGAAGGACTTGAACAGCGCCGGCAATGGCAGCTCGCCGGTGCCCTCGGTCCAGGCCCGCAGCTGCGGGGACACGCGTACGCCGGCGACCTCGTCGATCAGCGCATGGACCTCGTCCTCGGTGACGCCGCGCTGCACCGCGCCGGGCGCGTAGAAATCGCGGCCATAGCGCCGCCACAGCATCCGCATCACGTCGTCGAGCGAGCGGCGGCCGTCGGTGCGGCTGCGAATCGTCAGGTCCAGCGCCAGGCCGATCAGCGAGCCCTTGGTGTAGTAGCTGACGATCGCATTGGGCGCGTTCTCGTCCTGGCGGTAGTACTTGGTCCAGGCATCGAACGAACTGTCGGCCACGCTCTGCTTGGTGCGGCCGCTGCCGCGCAGCACGCCGTTCCAGGTCTTGGCCAGCAGCTCGACGTATTGCTGCTCGGTGATGCAGCCGCTGCGCACCAGCATCAGGTCGTCGTAATAGCTGGTGAAGCCCTCGAACAGCCACAGCAGCGGCGTATGCGTTTCGGCCTGCAGCCGGTACGGCACGAAGGCCGCCGGCTTGATCCGCTTGACGTTCCAGGTATGGAAATACTCGTGGCTGCACAGGCCGAGGAAGCCGCGGTAGCCCTCGCTGCTTTCCGGATTGCCTCGCACCGGCAGATCGCCGCGCGCGCACATCAGCGCGGTGCTGGCGCGATGTTCGAGGCCGCCATAGCCGTCGCCGGTGACCATCGTCATGAAGACATAGCGGCGATTGCTGTCGAGGAACGGCGCGCGCTCGCTGCGCGGCTCGAACAGCCGGATCTGCGCCTCGCAGATCCGCTTCAGGTCGCGGCAGACGCGCTCGATGTCCAGCTGCGGCACGCGGCCGGTGAACACCACGTCGTGCTGCGCGCCGCAGGCCTTGAACGTGCCCATCGCGAACTCGCCCATCTCGACCGGGTGGTCGATCAGCTCGTCGTAGTCGGCGGCGCGATAGCGGCCGAAACCGTAGCGCTTGGCACCGCCTCGGCCCGGCGCCTCCGGCAGCGCCGTGGCCACGCGCCAGTTGCGATAGGCCTCGCCCTGGGGCGGATGGATGTCGACGGTGCAGGGGCGGTCGGCCTTGCCGTCGACGCAGAGGAACACCGAGGTTCCGTTGAAGAAGCCGTGGGTGCGATCCAGATGCGCCGCGCGCACCGACAGGTCCCACGCGTACACCTCGTACGACAGCGTCAGCGGACCGTGCGTGGGGTCGATCGGCTCGGCCTGCCAGCTGTGCTTGTCGAGCTTGGTCAGCGCAACGGGACGGCGGTCTGCTCCATTGCCGGCATCGGCGCGAATCCTGACGATGTTCCGCGCGAACTCGCGAATCATGTAGCTGCCGGGGATCCACGCCGGCAGCGAGAAACGTTGGCCGGCGGGGTCGGGATCGTCCACCGTGACGGTGACCGCGAACAGATGCGCTTCGGGCTGAAGCGGGGCAATGGCGTAGTGGATCGGCTTCATGGCCACGATTGTAGCGTCACGGGCACGCGGGCCCGGGCGCTGCTTCCCGGATGGATGCCGCCTCGGCGTGGCTCCGGCGGCGGCACCGGCTTCGCGGTCAGCGATTGACGTCGACCACCACGCGTCCGCGCATGCCGCCGGCGATGATGCGCTGGCCCGCTTCGATCGCGTCGGCCAGGCCGATCTCCTGTGTGATCGCCGCCAGGCGGTCGGGCTCGAGATCCTGCGCGAGCCGCGCCCACGCCTGCTCGCGCCGCGCCATCGGCGCCATCACGCTGTCGATGCCGTGCAGCGTCACGCCGCGCAGGATGAACGGCGCCACCGAACCCGGAAGATCCATGCCTTGCGCCAGCCCGCAGGCCGTCACCACGCCGCCGTAGCGCACCTGCGCGATGGCATTGACCAGCGTGTGCGAACCGACCGCATCGACCACCGCGGCCCAGCGCTCCTTCTGCAGCGGCTTGCCCGGCGCCGACAGTTCGGCGCGATCGATGATGTCGGCCGCGCCGAGCGCCTTCAGGAAGTCCGCTTCGCCGGTCTTGCCGGTCGAGGCCACGACGCGATAGCCGAGCTTGCCGAGCAGCGCGATCGCCACGGTGCCGACGCCGCCCGAGGCGCCGGTCACCAGCACCTCGCCCTGCTCCGGCCGCACGCCCGACGCCTCCAACGCCAGCACCGACAGCATCGCGGTATAGCCGGCAGTGCCGATCGCCATCGCCTGCCGCGTCGTCAGCGACTCGGGCAGGCGCACCAACCATTCGCCCTTCAGGCGCGCCCGCTGCGCCAGGCAGCCCCAGTGCGTCTCGCCGACGCCGTAACCGTTCAGCACCACCTTGTCGCCGGCACGCCAGCGCGGGTTCGACGACTCCAGCACGGTGCCGGCGCCATCGATGCCGGCCACCATCGGCCACTTGCGCACGACCGGACTGCGGCCCGTGATCGCCAGGCCGTCCTTGAAGTTGATCGTCGAATAATCGATCTCGACCAGCACGTCGCCGTCGGCGGGCAACTGGTCGTCCTGCAGCGTCGCGATCTCGGCGCGGGTCGACGGCTTGTCGCCGTCGGTCTGGGTCAGCAACAGCGCGCGGAAGGTCATGGTGGTGTCTCCTGGGGATGCGATCCGTTATGCGATCCGTGATGTGTTCTGTTGTGCGATCGGTTGTGAGTTCCGTTATGCGATCGTGCAGGCCCGGGGGCCACGCCGGGCCACGCGGGCCTGCCGCGCCGGACCTGCTTGGTTCCTTACTTCTTCAGGCTCGACAGCTTGCGTTCCAGCGTCGCGACGTCGGCCGCGCCCGGAATGCGCGTGCCATCGGTGAAGAACACCGCCGGCGTGCCGGTGACATTGAGGCTGTGGCCCAGCGCCAGGTTCTCTTCCAGCGGCGTCTTGCAATTGCCAGCGCCACTCGGCGTGACCTTCGACAGCATCCAGTCGCGCCACGCCTTGGTCCGGTCGGACGCGCACCAGACCTGCCTGGCCTTGACGGTCGAGTCCGGCGACAGCACCGGATAGAGGAAGGTGTAGACCGTGATGTTGTCCATCTGCTGGAAGGTCTGCTCGATCTGCTTGCAATAGCCGCAGTTCGGATCCGAAAACACCGCAACCTGGCGGCTGCCGTCGCCCTTGCTCCATTTGATCGCGCGCGACAGCGGCAGGTCGGACCACTTGATCCGATTGATCTCGGCCAGCCGCTGCTCGGTCAGATTGGTGCCGCTGCGCGTATCGAGCAGCTCGCCATTGAGGATGTAGCGGCCGCTCGCATCGGCGTAGACCAGCTGGCCGCCGATATTGACTTCGTAGAGGCCGGCGATCGGCGTCTTCTCGACGCTCTTGATCTCCGCGCGGCCGCCCAGCATCTTCTGCACATTGGTCTTGATGCGCTCCGCGGTCGGATCAGTGGCGGCCAGCGCCGGATGGGCGAAGGCGGCCGTGGCCGCAGCGAGCGTCAGCGCGGCCATCGCGCGCGAGGCGCGCCGGGTCAGCACGTTGCGCAGTACGCCCAAGTGCGGCGGGTTCGGGCGGGCGGAGCGCCCGAGGGAATACGACATATTGACTCCGGGTTCTGGTTGGCTCGGATGTGGGTGGACCGGGCGGATCGGCCGCGGATGGGTTCGGTGCATTGGCGGCGTTGGCTGCGTGCAGCGCGCTGGTGGCGTCGGTTGCGTTGGCTACTTCGGTTGCGTTTGTTGCGCGGCTGGACCGCCTCGATGGCGCCGGCGCTCAGCCGAGCGCCCGTCCGATCAGGAAGCGCTTGAGCAGCGCCTGACCGCCCACCGCCCGCATGCCGGTATTGCGGACCATCCGCGCCAGCCCGCCCTGCAGCGAAAACAGCCGATGCAGGCCGTCGGTGGCGGCCGTCAGCGACAGCAGATCGGTGGCGCGCGCGCGCTCGTAGCGGCGCAGCAGACGCAGATCGCCTTCGTCGCGGAACGACTCTTTGGCGGCCATCACGCGGCCAAGTTCCGCGACGTCGCGCAAGCCGAGATTCATGCCCTGCCCGGCCAGCGGGTGCACGACGTGGGCGGCGTCGCCGACCAGCACAACATGCGGCTGCACCACGCACTCGGCATGCTGCAGCACCAGCGGGAAGGCCTGCGCCGGCGTCACGCAACGCAGCGCGCCGAACTGGCGGCCGACCGCGCCGCTGGCCGCGTCCATCGCCGCCTGCGCCAGCTGCTCAGGCGTCAGCGCGGTCAATTCGCGCGCATGGGCCTCGTCGGCCGACCACACCATCGACAGGTAATTGCCCGGCAGCGGCAGCATCGCCAGGATTTCGCAGTTGCACGACTCCTCGTCGGCCAGCAGCTTCGGCGGCGCGCCGAGGAACCACTGCCACGCGGTCGCATGATGCGGCAGCTCGCAGGCGAAGTTGGCGACCACGCCCGACTGCCGGTAACGCCGCGTGCTGACGCCGATATGGCACTGGGTACGGACCCAGGAGCGCGCGCCATCGGCCCCGACCACGCAGTTGGCGCGGACCCGCGCGCCCTCTTCCAGCGTCAGCGTGACACCCAGCTCGTCGCGCTCGAAGCCGGTGGCGGCCTGCTGATACCAATGGACCTGATGCTGGAAGCGCAGCGCGGTGTCGAGGACGCGCTCGACATGACTCGATTCGATGATCCACGCCAACTCCGGCACCGCGGCCGCGTAGGCCGAGAAATGCAGATCGCCGGTCAGGCCGGCGTCGTCCCGCGCCGCGGTATCGTCGCCGAACACCCGCATGTCGCGCACCGGCTGCATCCGTGCCGGGTCCAGCGCCTCCCAGATTCGCAGCCGGCTCAGCAGCGCCTGCGAACTGGCCGAGAACGCGTAGACGCGGCTGTCCCACTGGCCTTCACCGGGCACCGGCCCTGGGGTCGCGCCGTTTCCAGGCCGCGGCGCGATCAGCGCGACCTGCATGCCCTGCTGCGCCAGCAGCAACGCGCAAGTCTTGCCGACGATGCCGCCGCCGACCACGGCAATCTGGAAATGGGAAAAAGAGGTCCGCGTGGACGCGCTGGCTCTGGTCATGGGGCGATTATAGCCAGCGGCCTTGATGGGGACCCGACGCGGCGCAGCACACCACCGACCCGGACGCTATATCCGGCGAGCGATTGCAGGTGTCCTCGGTGCGACATCGAGAAGCAGCCCATCACATCTCCTTCAATCCTGGCTATCCGCCGGTAAAGACTTTTTGGAGATGGCACTAACGCTGACAACATCAAGCTCCGGGCATCCGGCGTCGTTTTGCGCCCCTAAATACTTAGCCGGAAAGACCGAAAAAAGTTCACCACCCTCGGAATTTCAATGGCGCTCAGTATTGCCACGAGTAGTGTATTTCTACTCAGGCCGGCAGATACGTACGCTTAAGGGGAACAAGGCGTTTCGTTTCCGCGTCCGTATCTTCGTAGTGATCGATCAGCGCACGGACGATATGGTCGGAGGTCCAAAGGGTCAGTGGCACAGAAGCGCGATCGGCTTCGTAATACGCCTCCTTGCTGAATCCGCCCGTGCTGACGAATAGTCCGCGGTCATCGGGATGGCGTCCTCCGAGGAAGCTCCGGATCTGGCTCGTCCCCATCTGGCCCTTGCGATGCTTCACCTCGACGATGATGCGCGGATGTTCGAATCCGAAGCCGTCAGGTGATGCGATGATGTCCTTGCCTCGATCGCTGCCGGCCGGTGATACCTGAGTCTTGTATCCCATCGCCCGCAGTATCCCGGCCACGAGCTCCTGCATCTCCGCCCAGTCCAGTTTGCTGATCAGGTCCTTGATCCGTTCAAGCGCCAACGCTTCCATACCAGAAAGGGGGTCAGCGTCAACCTGTTCATCGAGAACTTCCGGTGCAGGCTGCATGGGCTTGCCAGAAGCTTCGCCAACGAGCTCTTGCATGGCGAATTCGGCGACCACAAACACCGTCAGGGTGGACCCAAGGCTGGTTTTAGTGGCGTCCGTCAGGCTGTCGCGCTCGACTTCCTTTTCCTGCCAAGCGACAGCGCGAGCAAGCGCCATTCCGGCATCTACCAGGTCCGGCCGATATTCGCAGTCGCCGGTCACCTTGCCGATCAGATACGTGCGGTTCGCCGGTGAGTAGGTGACGACCCAATCGTCCACCTTCATCTCGTTCATGAATCGCCATACCTGAGATGCTCCAGAAATTGCAGTCTTCTCTTTGGTCCCGGGCTCAACGGCAAGATATAGCTCGACTAGCTCCTTCCGACTCATTCCGACCCTAGCTTGAGGCGCCAGCTGTGTCCATCCGATGGCGGCAATTCCACGCTCACGGAACTCCTCGTAAAGACTTCCACCCTCGGCCCGAATCATCCACATGCGCGTCATAGCTGTACCCCGACCCTCGTGATCTTTTTTGAATTTCAATTCGCTTGCACGCGACTTCGGCGCATACAAGAAAGTCCGATATTACACTGCGACATCGCACCGATTATTGACGCGTAGATACATGTGCCTGAGGCCAAAATCATCTGGTACCTCGTCACATGATGAACAGATGTTCGTATCGATAAGGCGGTGCCTGCGGACGACCAGTCACCCTCGAGGGGATGGGTGGGTCGCGAGGCCCAAGGTTACAATGGCGGTTTTTCTGCGGGCCGATCCACAAGCGCCAACCAACGCTTCGGCATTCCGGCACCGTAGGCGGCCTTCGGAACGCCCTTGTCCCGCCGGCGGACCACGCAAGGCGGCGGTAGACCGGCCGAAACCCACTGATTCATAAAGGTTTAGCATGAGCCTCAAATGCGGCATCGTCGGCCTGCCCAATGTCGGCAAGTCCACGCTGTTCAACGCCCTGACCAAGGCCGGCATCGCCGCCGAAAACTATCCGTTCTGCACCATCGAGCCCAATGTCGGCGTGGTGGAAGTGCCGGATCCGAGGCTTAAGGCCCTCGCCGAGATCGTCAAGCCCGAGCGCGTGGTGCCCGCGACGGTCGAGTTCGTCGACATCGCCGGCCTGGTGGCGGGCGCGTCCAAGGGCGAAGGCCTGGGCAACCAGTTCCTGGCCAATATCCGCGAGACCGACGCCATCACCCACGTGGTGCGCTGCTTCGAGGATCCGAACGTGATCCACGTCGCCGGCAAGGTCGATCCGCTGTCCGATATCGAAGTCATCAATACCGAGCTGGCGCTGGCGGACCTCGCCACCGTCGAAAAGGCGCTGGCCCGCTACGTCAAGCCGGCCCGCGCCGGCGACAAGGAAGCGCAGCGGCTGGTCGCCGTGCTGGAGAAGGCCCAGGCCGTGCTCGACGAGGCCAAGGCCGTGCGCACGCTGGATCTGGCGCCCGAGGAATGGGACGCGCTGCGCCCGTTCTGCCTGATCACCGCCAAGCCGACCATGTACGTCGCCAACGTGCGCGAGGACGGCTTCGAGAACAATCCGCATCTGGACGCGGTGCGCAAGTACGCCGAAACGACCAAGTCGCCGGTCGTCGCCGTCTGCGCCGCGATCGAGGCCGAGATCGCCGACCTCGAGGACGAGGACAAGGCCGTGTTCCTCGCCGACCTCGGCATGGAAGAGCCGGGCCTGGACCGCGTGATCCGCGCCGGCTTCAAGCTGCTGGGCCTGCAGACCTACTTCACCGCGGGCGTCAAGGAAGTGCGCGCCTGGACCATCCACGTCGGCGACACCGCCCCCAAGGCGGCCGGCGTGATCCACACCGACTTCGAACGCGGCTTCATCCGCGCCCAGACCATCGCCTTCGAGGACTTCATCGCCTTCAAGGGCGAACAGGGCGCCAAGGAGGCGGGCAAGATGCGGGCGGAAGGGAAGGAGTATGTGGTCAAGGATGGAGACGTGATGAACTTCCTGTTCAACGTCTGATCGGCCGACCTCAACGCCGAGTCGTCTCCAAGGGCTGCGCCTCGATGGAATCACCACGGTTCCATCAGCCAGCCCTTTTCGCTTCCCACCAGCCGGTCCGTCAGCGCCAGGTTGTCCACGAACGCATCATCATGCGACACCACCATCAGCGCGCCCCGATAGCTGCGCAACATCGCCTCCAGCGCCTGAATCGATGGAAGGTCAAGGTGATTGCTGGGCTCATCGAGCAATAACAATTGCGGGGGCGCTTCGGCATAGAGCAGGCAGGCCAGTGCCGCCTTCAGCCGTTCCCCGCCGCTCAGAGACCCCGTCGGCGCGGCGATCTTCTGCGCGTCGAGCCCAAGCTGGGCCAGCCGCATGCGCAGATCCCCTTCACTGGCGCTGCGGTTGACCGCCATCAACTGCTCCAGCACCGACTGCCGGGGATGCAGGTCGGCCAACCGCTGATCGAGAAAGGCGCATTCCGCAGCGACCTTGCTGGTCCCCGCCAACGGAGCAAGATGGCCGGCCATCACCTTGAGCAACGTCGATTTGCCACAACCGTTGGGGCCGACCACGCCGACGCGCTGCTGCCCCGTCAGGACCAGGCTGATCCGGCGCGCGGCTTCCGATACGAACGGCAGTTCCACCGCATCAAGTTCCGCCACGCGCCGCTGCGCTGCCTGCAGGACGGGCAGCGAATGCAGGCTGATTGCCGCTTCGCTTTCGAGTTCCTGCGCGGCTTCCCGAATGCGCTCGGTGAGCTGCTGCAGCGTGTCGGCCTGCTGTTGGCGCAATTTGCCAGCGGAACTCTCGCTGCGCTCCTTCTGGCGACCGAGCAGGATCTTCGCCTGATTCGCTTCCTTGCCGCGCCGGTCGCCGCGTGCCTGCCTTCGCAGCTGGCGCTCCCGCTGTTCGCGCATGGCATGCACTTCGCGCTGACGGTCCAGCTTGCTTCGCTCCAGCTGCTGCAGGGCATTCTGCCGCTCCTGCATCTTTGCCTCGGCATGGAACGAATAATTGCCGCCGTAGCTGCGCAGCCCCAGCGAGGACAGCTCCACGATCCGCTCCATCGCTTCGAGCAGTTGGCGATCATGGCTGACGATCAATAGCCCGCGCGGCCAGAGCCGCAATTGTTCGATCAGCGCTTGCCGATTCGGACGATCCAGATGATTGCTGGGCTCGTCGAGAATCAGAAAGTCGGCGTCCGACAGCATGGCGCCCAGCAAGGCCACGCGCATCCCTTCGCCCCCGCTGAGACTGCCCGCTGGCGTAGTGGCATCGAGATGACCCAGGCCATGGCGTTCCAGTTCATGCCGCAAACGCTGGCGGATATCCCAACGCTCGCCAACCGCATCGAAGTCTTCCGGCGCACTGCTGCCCGCCTCGATGCGCAGCAGCGCCTCGAGCGTGTGTTGTACGCCGGCCAGACTGGCTACCGTGGCACCGGCCGAAGGGGACACCTGCTGGGCGAGGTAGTACACGCTGCCGGAGCGCACGCAACGTCCGCCGGTCGGCTCCAACTGCCCGGCTAGCAGGCGCGCGAGCACGCTCTTGCCCACGCCGTTGCGCCCGACCAGGCCGGTGGGGCAATCGTCGAAGGTTTCGCTCAGTTGGGAAAAAAGCGTCCTGCCATCCGGCAGGGCGTAGGACACGCTTTCGAGCGCGAGATAGGGATTCGTCATGCTTCAATTCCAGGGATGCCAAGCACTCCCCCGCTGCAGGGGCTGGTGGAGACTGGCCGTCATATCGACGGCGGCATCAATGGCGCATGGGACGAATACCTCGGTGGGGATTGACGAAGGTCGGATTATAGCGGGCCGACCAAAACCGTGACCGGCACTCGAATCGCGGCGTTTTTCGGTAGAGTTTGTCGTCGCGCGCGGGTATCGTGGCGAACACCGAAACCGAACCAGACGGAGGCACACGTGGACCTGACCGGCATCGGCCTCTATACCTTCCAGGAAGCATCGAAACTCACAGGCGTTCCGGCTCGCGATCTGCGCCGCTGGCTCGATGGCTATGCCTATCGGCGCAAGGGTGATCGCGGCACGGTCCCGGTCCGTCCGCTGTGGGAACCCGAGCTATCGCGCGCGGAAATCGACGGGATCAGTTTTCACGATCTGCTCGAGGTCCGCTTCGTTCGCGCCTTTCGTCAGCACGGGGTCAGCTTGCAGACCATCCGGCTGGCAAGCGAGAAGGCCCGTCAGCAATTCAGCTTGCCCTACCCGTTCACGTCGCGTCGCTTTCAGACGGACGGCCGGACGATCTTCGCATCGGCGGTCCATGAGACGGGCGAAATCGAATTGCTGGACCTGATCAAAGGACAATACGCGTTCCAGAAGATCATCGAGCCGTCTCTCTATCAAGGCATCGATTTCGGCCCGGACGATACCGCGCTGCGCTGGTACCCGTCGCCTGGCAACACCGCCGTCGTACTCGATCCCCAGATTGCGTTTGGCAAGCCGATCGTGACGGAAGGACAGGTGAGGACGTCAATTCTCTACGCGTCCTACCTTGCCGAGAACGACAGGCATTTCGTCGCCAACCTCCACGAGGTCCCATTGTCCGCGGTGGGCGCCGCCATCGATTTCGAAGAACGTCTTGCCGCGTGAAATTCTTCGTCGACAACAACCTGCCGCCTGCGTTGGCGCGGGCATTGCATGCGCTGTCCGAGGTGCACGGGCATTCCGTCACGCATTTGAGAGACGCATTTCGAGCGAACACTGCGGACGCTGACTGGATCGAAGGTCTATCCAAGGAAGGCGGATGGTCTGTCGTTACGCATGACAAGCTGAACAAGGGCATCGAACGGGAAGCCTTGCGTCGCGCCGGCCTGATTGTGTTCTTCCTGGACCGGACCTGGTCCAACCACCGGTTTTGGGACATTGCCTGTAACCTGGTCCGATGGTGGCCACGCGTGCTCGAACAATCGGACGGCGCCCATGGTGGCGTGGCATTCAAGGTGCCGTACAACTTCTCCGGTAAGGGTCGGTTCGAGCAGGTCGTGCTCTAGCGCCTGCTGCACCCCCATCCTTCAAACCCTCACCACCACCTTCCCGAACTGCTCGTTCGACTCCAGAAACCGATGCGCCTCGACGATCTGGTCGAACGCAAAGATCCGGGCGATGGTCGGCCGCAGTTGCCCCTCGTCGATTCCGCGCACGATGAACGCCTTTGCATCCGCCAGCCGCGCCGGATCGCCGATGGTCTCGTGCACCAGATACCCCCGCAGCGTCAGCGATTTGCTCAAGACCGTGAACAGCGGAAACGGCGTGGGCGACGGGCTCAGGCCGCCGTATTCGATCAGCATGCCGCCGCGTGACATCGCTGCCGTCAGCGGTTCGAACATCGGGCCGCCGATCGCGTCGAGCACGACGCGCACGCCGTGCTCGCCCGCTATCTCCTTCAGCCGTGCCTCGAGGTCTTCCTCGCCCGAGGCCACGACATGCCGCGCACCGGCGTCGAGCAAGGCCGCCCGCTTCGCCGACGATCGCGTGATCGCGATGGGAATGGCGCCAACCATATTGGCAATCTGGATCGCTGCGAGGCCGACGCTGCTGGATGCCGCGGTGATCGCCACGACGTCGCCCTTGCCGAGTCCGGCGACATCGATCAACGCGCCATACGCGGTCAGGTATGGCATCCACAGCGCGGCGGCGCCTTCCCAGCTCAACGACGGCGGATGCTTGACGACCAGCGCGGCCGGCATGCGGATCCATTCGCCATAGGTCGGCCATTGCACCATCGACTTCGGCGGCACCACGCTGACCGCGTCGCCCGGTGCAAGACCGTCCACGCCCGGACCCACGGATTCGATCACGCCCGCCGCTTCCAGGCCGAGGCCGGACGGGAAAGTCGGCGTCTCGATATAGCGGCCGGTCCGCAGCAATGCCTCGGCGCGATTCAGACCGAGCGCCTTGACGCGAATCCGCACCTCGCCGGGGCCCGGCTCCGGTACTTCGGCGTGTTCAATGCGCAGGACTTCGGGGCCGCCGATTTGATGGAAACGGACGACGCGAGCGGTTTGCATGGCTGGATTCACTCCAAATTAATTGCGATGAATCCAGTATGATTTCCGGCAACAAACCGATAAATCGCCTCTCTCGCACGACCATCGAAACCGACACTTTCGAATCATGGACCGCCTGACCAGCATGGCCGTGTTCGTCAAAGCCGTCGATCTGGGCTCGTTTGCCGCCGCCGCGGACGCACTGGGCATCACGGGGCCGATGGTCGGCAAGCACGTCCGCTTCCTCGAAGAGCGCCTCGGCACGCGGCTGCTGAACCGCACCACGCGCCGACAGAGCCTGACCGACTTCGGCCGCGCCTATTACGAACGCTGCCGCCTGATCCTGGCCGAGGCCGAGGCTGCCGACGCCCTGGCGGCGGACCAGTTGGCCGAGCCGCGCGGCAAGCTGCGCGTCACGATGCCGGTGCATTTCGGCCGGCATTGCGCGATGCCGATTCTGTTGGCGCTCGCACGCCAATATCCGGCTCTGGAACTGGAACTGTCGTTCAGCGACCGGTTGATCGACCTGGCGGAAGACGGCTACGACCTCGCGATCCGCACCGGAAGCCTGCAGGACCGGGCCGACACCATCGCGCGCCGGGTCGCTCGCCAGCGCATGATCGTCTGCGCCTCGCCGGCCTATCTCGATCGCCATGGCGAGCCGCAACAAATCGAAGACCTGCGCCAGCACCATGCGATCGTCTATCGCCGCTCCGGACCGGTGGCGCCATGGTTGTTCCCGCGCGACGATGGGCCGCCGGTGGAATGGCATCCGGCAGGCCGGCTGCTGCTCGACGACCTCGACGCGATCGCCGACGCGGCGACCGCCGGCATGGGGGTCGCATGGCTTCCCTCCTGGCTCGTCAGTGAACGGATCCACGCCGGTGCACTGGTGCGGCTGTTCCCGGACGAGCCGGCTTTCCTGTACGACGCCTATGCACTTTGGCTGCGCACCCCGCATCTCGCGCGCAAGGTAAGGCTCGCCGTCGATGCCCTCGCGGCCGGGCTGCCGAAGCGGATGGAATAGCGTTCAGCGCTCAGGCCTGTACGTCCTTCCCCGCCCGCGGAAACAGCGGCCAGGCCATCGCCGCACAGGCGCCCGCAACCAGCCACACACCGGTCCAGCCGCTGCGTTCGAGCAGTTGCGGGATCGCCGAAGGCGCAACGAAGTAAGCGACAAAGACCAGCGTATTGGCCAGCCCCAAGGCGGTACCGGCACGTTCTGCGCCGGCCTGCGTGGCCAGCTCGGTGTACGCGACCCCATGCCACGCGGACACGGCGATGCCTGCCAGCACGACGGCGACCATCGTCAGCGCCGCAGGCACGCTGCTTCCCATCGCCGCGCACAGCGCAAGCGGCACGAACGTCAAGGTCGCGACCATCGTGCAAAGACGCAGCCAGGCACGGCGGTTGCCACGCCGATCGGTATGGCGGCCGCTCCAGATCCGCATCGCCATCGCGCCGACCTGCACCGCGCACAGCGTCGCGGCGATGCCCGACACGCCGACGTGGGCGGCATCGTGCAGGAACACCGAGGCGAAGCTGAGGATCGCAAATTGGGGCGCGCACAGAATGCCGATCGCTGCCGCGATGCGCCAGACGCGTACGCTGCGCAGCGGCCCCGCATCACCGTGTGCATGGCGCCGTACGGCCGCGCGCGCATCGGCATGCGGCGGCTCGTGCAGCCAGCGCCAGGTCAGCCAGACCGATGCCACGCAGAAGGCGGCGAGCACCGCGTACACCCAGCGAAAGCCCGCAGCCACCGCGAGCCATGGCAGCACCAGGGCCCCCAACCCGCCACCAAGCGGCACCGCGGTCTGGCGGATGCTCATCGCCAGGCCGCGCTCGCCCTCGGCGAACCATCGCATCACCGCGCGTCCGCTGGCGCCATTGACGCTGCCGCCCGCCAGCCCCAGCAGCGCCATGCAGGCCATCGCCATCCACAGCGGCGGCACGCGGTCCGCCGTCGGCGCCAGAAACAGCGCCATGATTGCCAGCGTCAGCGCCGTGGCGCCGAGGCCGTACAGCAGCACGCGACGGTCGCCCCAGCGGTCGGCCGCCGCGCCCCATGGCAACTCCGACAGCGCGGCGCCGACGCCCAACGCGCCGAGCAGCAAGCCGAGCCCCGCGTTATCGAGGTGGTAAGCGCTGCGCAGCCATACCGCGGTGGCCGGCAACCCGTTGGCGGCGGCGATGAAGCTGGCGTTGGCGGCCACGCCGACGCCCAGCACTTTCCAGCGATGTGAAGCGGCGAAGATGGCAATCGGTTCGGCACCCGGGCCGGAAAGACGGGAAGGACGGGACAAGCAAGCAGATTCGGCCACAACGGATCTCCGATCGGGCAGTTGACGGATCGCCAGTATTCCAACGACCATTCATCATGAAAATCGGAAAGTTTTGAACCGATTGTTTTGAATTTCCGGACGACTCTCATGGCTCTGAATCTGGACATCGCCGCGCTGCGCAGCCTTGTCGCTGGCGTCGACCTAGGCAGCTTTGCCCGCGCGGCCGATCAGGTCGGCCGCTCGACCTCCGCCGTCAGCGCGCAGATCCACAAGCTCGAAGACATGGCGGGCACACCGCTGTTTCGCAAGGCGGGCAGGACGCTGGAACTGACGGAGGCCGGCAATCTGCTGCTCGGCTATGCACGCAGGATGGTCGCGTTGAACGACGAGGCCGCCGCGGCGGTGCGCGGTGTCGATCTGTCCGGCGGTGTGCGATTGGGACTGCAGGAAGAGTTCGGCGAGGCGACGCTGCCCGAGGTGTTGGGCCGGTTTGCGCGCGCGCATCCGAAGGTGCGAGTCGAGGCGATGGTGGCACGCAATCACGATCTGTTCGCCCGCATCCAGGCGCGCACGCTCGATCTGGCGCTGGTGTGGGGCGGTACGAATGGCGCTGCCGGGGCTAGAGCGCCGGGCGCCGATATCACGGTGGTTGGCGAACCGCAGATGTGCTGGATCGGACCGGCCTCGCTGCCCTGGCGCCTCGATCCCGGGGAACCCGTCCCATTGGCGGTGTTCGATCGGCCCTGCCATTTCCACGACGCCGCCACCGCCGCGCTCGATCGCGCCGGCATTCCGTGGCGCGTATCGTTCACCAGTCCCAACCTCGGCGGCCTATGGGCGGCAGCGGCCGCCGGTCTCGGCCTGGTCGTGCGCACGCCTTACGGCTTGCCCGCCTCGCTGCGTCAACTCGGGCCTGCCGATGGGCTGCCGCCTCTGGGCAAGATGCCGCTGATGCTGCTGCGCGCGCCGGGCCCGGCCTCCGAGGTTTCGCAGCGGCTGGCGGACATCATGTTGGAGGCGTTGCGTCCTGTCTGAGCCGCAGACGCGTTGGTTCATCGAGGCAGTTTGGAACGACGATAGGCGATCGCCAGGCCCACGCCCCCGAGCACGGCGACCGACGCCACCACCAACCGCCACGTCACCGCCTCACCCAACAGCAACACCCCACCCGCCGCCGCAATCACCGGCACGCTGAGTTGCACCAGTCCAGCGGTAGTCACCGTCAAACCCCGCAGCGCGACATACCAGATGGCGTAGCCGAGCGCCGAGGCGATCGCGCCGGACAGCACCGCGTACAGCATGCCTGCGGCATCGTGGCTGGCCCAGGGCAGCGCGGCGAGATAGATCGGCAGGCAGCAAACCGAGGCGCGCAGGAAGTTGCCGGCATTGGCGCGCACCGGATCGCGTGCGCCCTTGGCGCGGATCGAATAGATGCCCCACGCCGCGCCGGACGCGATCATCAGCAGCGCGCCGACCAGCGGTGGCGCGGACAGGCCGGGCAGCAGCATGCCGATCAGTCCCGCGACGGCGATCAGATACCCGGCCGTCTGCACGAGATGAGGCCGTTCGCCGAGCCACAGTCCGCGGCCGATCATGGTCACCTGCACCGCGCCGAACAGCAGCAGCGCGCCGGTGGCCGCCGATAGCTGAGCGTAGGCGTAGGAGAAAAGGATCGCGTAGGCGAACAGCGCCAGCGCCGAGCGCCAGTTGCCGCTCGATGCCTCAGTCGTTAGCGTTGCCTCAGGCGCGCGCGAAGCGCCACCACGCAGTTGCACCAGCACCCATAGCGTGATGGCGCCCGCCAACAGCCGCACGGTGGTAAAGCTCGCCGCATCGATGGTGGTGTCCCGCAGCGCCAGCCGGCACAGCAGCGAGTTGCCGGCGAAGGCGAGCATCGACAGCGCGGTGCAGGCAAACACCAGCGCGGCGGACGGCCGCGTGCTCACAGCGGATGCCCTGCCGCGTCGCGCAGTTCGACCAGCAGCGCCTGACCGTCGGCATCGACACGAAAGGCGCCGAATTGCGCGCCCTCGTATCGGCGCGCGTGGCCTTCCTGGAAGAAGAAGGCGTCGGTCGAGATCTGGATCTGATCGGTACCCCAGCGCGACGGTTTCAATTGGAAGCGCAGCAGGTGTTCGCCGGCGACCAGTGGTTCGCCGCGATGCAGCCGCACGAAGCTTCCCTCGCCGTGCGCATCGAGCCGGACCACCGCAGTGCGGATACGGTCGTCAGTGGTCTCCAGCGCGCGCAGGATCGGCGCGCCGATGGCGAAGTTCAGCGCCATATAGTCTCCCTGCATCAGCGAGCGCGGGTCGACCGGCGCCAGCCGCAACAGCACCACATCGCCGCGCGCGAGCAGCCGCTCGTTGCCGATCACGCCGGCGCCGGCGACCGCGAGCGTCAGCGCCCAGGCAATCGCGATCCAGCGTTTCATCGGCTGCCCTCCTCTGCGATGTCGGCCGCACCGAGCGCGGACCGGGGCCGGGTCAACCACGCGCGTGCCGCCAGCACAACGATACCGGCCGCTACCAGCGTTGCCGACTTGATCGCCAGCGTCCAGTGCAGCGCGCTGTAGTACCAGATGAAACCGAGGCCGATCGTCGCAAGGCCCAGTCCGAGCCAGGTCAGGGACGCCCGCCGCAAGGCCAGCCCGGTCGCCAGCACGCCCGCCACCACGGCGGGAGCGCCGATCATCAGCGCGGCACAGAGCGCCAGCACACCGCCGACCCCGGCGCGCCGGCGGAGCGATCGTTGCAGCCGGGCCGTTTCGGCGATGCCAAAGCCGACCAGCAGCACTGCAAACACCGCGCCCGCCAGCCAATGCGGCACGCCGCGTGCCGCCGGTTCGGTGAAGAGGGCCAATGGATGGCCGATGCCCGTCACGATCAGCGCGCCGAGCAGGCTGCAAAGCAGCAAGGCATCCGCGGCCGGGGCGAGCCAGTGATGTCGCCCGAGCGCGGCAAGCCGTCTCTCGGTGGTCGCGAACAGCGTCGCCTTCAGCGCGGCGACCGGCGCCAGCCAGACCAGCGCCCACCCCATCGCCTGCCAGGGTGTGGACGGTCCCATCGCGATGGCGATGGTCAACGCCATCGCCACCGACACCATCGCCGCAAGCGCGCACAACAAGCGATGCAGCCGATTGCCGATCGCCGCATAGAGCAGCATCTCGCAGGCCGCGACCCCGCACCAGAACGCAGCGGTCTCCACGGCGCGGGCGCGGCCGAGCAGGTCGGCGGCGGCATAAAACGCCAGCCCTTGCCCGGTCAGGCTGCTGGCCAACGCGAATTGCTCGAAGCCGGTATGGCCCGCGCGGCGCCGGTACAGCAGCGCGGCCAGTGCGATCAGCGCCAGTCCGCAGACGAGAATGGCCCCGCTGTTCTCGCGCGCGGCGACGAACACGGTGCCGAGCAGGAACAGCTGGAAGAACACCGCGCCGAGCCATCCGGCCATGCCGGTCAACAGCCGCACGGACCATGGTGCATCGGTCTCGGCGGGCGGGTGCCCTTCGACCGCGCCTTCCGCGGCCAGCGCGCGCCACAGCGCCTGCACCGCTGCTGACGGTTGCACCGTCCCGCTCCGCTGACGCGACGGCGGCCGTTCGGCGAACGTGGCGGTGGTGCTATCGGTGGAGCTGTCGGTGGACGCGTCGGCGAACGTATCGATGGGCCCCTCCGCATGATCGCGATGCAAACGCATCAGCCACGTCGCCGACACGGCCGACAGGCCGAGTGTCAGCAGGCCGAGCAGCAGGAAGCCGCCGAATTCCGCGCCGGCCTCGAACAGCAGGCGGCCGAGTCCCCCGACGATCAGCGCGATCAGCGACAGCACAATCCCGCTCAGCACGAGCAGATCGACGTTGCGCCGCCGGAACCAGGCGCCCAGTCCCAGCACGGCGGCCAGCGCGACGATCAGCATCGCACCGTCGAAGCGGTCGCCGAACAGCGCACCGAGCCCGAGCCAGACCGCATGCGCGCAAGCCAGCGCCGCCAGCAGCCGCACGCCGCCCTGGCCTCGCACGCCAACACGCGGCGCGTGCGCCGACAGGAGCAGCCATAGCGCGAGCTGCAGCAAGGCAGCGGCAAGCAGCCACAGGCCGACCAGCTTGCCGCCCTCGACGCCGAACAGCAGCGTGAACGGCAGGCCGGCGCCCAGTTCGACGCTGAAGAAGCGCAGCAGCGCGACATTGGCCAGCCCCACCACCAGCCACCAATGGGACGGCGCGTGCGCGGCCAGCGCCCAGGGCACGGCCAGCAACGTCCACCACGCGAACAGTTGCCAGGCGTCGGCGCCGGTCTGGTAGACCTGTCCGATCACCGCCAGCAATGCGCCGGTGATCATCTGCGCGGCGAACAGCGCCGCGCGGCCGGCCGCGTCGTGGTCGGGCCGGCGCCAGGCGAACGCCGCCAGCGCGCTGATCACCACCGCCAGCACGGCGAAGCGGGTGAACTTGTGCAGGGCCTGCCAGTTGAAGGCGAAGAAGACGATCACGCCGGCGCACAGCAGCGCCACGCCGAGCGCGAGCAGCGCCCGCTGCAGCCAGCGGTGCCAGTCGGCAGGCCAGGGCTCGGTATCGGTCCAAGCCTGGCGCGCTGGCGGCATCGCCAGCCGCCCCTGTGCGCACCAGTCCGCCAGCGCGCGCCGCTGTGCATGCCGGATGTTCAGACGGTGGGCTTGGCGATCGGTGGGCATGGATTGGGCAGCGCTCCGGAAAGGCGTTGGCTGCACTCTAGCAAAGCGCCGTGGCGACCGCACGATCAAAGGCGGTGCGACACGAACCAGCAAAGCCCCGGGTGGTGCCGGTATGCTGTCGGCTTTTCCGGCTCGGGGGATTGGGGCTTACGGCTTACGGCTTACGGCTTACGGCTTAGGGCCCGGCTTGCGGCTCGGGCTGCCGGCTCGGCCGCACCGTCCTCCATCTCGTTTCGATACCTGCACGCCATGACCCTCGGCATCCTCGCCGCCCTGCACGACGAAATCGACGGCCTGATCGCCGCCATGCGCCACGACGATGCCCGCGCGACCGTGCATCGGATCGGCATGCGCGACTACTACGTGGGCGAGCTGTACGGGCAGCGCTGCGTGGTGGTGCTGGCCCGGGTCGGCAAGGTGGCCGCCGCGGCAACCACGGTGACGCTGATCCGCGAATTCGGGGTCGACGGCATCGTCTTCACGGGGCTGGCGGGCGGGATCGGCGCCGGCGTGCAGGTCGGCGATCTGGTGATCGCCGATCGGACCGTGCAGCACGACATGGACGCGCGTCCGCTGTTTCCGCGCCATCAGGTGCCGCTTCTGGGCCGGGACGAATTCCCGACCGATCCGGCGCTGACAGCCGCGCTGCGCGACGCCGCGCAGGCCTTCCTGGCGGAAGATCTGGCCACCGCCGTGCCGGCCGCCGTTCGTGCCCGTTTTGGCGTCACTGCGGACCTCACTGCGGGCGACACTGCGGGCGTCCCCGCGCCACGCCTGCATCTGGGCATGATTGCCAGCGGCGATCAGTTCATCGGGGCGCCGACCACGGTGGCGGAGCTGCGGGCGCGGCTGCCCGGCCTGCTGGCGGTCGAAATGGAAGGGGCGGCGGTCGGTCAGGTCTGCCACGAATACGGCGTACCGCACGCGGTCATGCGGACCGTGTCGGATCGGGCGGACGACAGCGCCCATGTCGATTTCCCGGCGTTCCTCGCCGAGGTGGCCAGCCACTACTCCGAGGGCGTGATCCGGCGGCTGCTGGCAGCGCTGCGGTGAGGTTGGGCGCTCAGCGCCCGCGCCGCGCGAACAGCCCGCCCAGCCCGACCAGCAGCGCGGCGCCGAGAATCGCGGCGGTCCAGCCGCTCAGCTGGCCGTCGATGAACCAGCGCAGCGCCCGGCCCAGGTAGAAGCTGGCGAGCGCGCCGACGCCGCCCAGCAGCAACGCCATCGCGGCGGTCAGTACCGGGCCGCGCGGATGCATCGCCCGCGCCACCAGCCCGACCACCATGCCCACCAAGAACGTCCCCAGCATCGCCCGCTTCCGTTGTTCGACCATCGACCTGACCCGCCCGCCGCCCGTGGCGGCAGCGGCGTAACGATAACTCAAGTCACAGCGCCGGCCGACTCCCGATAGCCTCGGCCGGGCCGCGAACGCAAGGATCGCGCCCGGACGGTATAATGCAAGCCGTCCCGGCGGCGCTCGGCCCGGCCCTGAATGGCCAGTGTGCGCGCCGCCATGCCCAGCGCAGGCAAAGCTGGCGCGAGGCCGGAACGGCCCGCCAGCCGGACAGCGAAAAGTCCCCAACCATGCAACTGCTCGCAATCGGAATCAATCACAACACGGCGCCCGTCTCGCTTCGCGAGCGGGTGGCGTTTCCGCTCGAGCAGATCAAGCCGGCGCTGGGGGCGCTGCGCTCTCAGTTGGCCGGCAAGCGCGGCACCGAGGCGGCGATCCTGTCGACCTGCAACCGGACCGAGATCTATTGCGCCACCGACCTGGTGCTGTCCGGCTCCGAGGGCTTCGATCACACGCTGCGCTGGCTGTCGCAACACCACAATATCCCCGCCGGCGAGCTGGCCCCGCATCTGTACGCGCTGCCGCAATCCGAGGCGGTGCGCCACGCCTTCCGCGTCGCCAGCGGCCTCGATTCGATGGTGCTCGGCGAGACGCAGATCCTTGGCCAGATGAAGGATGCGGTGCGCACCGCCGGCGAGGCCGGCACGCTCGGCACCTATCTGAACCAGCTGTTCCAGCGCACCTTCGCGGTCGCCAAGGAAGTGCGCGGCCAGACCGAGATCGGCGCGCATTCGGTGTCGATGGCGGCGGCCGCGGTGCGGCTGGGGCAACGGATCTTCGAGAGCATTTCCGGCCAGCGCGTGCTGTTCATCGGCGCGGGCGAGATGATCGAGCTGTGCGCGACCCATTTCGCCGCGCAGAGCCCGCGCCAGATCGTCGTCGCCAATCGCACGGTCGAGCGCGGCGAAAAGCTGGCCGAGCAACTGGCGGCGCAGGGCCTCAATACCGAGGCCATCCGCCTGTCCGACCTGGGATCGCGGCTGCACGAGTTCGACATCGTCGTCTCCAGCACCGCCAGCTCGCTGCCGATCATCGGTCTGGGCGCGGTCGAGCGTGCGGTCAAGCAGCGCAAGCACCGGCCGATCATGATGGTCGACCTCGCCGTGCCGCGCGATGTCGAGCCCGAAGTGGCGCGGCTCGACGACGTCTTCCTCTACACCGTCGACGACCTCGGCGCGATCGTGCGCGAAGGCAACGCGATGCGGCAGGCCGCGGTGGCGCAGGCCGAAGCGATCATCGAAACCCGCGTGCAGCACTTCATGCACTGGCTGGAGACGCGCAGCGTGGTGCCGGTGATCCGCGAACTGCAGGCCAACGGCGAGGCGATGCGCCAGGCGGAGCTGGATCGCGCGCGCAAGATGCTGGCGCGCGGCGACGATCCCGAGGCCGTGCTGGAGGCGCTGTCCGGCGCGTTGACCCGCAAGTTCCTGCACGGCCCAACCCACGCGCTGAACCACACCCAGGGCGAGGACCGCGACGCGCTGCTGCGCCTGGTCCCCGGCCTGTTCCGCCACAGCAGCCACTCCGAGCGCTAGCCGCTCGCGGGCAGCGTCCGCGCCTTCGCGCCAAGGTCGTCGTCCGCATCACCGCGCCACGCCAGCGCGGCATCCGCCTGCACAGCCGCTCAGCACCAGCACGCCGCTCCAGGACGCCGCCCAAAGACGCCGCCCGAAGAACGCCAACCCGGATTCCGATGAAAGCCAGCATGCAAGCCAAGCTCGACCAACTGGCCGAGCGCCTCGACGAAGTCAACGCCCTGCTCGCGCGCGAAGACGCGACCGCAAACATGGAGCAGTACCGCAAGCTGACGCGCGAGCATGCCGAGCTGTCGCCCGTGGCCGAGCAATATGCGCATTACCGGCAGGCCCAGGACGATCTGGCCACCGCGCAGGCGCTGCTCGACGACCCCGAGATGAAGGCCTTTGCCAGCGACGAGATCGATGCCGCGCGCGCGAAGCTCGAAGAACTGGAGGCCAGCCTGCAGACGCTGCTGCTGCCGAAGGACCCCAACGACGACCGCAACCTGATCCTGGAAATCCGCGCCGGCACCGGCGGCGAGGAAAGCGCGCTGTTCGCCGGCGATCTGCTGCGCATGTACACGCGCTATGCCGAGCGGCAGCGCTGGCAGGTCGAGATCATGAGCGAGTCGCCGTCGGATCTGGGCGGCTACAAGGAAGTGATCGTGCGCATCGCCGGCGATGCCGCGTTCTCGAAGCTGAAGTTCGAATCGGGCGGCCATCGCGTGCAGCGCGTGCCCGCCACCGAGGCGCAGGGGCGCATCCATACCTCGGCCTGCACGGTCGCGGTGATGCCCGAGGCCGACGAGCTCGGCGAGATCGAAATCAATCCCGGCGATCTGCGCGTCGACACCTTCCGCGCCTCGGGCGCCGGCGGCCAGCACATCAACAAGACCGATTCGGCGGTGCGGCTGACCCACCTGCCGACCGGCATCGTCGTCGAATGCCAGGACGACCGCAGCCAGCATCGCAACAAGGACAAGGCGATGAAGGTGCTGGCGGCGCGTCTGAAGGACATGCAGTTGCGCGCCGCGCAGGCGAAGGAAGCCACCACGCGGCGCAACCTGATCGGCTCGGGCGACCGCAGCGACCGCATCCGCACCTACAACTTTCCGCAGGGCCGCGTGACCGACCACCGGATCAATCTGACGCTGTACAAGATCGACATGATCATGGACGGCGACCTCGACGAACTGATCGGCGCGCTGGCGGCGGAGCACCAGGCCGACCAATTGGCTGCGCTGGGCGAGGACGCGTAAATACCGGTGGGCATAATCGCTACGGTTGTTTTCCGCCGGCAAAATACTTGTATTTCTTGTAAATGCCTGAAACAGCCATGGTAACGACATGGTTGGTCGCTATAATCGGAAACGGCTAACCCGGCACAAATACCGGGCGGGTCTTTTCTCGAAAAACGGACAAAAGGACGAAATCATGAAGAAACTGCTTGCGTTGTTGATGGTCACCGCTGCAGTGGCTGCTTGCGGCAAGAAGGATGAAGCCCCCGCCTCGTCGAACGTCGATAGCGCGATGGCCAGCGCGGCCGAATCGGCGAAGTCGGCGGCCAGCGACGCTGCCGCGGCTGCCGAGTCCGCCGCCGACGCCGCCAAGGCCGCGGCCAGCAACGCAGCTTCGGACGTGTCCGCCGCCGCCGAGCGCGCCAAGGACGAAGCGGCCGCCGCCATGGCGAACGCCAAGGACGCCGCCAGCAACGCGGTCAACGAGACCGCCGACAAGGCCAAGGAAGCGACCAAGAACTAAGCCGTCGCCCGCGCCGTACCGAGCCCCGCCACGGCACAGTGCCGGCGGGGCTCTCGTCTTTTTGATGGCCTCGATTCCAATGAACGATTCCCCGTCCTCCGCACCGCTGCAGTCCGGCACCCTGCCGGCGCAGGCGACGCTGCGCGAGGCGCTGACCGCGATGACACAGGCCGGGCTGCCGGCGCTGGAGGCGCGGATGCTGCTGACTCATGTGACGGGGCTCACTCGCACGCAGCTGATCACGCGGGATACGCAGCCGCTCGACCCCGCTCAGCACGCCGCGCTCGGCGCGCTGTTCGTGCGGCGGCTGGCGGGCGAACCGATGGCGTATCTGATCGGCGAGCGCGAGTTCTACGGCCGTCCGTTCCGCGTCAGTCCCGCGGTGCTGATTCCGCGTCCGGACACCGAGATCGCGGTGCAGGCGGCGCTGGCCCGCCTGGCGAGCACGCATGCCCCGCGAGTGCTCGATCTCGGCACCGGCTCCGGCATTCTCGCGGTCACACTGGCCTGCGAACGGCCCGATGCGCAGGTGTGGGCGACCGACATCTCGCCCGCCGCGCTCGACGTTGCGCGCGCCAATGCGGCGGCGCTGGGCGCCGGCAACGTCGTCTTCCTCGAATCGGATTGGTATGCGGCGCTGCCTGCCGACGCGCGCTTCACGCTGGTCGTCAGCAATCCGCCCTATATCGCCGCCGGCGATCCGCATCTGTCCAGCGGCGATCTGCGCTTCGAACCGGTCGATGCGCTGACCGACCACGGCGACGGACTGTCCGACCTCGCCACCATCGTCGCCGGCGCGGGCGCGCACCTGCAAGCGGGCGGATGGCTGCTGATGGAACATGGCTTCGACCAGGGCGAGGCCGCCCGGCAACTGCTGCGCGACGCGGGCTTTGGCGAGGTCTTCACCGAGCGCGACCTGGGCGGCAACGAACGCTGCAGCGGCGGCCGGTGGGCGGGCGGCGATGCCGATGTCGACACCGCCGGCACTGGGTCCAAGGCCTGAAGCGGCGGTCCGAATCCGGTAGAATCGTCCCGATCCCGCACGCCACCGTTCGGCTTTTTCATGCCATCGGCCGGCGCGCGTCTCCGACTCCATGGCGCGCGGTTCGCCTCAGCGCCCCTCTTCCGAAGCGAAAATCATGAGTGACGTGCAACAAAAGATCGACCAGATCGTCAAGGGCCATCCCGTCGTGCTGTTCATGAAGGGCACGGCGCAGTTTCCGATGTGCGGCTTCTCGGGCCGCGCGATCCAGATCCTGAAGGCCTGCGGCGTCGACGCGCCGATGACGGTCAACGTGCTGGAAGACGACGGCATCCGCCAGGGCATCAAGGAATACGCCAACTGGCCGACCATTCCGCAGCTCTACGTCAACGGCGAGTTCGTCGGCGGCTCGGACATCATGATGGAGATGTACCAGAGCGGCGAGCTGCAAACGCTGCTGAAGGGCTGACGTCCTGGAAACCGCGATGAGCGCCGGGCCTGCCGCCGCGCCACGGCGCGTGATCGTCGCGATCACCGGCGCCACCGGCGCCGTCTATGGCGTGCGCCTGCTGCAGGTACTGCGCGCGGTCGCCGACGTCGAAACGCATCTGCTGATCTCGCCCGCGGGCGTGATGAACCTGCAGCACGAGCTCGACATCGGCAAGGCCGAGGCCGAGGCCCTGGCCGACGTGGTGCACAACGTGCGCGATATCGGCGCGACCCTCGCCAGCGGTTCGTTCCGGGCGCAGGCGATGGTGATCGCGCCGTGTTCGATGCGCACGCTTGCCGCGATCGCGCACGGCCTGTCCGACAACCTGATCACCCGCGCGGCCGACGTCATGCTGAAGGAGCGCCGCAAGCTGGTGCTGATGGTGCGCGAGACGCCGCTGAATCTGGCGCATCTGCGCAATATGACGGCCGTCACCGAAATAGGCGGCATCGTCTTTCCGCCGGTACCCGGCTTCTATCAGAAGCCCGATACCATCGCGCAGCTGGTCGACCATACGATCGGCCGCGTGCTCGACCTGATCGACGTGCCGCAGACGCTGGCGCCGAGCTGGGCCGGCCTGAACGGACAGATCTGAGCCGCTCGCATCGCGGCGTCCTGCCGGCCACGGCGGCCACCCTTGCGATTCACCCCCTTCCGGTATCAGCGCCAGTGCCCGCGTCCATGGCCATGCCAGTGGCCGTGCCCGCCGCGGTAATAGCCTCGGTGATAGCCGCGATACGGATAGCCGTAGTAGTAAGGCCGCGGAGCGACCACCACCGGCGGCGGCGCGACATAGACGGGCGCCCCCACGCCAACCGTGACGCCGGCATCCACCGGCGCCGGGTAGACGGCGCAGCCGCTCAGGCCTGCCGCCGCCAATGCCCCCAGACCTGCCAACCACGCTTTCATTTTTTGCCCCTGTTATACGGAATGAATGACGCCGTTATACGGGGCGAGTTGGTAATACGGGGTCAGGGCCCTGTAACCTGCGTTACGGTTCCCTACAAGGCGGGCGGCGGGCGGCCGGCCATCGCGCGGGAGGGCCGTGTTAACCCTTGCGGCGGCCGGTCTTTCCCCCCTCACAGATCGAAGCGGATGCCCTGCGCCAGCGGCAGCGCGTCGCCGTAGTTGATGGTGTTGGTCGCGCGCCGCATATAGCCCTTCCACGCATCCGAGCCTGACTCGCGCCCGCCGCCGGTTGCCTTCTCTCCGCCGAAGGCGCCGCCAATCTCCGCGCCGCTGGTGCCGATATTGACGTTGGCGATGCCGCAGTCGCTGCCGGCCGACGACAGGAAGCGCTCGGCCTCGCGCAGCGACTCGGTGAAGATGCACGACGACAGGCCGTGCGCCGCCGCGTTGTTCAGCGCGATGGCCTCCTCCAGCGAGGTGTATGGCATCAGGTACAGGATCGGCGCGAAGGTCTCGGTCAGCATGGTGTCATGCTGCGTGTCGGTGACCACCAGCGCCGGCCGCATATAGCAGGCATGCGGATAGCGGTCGGCCAGCAGCCGTTCGCCGCCATGCACGGCGTTGCCCTGGGCGCGGCAGCTGGCCAGCGCATTGGCCATGTTGTCGCCGGCGGCGCGGTCGATCAGCGGGCCGACCAGCGTGCCCGCCTCGAGCGGATCGCCGACCGGCAGGCGGGCGAAGATCTGCGTCAGCTGCTCGCGCACCGTGCCGAACAGATCGGCATGGATGAAGGCGCGGCGCAGCGTGGTGCAGCGTTGTCCTGCGGTGCCCGCCGCGGCGAACGTCATCGCGCGCAAGGTCAGCGAAAGATCGGCCGACGGCGCGACGATGGCCGCGTTGTTGCCGCCGAGTTCGAGGATGCTGCGCTTGAACTGCCCGGCGCAGGCGATGCCGACCTCGCGCCCCATCCGCGTCGAACCGGTCGCGCTGACCAGCCGCACATCGGGATGGGCGACCAGCCGCTCGCCAAGTTGCCGGCCGCCGCACAGCACCGTGGCGATGCCCGCGTGCTCGGGCGCCGCGGCCTCGATCACGCGATCGAGCAGCGCCTGTACGGCCAGCGCGCATTGCGGCGTCTTTTCCGACGGCTTCCATACCACCGCGTTGCCGCAGACCAGCGCCAGCGCGGCGTTCCACGCCCACACCGCGACCGGGAAGTTGAACGCGGAGATCACGCCGCAGACGCCGAACGGATGCCAGGTCTCGCGCATCGCATGCTGGGGCCGCTCGCTGGCGATCGTCAGCCCATGCAGCTGGCGCGACAGGCCGACCGCGAAGTCGCAGATGTCGATCATCTCCTGCACCTCGCCCAGCCCTTCCTGCAGGATCTTGCCGGTCTCGAGCGAGACCAGTTCGCCGAGCGCGCCGCGGTGCTCGCGCAACACCTCGCCGAAGCGCCGCACCACCTCGCCGCGCACCGGCGCCGGCACCAGCGCCCAGCCGCTCTGCGCGGCATGGGCCTGCGCGATGCGGGCGTTCGCCTCGTCGGCACTGCAGGCGGCGATATGGCCGAATACCTCGCCGTCGATCGGCGAACGCGCCGGCAGCGCGCCGGGGCCGCCGGCACCGTCGCGCCAGGGAATGGGCTGGCCGATGGCGCGCCAGCAGCGCTCGAATGCGTCCGCTTTCATGCGAGGGCCTCCTGTAGCGGATGGCAGGTGTAGTGCCTGCCGAAACGATTGGCGAGGAAGGCCTCGAGCCGCATGTCCTCCTGGCGGACGAAGCCCCGTTGCGGCAACTGGCCGGCGATTACCATGTCGAGCGCGGCGCAGACGCCCGCGGCGGTGGTCAGCTGGATCGCGTTCAGATGGCCGTGCTCGCCCTCGGCGCCGCCGATGCGCGCGGAGAACGACGCCTGCGTCAGCGGGCCCAGCCGTCCGTCCTCGCCCGCCGTGCGTCCCGTGGCGCTGGCGAACACGACCACCACGTCCTGCTCGGTCAGCGGAATCGCGCTGTCGAAGATCTCGCGCAGCCAGTCGCGCCGTTCGCGCAGCCGCAGATCGTCGAGCAGCAGCTTGATCACCGCGCAATGGCCAGGATAGCGGATCGACTTGTAATCGACGTGGCGGGCGCGCCCGGCCAGCGTTTCCGGCAGCGTGCCGAGCCCGCCCGAGGTATGGAAGGCCTCGTACTCGATGCCGTCCAGCGCGAAGCTCTCCAGCCCCTCCAGCGCCGGCACCTCGACGCGGCGGCCGTCGACGATGGCCTCGCACGGGTTGCAGTACTCGTTGATCAGACCCTCGGTGCTCCAGGTCAGGTTGTACTTCAGCGCATTGTTCGGATAGCGCGGTAGCGCGCCGACGCGCATGCGCAGGTCCAGCAGCTGGCCGCCGCCGCGCAGGAAGCGCTGCGCCAGGTCATGGCCGACCACGCCGATGAAACCGGGCGCCAGTCCGCATTGCGGCATCAGCACCGCGTGCGCATCGTTGGCCAACCTGCGGATCGCCCGCGTCGCGGCGACATCTTCGGTCAGGTCGAAATAGTGCACGCCCATTTCAGCAGCGACGGTCGCCACCGGCACCGCGGCGTGGAACGGCAAGGCGTTGATCACCGCCGCGGCGCCTGCCAGCGCGTCGATGCAGGCCTGCCGCTCGGACGGATCGACCACGCGGGTGGAGACGCCCGCGGGCAGCGCGTCGAGCGCGTCGCGATAGCGGTCGACCACGGTCACCGCATAGTCGCCGCTGTCCCGCAGCATGCCGGCGATGGTGCGGCCGATCTTGCCGGCACCGAGCACGGTGACGGGCACAGCCGCACCGGAACGAGCCGAAGGGAAGGAAAGGTTGTTGTTCATGACGGTCCTCCGACGCGGGGAAAGGAAGCGCGCTGGTCGCGCCGGGCATGGCTGCGCAGCAGTTGCAACGCCATGCCGTGATCGAAGTATGGTCCGCGGCGCCGTCGGATTGAACAGACAACATTGACGAAAACCCGCCATAATCGGTCGATATGACGGCATGGGCCGACGAAACGACGATACGCCGGCGCCGCACCGACTCGCGAAACCCACACCCCGAGGCCTGTACCGCATGACCGATCTCGACCAGACCGACCGTCACCTGTTGTCGCTGCTGCAGGCCAATGCGCGCGACAGCGCCGCCAACCTGGCGCGCAAGCTCGGCATCGCGCGCACCACCGTGGTCGCGCGGATCGCGCGGCTGGAGCGGCTCGGCGTGATCGCCGGCTATGGCGTGCGGCTGGGCCAGCAGATGGAGGACAACGCGATCCTCGCCTTCTGCGGGCTGTCGGTGCAGCCCAAGACAGCGCCGACGGTATTGCGCGCGCTGCAGCGCTTTCCCGAGGTGGTCGAGCTCGATTCGGTCAGCGGGCCGGTCGACTACATGGCGGTGATCCGCTGCGACACGCACGCGCGTCTGGACAAGCTGCTCGACGAGATCGGCGCGCTCGACGGCGTGAACCACACCAGCACGTCGATCGTGCTGGCGCGCAAGATCGATCGGCGACGGCCGGTGGGATAACGGTCAGCCTTTCCGCAGCCGCTTGCGCGCCCGTCTGCGCACTTTGCGCAAACGCGGCAAACTGGCGAGCTGTCCGCGGAACGCGGGAACGCGGGCACCGCAACATCGCAACATATGGCTTCAGGAGGAACTTGCCGATGAACACACCAATCCGTGTCGCCGTGGGCGGCGTGACCGGCTGGGCCGGCGGCGAACTCGCGCGCGGGGTCGCGCACGCGCAGGACATGACGCTGGTCGCGGGGCTCTCGCGCGGCGCGGCCGGCCAGACGCTGGCACAGCTGACCGGCCATGCCGACACGCCCGGCAAGGCGGTCGCCAGCATCGCCGAGCTAGCC
The DNA here is from genome assembly GCF_021213615.1 of Cupriavidus sp. UGS-1. NCBI lineage: Bacteria > Pseudomonadati > Pseudomonadota > Betaproteobacteria > Burkholderiales > Burkholderiaceae > Cupriavidus > Cupriavidus sp. UGS-1. The sequence goes on along the minus strand of NZ_JAJQJF010000010.1, from coordinate 133,805 downwards.
GGCACGCCGTACGACGTCTACGTCGAATACACCAAGCCGGACATCGCCAAGCACAACATCCTGCAGGCGCTGGCGCAGGGCGCCCATGTGGTGGTGGGCACCTCGGGGCTGTCGGACGAGGACTATGCGGAGATCGACGCCGCCGCGCGCGCGGCCGACCGCGGCGTGCTGGCCTGCGGGAACTTCGCCATCACCGTGGTGCTGCTGCAGAAGTTCGCCGAGATGGCCGCGCGCCATCTCGATCAGTGGGAAATCATCGACTACGCCAAGGCCGGCAAGGTCGATGTGCCATCAGGCACCGTACGGGAGCTGGCCTACCGGCTCGGGCAGGTCAAGGCCGCCGCGCAGACGGTGCCGCTGGACCAGGTCAAGGGACCCGTCGAGACCCGCGGCGCGACGATGTCGGGCACGCAGGTCCACGCGGTGCGGCTGCCCGGCTATCAGCTCGGTGTCGAGGTGATCTTCGGCGCCGACGGCCAGCGGCTGCATCTGAAGCACGAGGCCGGCGACGGCTCCAAACCCTATGTGTCGGGCGCGCTGCTGGCGATCCGCAAGGTACATACCTTGCGCGGCGTCGTGCGGGGATTGGACAAGGTGATGGAGGGGCTGTAAGGCGCAACTACGTCGCCCCCGCGAACGCGGGGGCCCAGCGACTTCATCGGCTCACAGTCAAAGCCGCTGGGTTCCCGCCTGCGCGGGAACGACACAGGCTTACCAGCTGCCCGGCTTGCCGTCGCCCTCGCCCTTCTTCGGCTTCTGCGCCACGGCCTTCGGCGCGCTTGGCGCCGAGGCGGCGCCCGGGTTCAGTTGCTGCGTGATCGCCGCATCCTTCTGCGCCATCACCGTCCGGGCGCGCGGCAGCAACAGCTCGATGCTGCCGGTGTCGGGGTCGTCGGGAATCGAATAGACCTCGACCGTCAGCGGCGCCTGCATCCAACCGGCGTGGACGCTGTTGACGCTCTTGCCGTCCTTGTCCAGCAGCGCGACCTGCTCCTCGCGGAACGGCTTGCCGTAGCGCGCGGTCAGCGTGCGCAGCGTCGACTGTTCCGAGCGCACGCCGTCGGTCGGCACGATCAGGCCGACCAGCGCGTTGCGATCGACCACCGCCAGCGCATGCGGGCCGTCCATGAACGCCGGGCGCTGCTTGCGGGGCACGCCCACCTGGCGCATCGCGCCATCGCCACGCACTTCCACGCAGAAGGCGGTCACATCGGTGCCGTCCGGCGTGCGCTTGTCCGCGCAGTCGGGCAGGTCGGGCATCGGATTGCCGATCTTCAGCGCGCCGAGCAGCGGCGCCAGCAGGTCGGCTTCGGGCGAGGTTGTAGCGGTAGAAGGGGCGGCGGGCGGGGCGGAGGCGGGCTTGGCGGCGTTCGCCGACGGGGCGGCGGCCGCGCTGGCCGCATGGACTGCAGGCGCCGCGGCCAGCACACCGGCCGCGGTAAAACCGGCCACAGCCAGGCCGGCAAGTTGGAATCGCATTCAAACTCCTGGTTTTGGGGTCGGGCGTTGGAGCGACCGGGCCGCCCGATGTTCCGGATGTGACGCCGCCGCGAGCGATGGGCACGCCCGGGTGCGTGGGGTGTCGCCGGGGCTGCACATTGTCGGCGCGGCGATAGGCAACGCGGCAAGTGTGGCGGCAGCAGGAGCGCCGAGCGGCGGCGCACAACTATATCCGCTTCGGGACATCGGTCCGGCGATGGACGCTCCGGGCGGCGTCAGCGTGCGGGCGCCCTTGCCCTCTCCCCCGCCCCTCTCCCGCAAGCGGGAGAGGGGAGAACCAACCGTCGTTCAGCCGCGTCGCGGCCAGTGATTCCCTTTCACACGCGTGGGACAGGTTAGCGAACGAACCGTCGATCAGTCGCGTCGCGGCCAGTTGCGCCCCTCTCCCGCTTGCGGGAGAGGGGCTGGGGGAGAGGGAAAACCGCGCCCGCAAGCCCCAGGCGCCCGCCCTCAGTCCAGGGAAATATTCTTCGCCCGAATCACCTTGCCCCAGTGCTCGCGGTCCGCGGCGACGTAGCGGTCGATCTCCGCCTGGCTCATCGGCTGCAGCACCTGCAGGCCGAGCCCGTTGAAGGTCGCGCGGAATTGCGGGTCGCGCAGGGTCTGGTCCGCCGCGGCGCGCAGCTTCTCGACCGCCTCGGGCGGCGTCTGCGCCGGCACCGCCAGCCCGAACCAGGTCGCCGCCTGGAAGTTCGGATGGGTCTCGGCCACCGTCGGCACATTGGGCAGCACGTCGAGCCGGTTGCGGCTGGTCACCGCTAGCGCCTTCAGCTTGCCGGCCTTGATATGCGGCAGCGAGGTGCTGACCACATCGACCATCAACTGCACGTCGTTGGCGAGCAGCGCCGCCAGCGCCGGCGCGCTGCCGTTGTACGGCACATGGGTCAGCTCGATGCCGAGCTCGGTCTTCAGCATCTCGGTGGCCAGCTGCAGCGCGTTGCCCAGGCCCACCGAGCTGTAGTTCAGCTTGCCGCCCTGGCTCTTCGCGTAAGCAGCGAACTCGCGGATGTTGTTTGCCGGCACCTGCGTATTGGTCACCACCACCAGCGGCACTTCCGCGCCGATGCTGAAGATCTTGAAGTCCTTCGGCGGGTCGTAGGTGATCTTCTTGTACAGCATCGGATTCAGCACCATGCTGCCGTTGGTGGCAAAGCCGACCGTATAGCCGTCGGCCGGCGCACGGGCAACCAGGTTGGTACCGATCATCGTGGCCGCGCCAGGCTTGTTGTCGACCACCACCGGCTGCTTCAGCACCTTGCTCATGCCCTCGGCCAACGCGCGGCCGAACTGGTCGGTCGATCCGCCGGGCGTGTAGGGCACCACCAGTTTGATCGGGTGGTCCGGATAGGCCGCGCCGGCCGCCGTCACGGCGCCAAACATCGCTGCCAATATCGCCGCCAACATCAGCGCCAACTTCGCGCCCACCGAGGCGGTGCCTCGCAGGGCCCGCCCTGCCGTTTTCCAGCGTTGCATGGTGTCTCCTCCGTTATGTCCTGCTTCGTGGTGTGCCGCGTTCCGGCCGGGGATACCGGCCGTGTTCAAACGCGCCGCGTCCGCCCCTGCCAGTATTGGTCGCGCAGACGGCGTTTGGCGAGCTTGCCGGTCTCGTCGCGCGGCAGCTGCTCGGCGATCACGATCGTGCGTGGCACCTTGAAGCCCGACAGCCGTTCGCGCAGCCACGCGATCATCTCGGTCTCGTCGAGCCGCTCGCCCGGCATCGGCTGCACCATCGCCAGCAGCCGCTCGCCGTATTCGTCGTCGGGCACGCCAAACACCACGCAATCGGCCACACCCGGATAGCGCACCAGCTGGTGCTCGATCTCGGCCGGATAGATGTTGACGCCGCCCGAGATCACCATGTCCGAGGCGCGGTCGCACAGGAACAGATAGCCGTCGGCGTCCAGATAGCCCATGTCGCCCAGCGTCACCAGGCCGTCGATATCGATCGCGCGGCGCGCCGCATCGTTGTTGCGGTAGGTGAAGTCGGGGTACGCGGGCTGGCGCACATAGATCAGGCCGACCTCGCCGGTCTCGCACGGCGTACCGTCCTCGCGCAGGATGCGCACGCTGGCCTGGTCGACCGGCCGCCCCGCGGTGCCGGGCCTGGCCAGCGCATCGGCGGGCGTGGCGACGGTGACCATGCCGGCCTCGCTCGACGCATACGTTTCGTGGATCACCGGGCCCAGCCATTCGAGCATCGCCCGCTTGACCTCGGGCGCGCACGGCGAGCCGGTCGAGGCGACGAAGCGAAGCGACGACAGGTCGTAGCGCCGGCGTACCGCGTCGGGCAGCTTCAGCAGCCGCACATACATGATCGGCACCAGGTAGACGACATCGATGCGATGCCGCTCGATCAGTGCCAGCACCTCCTCGGCATCGAAGCGCGGCGTCAGCACCAGCCGCTCGGCCATCTGCAGCGCGTTCTGGATGAAGACGCCGGGCGCGCTGTGATACAGCGGCGCCGACATCAGCGCACGGCAGCCCGGCACGATGCCGATCGCCTGCGCCACCACCGAGCGCATCGCGGCCTGCTGCGCGTCGAGCCGGTCGAGCGGCACCGCCTGGCGCAGCACGCCCTTGGGCCGGCCGGTGGTGCCCGAGGTATAGGCCATATGGCCGCGCGGCGCGACACGCGGGCCATCGTAGGGCGGCTGGGCAGCGAGCCACGGCTCGTACGCCACGGCATCGAGCCCTGCCGGCGCGGCACGCGAGCCGACCGCGCCGGCCGCGCCGACCGCCAGCACCGGCATGCCGGCCGGCACCGCCGCCTGCACCGCGGGCAGCAGGTCGGCATGGGCGATCAGCACCTTGGCGCCGCTGTCCTCGAGCAGGTAGCGGACCTCGTCCGCCGTGAAATGCCAGTTGATCGGGCAGTAGTAGCAGCCGGCGGTGCGGCAGGCGTGGACGATGTCGGCGAACGGCGCGTCGTTGCGCAGCAGCACGGCGATCACATCGCCCTCCGCCACGCCGAGCGCGCGCAGGCCGCCGGCCAGCCGGCTGCCGCGTGACAGCAGTTCGTCGCCGCTGCGATGAAGATCCTGGAACCAGAGGTCCGCCGCCATTCGAGTGCTCCTTTACGCTGGGCGCCCCACGCGTGTCCGGGACATCGGCATCGGGACAGGGGCGCCATATTGACCGGTCACTGTAACGGCGGGCATCGTCATCGACAATTGCCGCCCCGCGCAGCACAATGTTGAGCCCAGCGCGACAATCCCCCAGGCAATCCCCGATGGACGCACCATGGACCTGAACCTGATCCAGGCCTTCGTCGATATCGTCGACGCCGGCAATCTAGCCGAGGCCGGCCGCCGGCGCGGCGTCACGCGTTCGCAGGTCAGTCGGCAGCTGCGCGAACTGGAGGCCCAGTCGGGCGCGCAATTGATGCGCCGGACCACACGCCGGCTGGAGTTGACCGAACCCGGCCACGCGCTGTACCGCCATGGGCTGGCGATCCTGCGCGAGGTCGCGTCGGCGCAGGCCGAGATCGACAGCCTGGGCAAGACGCTGCGCGGCCATGTGCGCCTGAGCGTGCCGACCGGCCTGGGCGACAGCTTCGTCGCACCGCTGCTGCTGGCGTTCGCCGAGCGGCATCCGGGCATCACGCTGCGCGTGTTCTTCAACAATCGCGTCAACGACCTGATCGCCGCCGAGATCGACGTGGCGCTGAAGGTCACCTCGCAGCCGCCGCTGGACCACGTGGCGCGCGATGTCTGCGCGATCGAATGGGGCCTCTATGCGGCGCCGTCCTATCTGGAACGGACTGGACCGATCCGGGTGCCGGCGGACCTCGCCGCGACCGACTTCCTGTGCCCGCCCTACTTCGCCCGCCCGTTCGAGCTGCATCTGACGCGCGGCGACCAACGCGACGCGGTGCAGCTGCTGCCGCGGCTGCAGTCCGAACACTTCCCCTTCCTGATCCGCGCGGTGCAGGCCGGCCACGGCGTCTGCCTGCTGCCGGTCTATGCCGGCTGGCAGGACGCGCACGCCGGCCGGCTGGTCAAGGTTCTGCCCGACTGGCGGCCGGAAGGGCTGGGCGACCGGCTCTATCTGATCACCACGCCGAACCCGCATCCGCCAATGGCGACGCGGGCGCTGATCGACTTCCTGCGCGAGCAGATCCCGGCCTTGCCGGTGTTCCGCGACGCGCCCGACGGTTGCGCCTGAACGGCGACCGGACCCGACCAAACCGCTCGCAGCCAACCGCCCCTCACAAACTTTCAAATTGCAAGCTAGAATGCTTGCAATTTGAAAGTAAAAGCCATTTCGCGATCGACCGATTGCGTCATTGGCTGTCCCAAACGGAGGAGACGTGGGCCACACCGACTTTGCCAGCATGCCCTGCCCGATCGCCCGGTCGATGGCGGTACTGGGCGAGCGCTGGGCGATCCTGCTGATGCGCGAGGCCTTCTACGGCAGCACGCGCTTCGACGACTTCCAGCGCAACCTCGGCATCGCGCCCAATATCCTCAGCGCCCGGCTGAAGACGCTGGTCGAGCACGGCATGTTCGAGCGCGTGCCGGCCGACGGCGGCGCACGCCACCACTACCACTTGACCGACAAGGGCCGGGACTTCTTCCCCGCCTTCGTCGCACTGAAGGCCTGGGCCGACCGCTGGATGACCGACCGCGGTCCGATGACCGTGCTGCTGGACCGGCGCACCGGCGACGAGATCGCCGCCCCGGCGCTGACCCGCGCCGACGGCAGCGCCGTCACGCTGGACGACCTGCGCGTCACCGCCGGTCCCGCGGCCGGCCACCACCTGCGCCGCCGCTTCGCGCCCGAAGCCGACACCGTCGAAGCCACGGAGGCAGGCGATGACCGAACTGCATGACGCCGTACGGGGCGCAGTACGGGGCGCCGCACCGGCCGCGGCCTTGTCGACTGCCGCTACCGCAGCCGCCCCCCTGCGTGAACCTGCCGCTGCCGACACGGCGGCACCTCGCGCGGTGCTGCGTGCCATCGTCAAGCTGGCCGCGCCGACCAGCCTGATCGCGCTGCTGCAGGCCGTCGCGCAATTGATCGAGACCTGGCTGGCGGCGCGCCAGGGCACCGCGGCGCTGGCGGGCTGGGCCGTCGTGCTGCCGTTCGCGCTGCTGCTGCAGCAGATGTCGACCGGCGCGATGGGCGGCGGCGTGGTATCCGCGATCGCTCGCGCGCTCGGCGCCGGCAAGCGCGAGGACGCCTCGGCGCTGGTGCTGCATGCGCTGATCATCGCCGTGCTGGCCGGCCTCGGCTTCGCGATCGCGCTGGCGGGCTTTCCGCATGCCGTGCTCGGCGCGGTGGCCGGTGCGACCGCCGCCGAGGCCGCCGCGAGCTATGCGATCTGGCTGTTGGGCGCGGGCGCGGTGCCGGCCTGGCTGGCCAACACGATGGCCTCGGTGCTGCGCGGCGGCGGCCGCCATGCGCTGGCGGCGCGCGTGCTGTGCCTGATGTGGATCGCCTTCCCGCTGCTGGCCTGGGCGCTGGCCGAACCCGGCGGGATGGGGCTGGCCGGTATCGGCGCGGCCTTCGCGCTGGTGTCGTGGGCCGCGGCACTCGGCATGGCGGTGGTCGTGCTGCGCGGCGGCGCCGGCTTCGTGCCGGTGCTGCGCGTGCGCCCGAACGCGGCACTGTTCCAGCGCATCCTGTCGGTCGGGCTGGTCGCCTGCGGGCTTGCCGCGCTGGCCAATCTGGCAACGATCCTGGTCACCGCGCAGTTGCGCCCCTACGGTACCGCGGCCGTTGCGGCCTACGGCATCTCGGCGCGGCTCGAATTCCTGATGATCCCGCTGGCCTTCGGCGTGGGCTCGGCGCTGACCGCGCTGGTCGGCCGTGCGGTCGGCGCCGGCGACTGGGGCGGCGCGCGGCGCACCGCCTGGGTCGGCGCGCTGCTGGCGCTGGCGCTGGCCGGCGCCATCGGCATCGCCGTCGGGCTCGCGCCGGCGCGCTTTGCCAGCTGGTTCACCAGCGACGCGGAAGTCGCCGCCATCGCCGCGCGCGCGCTGTCGTGGATCGCGCCGGCCTTTGGCGGCTTTGGGCTCGGCATGGCGCTGTACTTCGCGTCGATGGGCGCGGGCCGGATGCGCTGGCCGATCGCGGCCGGCATCGCGCGAATCGGGCTTGCCGCGGGCGGCGGCTGGCTGCTGGCGCATGCCGGCGGCATGGGGCTGGACGGCCATTTCCTCGGCGTGGCGCTCGGCATCAGCGCCTATGGCGCGGTGACGGCCATCGGCGTGCGGCGCACGGTGTGGTCGGGCCGCTAGGCAGGGACGCGCATGCGCGCGCGCCGTAACCCCGGTATCGTGCGGCTTATCGTGCCGACGCGGCACGCCTGCCCGGAGCACCATGACCCCTCGCCGCTCGATTGTGACGGCCGCGCTGATCGTCGCCCTGCTGCATCTCTATATCGGCGCGCGCCTGCTGCCCGCGCTGCCGTGGCCGCTGGCGCTGAAAGCGCTGGCCGCGCTGTGGCTGGCGATCTCTACCGTGTCGATGCCGGCCGCGCTGCTGGCGCGCCGCTTCGAGCCCCCCTGGGGCGATCGACTGTCCTGGCTCGGCATGCTGGCGATGGGTCTGTTCTCGACGCTGCTGATCCTGACCGTGCTGCGCGAACTGGTGCTGATCGCCTGCGCGCTGGCCGGCTGGTATCCGCCCGGGCTGCCGGTCTGGAGCGCGGTCGCCACCGTCGCGCTGGCGCTGCTGGTCTCGCTGCTCGGCTACTGGAACGCACGGCGCGTGGCGCGCGTCGTCGATGTCGAGGTGCCGATCGACGGGCTGCCCGCCGCGCTTGACGGCTTCACGATCGCGCAGCTCAGCGACATCCACGTCGGCCCCACCATCAAGCGGCCATATCTGCAGCGCATCGTCGAACGCACCAATACGCTGGGCGCCGATGCGATCGCGCTTACCGGCGACCTGGTCGACGGCAAGGTGCCCGAACTGAGCGAACACACCGCGCCGCTCGGCTCGCTGCGCGCGCCGCATGGCGTCTACGTCGTCACCGGCAATCATGAGTACTACGCCGGCGCGCATGCGTGGATCGACGAGCTGCGGCGGCTGGGGCTGCGGGTCCTGCTGAACGAGCACGTGGCGATCGAGCGCGACGGCGCCACGCTGGTGCTGGCCGGCGTCACCGACTTCAGCGCCGGGCATTTCGATCCCGCGCATCGCAGCGATCCCATCGCGGCGCTGGCCGGCGCGCCGGCCGAGGCGGCGGTGCGCGTGCTGCTGGCCCACCAGCCGCGCAGCGCGGTGGCCGCGGCCCAGGCCGGCTTCGACCTGCAGCTGTCCGGCCATACGCACGGTGGGCAGTTCCTGCCGTGGAACCTGTTCGTGCCGATGCAGCAGCCCTATGTCGCCGGACTGCATCGCCATCGGAACATGTGGGTCTATGTCAGCCGCGGCACCGGCTACTGGGGCCCGCCCAAACGTTTCGGCGCGCCGTCGGAGATCACGCGGATACGGCTGCGGCGCGCACAGGCCTAGCAGCGCCGGCCTTCGGTCTCGCCCATGAACACTGCCAGCTTCACCCACCATACGATCGCCATCCAGCAGGTCCAACAGACCCTGCTCGGTGCGCGCCATCGCGGCGCCGACATCGCCGCGCTGCTGCGCCGCGCGGGCATCGCGCCGGCGCTGCTCGATTCGCCGGTCGCGCGCGTGACGCAGGGCCAGTACGCGGCGCTTCTGTTCGCGTTGCGGCGCACGCTGCGCGACGAACTCTGGGGCCTGTGCAATCGGCCGCTGCCGCTGGGCAGCTTCGCGCAGTGCTGCCACATGATGGTCCACGCGCGCACGCTTGGCGAGGCGATGCACAGCGGCCTGCGCTACTACCGCCTGCTGATCGGCGACTTCGTGCCGCGGTTGCGGCGCCACGGCGAGATTGCGATGCTGTGCCTGTCGCCGCGCGTCGACTACGACGGGCGCCTCGCCTACGCGGCGCGCTCGTTCGCCTTTCTCGGTTACGGACTCGCCTGCTGGATGGCGGCGCGCCGCGTGCCGCTGATCGGCGTCGACCTGCCCGATTCCGAACTGGGCCCGAGCGCCGATGCCGCGCTGCTGTTCCAGGCGCCCGCGTCCTACGGCCACGACTACACCGGCTGGCGCTTCGAGGCGCGCTGGCTCGATCTGCCGGTGGTGCAGAACGAGGCCAGCCTGCGCGAATTCCTGCGGCAGGCGCCGGCCAGCCTGCTGATCAAGTACCGCGACCAGACCAGCATCACCGAACGGATCCGCCGCATCCTGCGCCGCAACCTGACCGGCGAACTGCCGACGCTCGAGGACGTCGGCGAGCAGCTGGCGATGACGCCGCAGACGCTGCGCCGCCGGCTGCGCGAGGAAGGCCAGGGCTTTCGCGGCATCAAGGACGATCTGCGCCGCGACGCGGCCATCGAATACCTCGCCCGCCCCGAGCTGACGCTGCCCGAGATCGCCAGCCTGCTGGGCTTCTCCGAGGCCAGCACCTTCCATCGCGCGTTCAAGCACTGGACCGGGGTCGCGCCCGGCCAATATCGCCAGTCGCACCTGCGCGAGCACTGAGCCAGTCTTCTCCGCACCGCCGCGCGGTCTGCGGGTTTCCCCGTAGCCAAGGCCCGCCTCGGCACCGCGCTGCGTTCGCGCCCGCCCGGGCTTGATCGATCATGCCAATGCGAATCAGCGCTTCGGCCATGTCTGCGTGCGCGCTGCCTTCCTAGACTGTCGTCACCGTGGCGAGCAGGACCATCGACCAGCGGACTAGAACAGGAGACAGACATGGCAGACACCTCGACGTCGCGCCGGCGCGCACTGTTGGCCCTGGCCGGCGGCGCGCTCGGCGCGTGGGCGCCCTGGCCCGCCGCCGCGCTGGCGAAGCCGGAGTCCTATCCCTCGCGTACGCTGACGATGATCATGCCGTTCCCGCCCGGCGGCGCCACCGACGTGCAGATGCGCGCGCTGGCGCACGCGCTGTCGAAGGAGATGGGCCAACAGGTGGTGGTGGTCAATCAGCCGGGCGTCGCCGGCACCATGGGCCCTGCCGCGATGGCGCGCAGCGCGGCACCCGACGGCTACACGTTCTCGGTCGCCCCCGCGACGCTGTTCCGCCTGCCGCATCTGCAGAAGGTCAATTTCGATCCGCTCAGCGACTTCACTTATGTGATTTGCCTGACCGGCTACACCAACGGGCTGGTCGTGCGCGCCGACGCGCCGTGGAAAACGCTGCAGGACCTGTTCGCCGATGCGAAAGCGCGGCCCGGCCAGATCAGCTACGGCTCGACCGGCATCGGCAGCGGCGGCCACGTGGCGATGGAACGGCTCGCGCGCGCCGCCGGCGTCAAGTTCAACTTCATTCCCTTCAAGGGCATGGCCGAGGAAACCACCGCGCTGCTCGGCGGGCATCTCGACGTGATCTCCGACCCCGGCTGGGGCGCGCTGGTCGACGGCGGCAAGGCACGGCTGCTGGCCACGCTCGGCAACGCGCGGCTGCCGCGGCGCCCCAATGTGCCGACGCTGAAGGAGCTGGGCTACGACATCACGGTCAATTCGCCGGTCGGCATCGTCGCGCCCAAGGGCATGGAGCCCGCCGTTCTGAAGACGCTGCACGACGCGCTGCGCAAGGCGATGCGCGACCCCGACTATCAACGCATGCTGGCCGACTATGACCAGGTCGACATGTACATGAGCAGCGCCGAGTATCGCCAGTACGCGATCGACCAGTTCGCGCGCGAGAAGGTGTTCCTGAGCCAGATCGGCGTCAAGCTGCAATAAGGCAGGCGGCAAAGTGGGACCACGCAGCAGGCAAACAACGAGGACCAGACCATGACACGCAACGTCCATGTCGCCGGTGTCGGCATGATTCCCTTCAGCAAGCCGGGCAGGAGCGAGCCCTATCTGGTCATGGGCGAGCAGGCCGCGCGCCTGGCGCTCGACGATGCCGGCGTGCCGTACGACGCGGTGCAGCAGGCCTATGTCAGCTATGTGTACGGCGATTCGACCGCGGGCCAGGCGGCGATCTATCGCGTCGGCCTGACCGGCATCCCGGTCTTCAACCTGAACAACAACTGCTCGAGCGGATCCAGCGCGCTGTTCCTGGCGCGCCAGGCGGTGCAGACCGGCGCGGTAGAATGCGCGATCGCGCTGGGCTTCGAGCAGATGGTGCCGGGCGCGCTCAAGGGTGCCTACGATGATCGCCCGTCGCCGCTGGCGCGCTTCGCCGAGACCATGGGCGAGCTGCAGGGCTTCGACGCCGACGCGCCGCGTGCCGCGCAGTTCTTCGGCGGCGCGGGACGCGACTACATCCGCCAGCACGGCATCCGCCCCGAGACCTTCGCCCGCATCTCGGTCAAGGCCCGCCAGCATGCCGCGCGCAATCCGCTGGCGGTGTTCCGCGACACGGTGACGCTCGACGAGGTGATGGCCGCGCCGATGGTGTTCGAACCGCTGACGCGGCTGCAATGCTGCCCCCCGACCTGCGGCGCCGCGGCGGCGATCCTGTGCTCGGAGGACTTCGCGCGCCGCCACGGCCTCGACATGCGCGTGACCATCGCCGCGCAGGCGATGACCACCGATACGCCGAGCACCTTCGCACAGCGGGACATGCGACAGCTGGTCGGCTACGACATGAGCCGCGCCGCCGCCGCACAGGTCTACGAGATGGCCGGCATCGGCCCCGAGGACATCGACGTGGTCGAACTGCACGACTGCTTCACCGCGAACGAGTTGATCACCTACGAGGCGCTGGGGTTGACGCCCGAGGGCACCGCCGAGAAGTTCATTGTCGAGGGCAACAACACCTATGGCGGCCGCGTGGTGACCAACCCCTCCGGCGGGCTGCTGTCGAAGGGCCATCCGCTGGGCGCCACCGGCCTCGCGCAGTGCGCCGAGCTGACCTGGCAGCTGCGCGGCCAGGCCGACCAGCGCCAGGTCGAAGGCGCGCGCCTCGCGCTGCAGCACAACCTCGGACTCGGCGGCGCCTGCGTGGTGACGCTGTATCAGGCGGCCTGAACGATGATCGATCGCCAATACATCGGGCACCGGATGGCGCCCTTCACCGTGCCGGTGGAAGCAGGCCGGCTGCGCCTGTTCGCCAAGGCCACCGGGCAGCAAGACCCCGTCTACTCCGACGAGGCCGCCGCGCACGATGCCGGCCATCCGGCGCTGCCGGTGCCGCCGACCTTCCTGTTCTGCCTGGAGATGGACGCGCCCAACCCGGCGGCGATCCGCGAGCTGCTGGGCCTGGACTATCGCCGGCTGCTGCACGGCGAGCAACGCTTCACCTATCACGCGATGGCGTATGCCGGCGACCGGCTGACCTTCGAGCAGTGCATCGAGGACATCTATGAAAAGAAGGGCGGCGCGCTCGAATTCGTCGTGCGCCGCACGCGCGTCAGCAACCAGCATGGCGCGCATGTCGCCGATCTGCGCACGGTCACGGTGATGCGCCATGGATAAGGGAGCCGGACCGATGACAACGCTGCGCTACGACGCCCTGCAGGTCGGCGATGCCCTGCCCGCCTTCGAGACGGAACCGATCTCGCGGCTGACGCTGGCGCTCTATTGCGGCGCCTCGGGCGACCACAACCCGATCCACGTCGACACGGACTTCGCGCACGCCGCCGGCCAGGCCGATGTATTCGCGCACGGCATGCTGTCGATGGCCTATCTCGGCCGGCTGCTGACCAACTGGGTCCCGCAGAGCGCGCTGCGCGACTTCGGCGTGCGCTTCGTCGCGATCACGCACGTGGGAGACCGGCTGACCTGCCGCGGCACCGTGGTCGAGAAGATCGAGACGCACGGCGAGAAGCGCGTGCGGATCGAACTAAGCACCGTGGACCAGAACGGCGAGGTCAAGGTGGCCGGCGACGCCGTGGTGGCGCTGCCCTGAAGCGCGCGACAGCGCGTACCGGACGACCACAGCACAACGAACAGCAAGGAGACAATCGGCATGAGCAAGCTGCAGGACAAGGTGGCACTGGTATCCGGCTCGGGACGCGGCATCGGCCGCGAGATCGCGCTGAAGCTCGCGTCCGAAGGCGCGCGCGTGGTGGTCAACGATCTCGACAAGGCGCCGGCGCTGGAGGTGGTGGAGATCATCCGTGCGAGCGGCGGCAAGGCGGCGGCCTGCGTCGGCAGCGTGACCGAGGTGGGCTTTGCCGACCGCTTCGTCAATACCGCGCTCGAGCAGTTCGGGGGCCTGGACATCATCGTCAACAACGCCGGCTATACCTGGGACAACGTGATCCAGAAGATGAGCGACGAGCAGTGGGAGGACATCCTGGCCGTGCACCTGACCGCGCCGTTCCGCATCCTGCGCGCCGCGTCCGGCTTCATTCGCGAGGCGGCCAGGCAGGAGGCCGAGCGCGGCACGCCGGTGTTCCGCAAGGTCGTCAATATCTCGTCGACCTCAGGCGTCTATGGCAACGCCGGGCAGGCCAACTACGCCGCGGCCAAGGCCGGCATCAACGGCCTGACACGGGCGATGGCCAAGGAATGGGGCCGTTACAAGGTCAACGTCAACAGCATCGCGTTCGGCCTGATCAAGACGCGGCTGACCGAGGCCGATGCGCAGTCCGATGCCAGCATCGACATCGCCGGCCGCAGGATCAAGGTCGGCGTCAATCCGCAGATCCTGAAGAACGCCGAGGCGATGATTCCGCTGGGGCGCGGCGGCACGCCCGAGGAAGCGGCCGGCGCGGTCTACCTGTTCTGCATTCCCGAGTCCAACTACGTCAGCGGCCAGGTGCTGGTCTGCGGCGGCGGACGCCCGTAACGTTCACCGGAGCACGCCATGACGATCCAGCATGCGCCGCGTCCGTGGATGGACAGCGAACTGCAGCTGCTGCGCGATACCGCGCGGCGCTTCTTCGAGACCGAATGCGTGCCGCGCCAGTCCGCGTGGGTCGAGCAGAAGCATTGCGACCGCGACGTCTGGCGCCGCGCCGGCGAGGTCGGCCTGCTGTGCACGGGCATTCCCGAGGCCTACGGCGGAGGCGGCGGCACCTTCCTGCACGAGGCGGTGATTTGCGAGGAACAGCAGCGCGCGCTGGTCACCAGCTTCAGCATCAACGTGCACAGCGGCATCGTCGCCCACTATCTGCTGGCCTACGGCAGCGAGGCGCAGAAGCAGCGCTGGCTGCCGGCGATGGCGCGCGGCGAGATGGTGGCGGCGATCGGCATGACCGAGCCCGGCGCGGGCACCGACCTGCAACGGATCAAGACCACGGCGATCCTCGGCAGCGACGGCCGGCACTATCTGGTCAACGGCGCCAAGACCTTCATCACCAACGGCTGGCACGCGGACCTGATCTGCCTGGCGGTCAAGACCGATCCCGATGCGCGCGCCAGCGGCGTGTCGCTGCTGATGATCGAAACGCGCGACCTGCCTGGCTTCCAGCGCGGCCGGCTGCTCGACAAGATCGGCCAGCGCGGCCAGGACACCGTCGAGCTGTTCTTCGACGGCGTGATGGTGCCGGCCGAGAACCTGCTCGGCAACGAGGAAGGCCGCGGTTTTCGGCAGCTGATGCAGCAGTTGCCGCGCGAGCGGCTGCTGATCGCGATCGGCGCCGCGGCGACGATGCAGCGGGCGGTCGACGATACCGTCGCCTATGTCACGCAGCGCCAGGTGTTCGGCGAACCGCTGATGGCGATGCAGAACACGCGCTTCAAGCTCGCCGAGTGCCAGACCCATGCGACCATCGCGCGCAGCTTCGTCGACGACTGCATCGGCCGGCTGCAGCGCGGCGAGCTCGATGTGCCGACCGCCGCGATGGCCAAGTGGTGGAGCACGCAGACGCTGTGCCAGGTCATCGACGAATGCCTGCAGCTGCATGGCGGCTACGGCTACATGAACGAGTACCCGATCGCGCGGATGTACACCGATGCGCGCGTGGGCCGCATCTATGGCGGCGCCAACGAGGTGATGAAGGAAATCGTGGCGCGGGCGATGGAAGACTGAGGGATCGGCGCATCGGGCGATTGGTGCGCGTCGCCGCAGAGCGACCGCCGGATCAATGACAGGAGACCAGCAGGCATGACATCCGAAGCAGTGCCTTCTGCAGTATTCCCAACGAGCCAATCGGAGCAGGCGGCGTGGTTCGGCAGCTGGCCGCGGGGACTGCCGCATCGCATCCGCGTGCCGCGCGTCACGCTGTGCCACAACCTGTCGGTGCAGGCCGACCGCTATCCCGACAAGCCGGCGATCGTCTTCTACGGCCGTGCGCTAAGCTATGCCGAACTGCGCCGCCAGACCGAGGCGCTGGCCGGCCATCTGCACCGCCATGGCGGCGTGCGGCCCGGCGAGCGCGTGCTGCTGATGAGCCAGAACTGCCCGCAGTTCGTCGTCGCCTTCCATGCGATCGTCCGCTGCGGTGCGGTGGTGGTCCCGGTCAATGCGATGTGTACCGCCAACGAGCTCGACCACTATCTGCGCGACAGCGGCGCGCAGGTCGCGCTGGTGGCGCACGAATTGCTGCCGGCGCTGCAGCCCGCGCTGGCGAGCGACCGGTTGCGCCATGTGGTGGTGCACAACTATGCCGACGCCATCGATGCGGATACCGAGCTGGACCTGCCCGACTGGGTGCGCGCTCCGCGCACGGCGCTCGACGATGCGCGCCTGACGTATTGGGGCGATGCACTGGACGCCGCGCTGCCCGCGCCCGATGTGCAAGCCAGTCCGGACGATCTCTGCGTGTTGCCTTACACCTCGGGCACCACCGGCCATCCGAAGGGCTGCATGCATACCCATCGCACGCTGCTCGCCTCGACCTTCTCCGCGGTGCTCTGGCGCGGCCTGCATGCCGAAGCGGTGGTGATGGGCGTGGCGCCGCTGTTCCATCTGCTCGGCATGCAGAACGCGATGCTGATGCCGATCGCGATCGGGGCGACAGTGGTGATGCTGCCGCGCTGGGACGCCGCCACCGCGGCCCGTCTGATCGAGCGCTATCGCGTGACGACCTGGGGCGCGCCGCCGGCGATGCTGATCGACTTTTTCGCGCACCCGGAAGCGAGCGCGCGCGACCTGTCCAGCCTGACGCTGCTGAACGGCGGCGGCGCCGCAATGCCCGAGGCGGTGGCCGCGATGCTGAAGTCCCGCTTCGACCTCGGCTATATCGAAGGCTATGGCATGACCGAGACCGCCTCCTTCCTGCACTGCAATCCGCTGCATCGTCCCAAGCGTCAGTGCCTCGGCATCCCGGCCTTCGGCGTCGACTCGCGCATCGTCGACCCGGCTACGCTGGCGCCACTGGCGCCGGGCGAGGTCGGCGAGCTGGTGACCAGCGGCGAGCAGCTGATGCTCGGCTACTGGAACGACGAGGCCGCGAACCGCGAGTCGTTCTTCGAGCGCGACGGCAAACGCTTCTTTCGCACCGGCGACCTGGCCAGCGTCGACGACGAAGGCTACTTCTTCATGCGCGATCGCCTCAAGCGCATGATCAATGTCAGCGGCTACAAGGTCTGGCCCGCCGAGGTCGAGACCATGCTGTACCAGCATCCGGCGATCCACGAGGCCTGCATCGTCGCGATGCCGGACAGGCGGCAGGGCGAATCGGTCAAGGCGGTGGTTGTGCTCAAGCCCGGCGCGACGCTGGAAGCCGCCGAACTGATCGCATGGTGCCGCGAGCGGATGGCGGCGTACAAGACGCCACGGGCCGTCGAGTTCCGCAGTGCGCTGCCGAAGTCAGGTACGGGCAAGGTGCTGTGGCGCGAGATCCAGCAGGAGCAATGCCGTGCCGCGGAGAGGGATGCGGAGGCGGAGCTTCGCGAAACCGACCGTGCCCGTCTCGACAGGCCGCTTCAGCAAACCTGATCCGTTGAGCGCTTCGGAGACCCCCCGCGATGTACCTGACCCAGGGACTGCACCGCGCGATACAGCGCCATCCCGGCAAGACCGCGATCTGCCATGTCGAAGACGGCCAGCCGCGCACCACCGGCTTCGCTGCACTGGGTACGCGCGTCGCACTTGCCGCCGCGGCGTTGAAGCGCCACGGCATTGGCAGCGGCGACCGCGTGGCGCTCCTCGCGCAGAACGGCGACGGGCTGATCGCGATGCTGCTGGCGTGCTGGTGGCGCGGCGCGGTGGCGTGTCCGCTGAATACGCGATGGAGCGCGCACGAGCTGCGCCACGCGATCGGCGATTGCGGCGCGCGCCTGCTGCTGCCGGATCGGCAGCTGACTGCGATCGGGGAGGAACTCCGCGACCTGGCCACGGTGGTACCGATCGAGACCTTCCTTGCCGACGCCGAGGCCGCAGCGGGCGAGCTCGAACCGCTCGACGACACGCGCACCGGCGGCGACGCGCTGGCCGCGATCCTCTACACCGGCGGCACTACCGGCCGCGCCAAGGGCGTGATGCTGTCGCATGCGAATTTCTGGGCGGCATCGATTGCACGCTCCGCGGAGCTGAATAACGCGCCGGACAGCGTATCGCTGCTGGTCGCGCCGCTGTTCCATGTCTCCGGGCTGGGCCGGCTGATCGGACAGCTGATCGCCGGCGGTAGCTGCGTGACGCTGCCGCAGTTTCGGGCCGACATCGTGCTGTCGGCCATCGAGACGCATCGGATTTCCGACATCATCGTGGTGCCGACCATGCTGCAGTCGCTGCTCGATCATCCCGGCTTCGACGCGGCGCGGCTGCAGAGCCTGAACCGCATCGCCTTCGGCGCCGCCCCGATGCCGCCAGACCTGCTGGCGCGCGCACTCGAGGCCTGGCCCAACGCCGAGTTCTTCCAGGCCTACGGCATGACCGAGACCGCCGCCGCGGTCTGCATCAATCCGCCGGCCAATCATCGTCCGGGTCCCGGCGCCGAACGGCACCGGCATTCGGTCGGCCGCGCCGGCCTTGGCGCCGAGATCCGCGTCATCGATCCGCAAGGCAACGAAGTGCCGCGCGGCACCGTCGGCGAGATCGTCGTGCGCGGGCCGATGGTGATGCGCGGCTACTGGAACCAGCCGGACGCCACCGCGCAAGCGCTGCGCGACGGCTGGCTGCACACCGGCGATGGCGGCTGGATGGACGAGGACGGCTATCTGTTCATCGCGGACCGGCTCAAGGACATGATCATTTCCGGCGGCGAGAACATCTACTCGGCCGAGGTCGAGACCGCGCTGCGCGGCCATCCGCGCGTCGCGCAGGCCGCGGTGATCGGCGTGCCCGATGCCCGCTGGGGCGAGCGCGTGCATGCGGTGGTGGTCGTGGAGGACCGTGCTTCGCTGGCGCAGCTGGACGACGCCGCGCTGTCGGACGAGCTGACGCAGTGGTGCCGCGAACGGCTGGCGGGCTACAAGTGCCCGCGCAGTTTCGCCTATGTCGATGGGCTGCCGCTGTCGGCGGCCGGCAAGGTGCTGAAGAACGAATTGCGGCGGCGGTATCGCGAGGAGGCGGGGGGCCGGGGAGGCTGACTGGATTTTTACGCGCGAACGGTCTCGCCGGGATAACCGCCCTGCCCTCTCCCCCCCCCTCTCCCACCAGTGGGAGAGGGGAGCCGGACGCGAGCCGTGACGATGATCACGAGCGCTGCCGATCTTCGGGGAAGCCGGACGCGAGCCGTGATGATGATCGCAAGCGCTGCCGATCTTCGGGGAAGCCGGACGCGAGGCGTGATGAACTTGAGAGCGCTGCCGGTGTTCTCCCCTCTCCCGCCAGGCGGGAGAGGGGCCGGGGGAGCGGGAAAGCGCTATCGCTTCAACGAGCGATCGGCTTGTACCGAATACGCTTCGGCTTGGCCGCTTCCTCGCCCAGGCGGCGCTTCTTGTCGGCCTCGTATTCCTGATAGTTGCCGGCGAAGAACTCGACGTGCGAGTCGCCTTCGAAGGCCAGGATATGCGTCGCGATCCGGTCCAGGAACCAGCGATCGTGCGAGATCACCATCACGCAGCCGGCGAACTCCAGCAGCGCGTCTTCCAGCGCGCGCAGCGTTTCGACGTCGAGGTCGTTGGACGGCTCGTCGAGCAGCAGCACGTTGCCGCCGGCGATCAGCGTCTTGGCCAGATGCAGGCGGCCGCGTTCGCCGCCCGACAGCGTGCCCACGTGCTTCTGCTGGTCCGAGCCCTTGAAGTTGAAGCGGCCGATATAGGCGCGCGACGGCGTTTCGTAGCGGCCCACCGTCAGCACGTCGGCACCGCCGGAGATTTCCTCGAACACCGTCTTGCTGCCGTCGAGCGCATCGCGGCTCTGGTCGACATAGGCCAGCTTGACGGTCGGGCCGATCTTGATCGAGCCGCTGTCCGGCTGTTCCTTGCCGGTCAGCATGCGGAACAGCGTCGATTTACCGGCACCGTTCGGACCGATCACGCCGACGATCGCGCCCGGCGGCACCTTGAAGCTCAAGTTGTCGATCAGCAGCCGATCGCCGTAGGCCTTCGACACGTTTTCGAACTCGATCACCTCATTGCCGAGCCGCTCGCCGACCGGAATGAAGATCTCCTGGGTTTCGTTGCGCTTCTGGTATTCCTGGCTGTTCAGCTCGTCGAAGCGCGCCAGACGCGCCTTCGACTTGGCCTGCCGGCCCTTCGGATTCTGGCGTACCCATTCCAGCTCCTTCTTCAGCGCCTTCTGCCGCGCCGACTCGCTGGACTCCTCCTGCTTCAGCCGGTTTTCCTTCTGGTCCAGCCACGAGCTGTAGTTGCCCTTCCACGGAATGCCGTGCCCGCGGTCCAGTTCCAGGATCCACTCGGCCGCGTTGTCCAGGAAGTAGCGATCGTGGGTCACGGCGACGACCGTGCCCGGGAAGCGGGTCAGGAACTGCTCGAGCCATTCGACCGATTCGGCGTCCAGGTGGTTGGTCGGCTCGTCGAGCAGCAGCATGTCGGGGCGCGACAGCAGCAGCCGGCACAGCGCGACGCGGCGCTTCTCGCCGCCGGACAGATGACCGACCTTGGCGTCCCACGGCGGCAGCCGCAGCGCGTCGGCGGCGACTTCCAGCTGCTGCTCGGCATTGTTGCCGTCGCTGGCGGCCAGGATCGCCTCGTACTTGGCCTGATCGGCAGCCAGCTGGTCGAAGTCGGCGTCCGGCTCGGCGTAGGCCGCGTAGATTTCCTCGAGCTTCTTGCGCGCCTCGAACACCTCGCCCAGGCCGCCCTCGACCGCTTCACGCACGGTCTGCTCGGGATCGAGCTGCGGCTCCTGCGACAGATAGCCGATATTCAGGTTCGGCATCGGGATCGCTTCGCCCTCGATGTCCTTGTCGACGCCGGCCATGATCTTGAGCAGGGTCGACTTGCCAGAACCATTCAGGCCCAGCACGCCGATCTTGGCACCGGGGAAAAATGACAGCGAAATATCCTTCAGGATCTGACGCTTGGGCGGAACGATCTTGCCCACGCGATTCATCGTATAGACGTACTGTGCCATGCGGCTTATCCAGTGAAATGACGGTGTTGGAGGGGATGGCGCAGTGTAGCAAACCGGGCGCGGCCGCCGCACCCGATTGGTGCGGGCGCGGTATCATCATGCCCCTCGCCTCCGGGCCAATTTCCGCTTGCCGAATACCACCATGAGCCCCAAACCCGCCCGCACGCTGACCTTCAAGTGCAAGAAGTGCAACAAGCCCGTGACGCTATACCTGCAAAAGGTCTCCGCCTGCTCGCATATCACGCCGTACCAGGGCTTCTGCAAGTGCGGCGAAATGATGCGCCACGCGACCGGCGACAAGGATGCGGTCGCGTCGTTCGTGGAGTCGAACGATATTCATTGGGCGCATCATCACCATCATCACCATTGAGCCGCTCCAGACGGCCAGCCACACCCGGGGCTTGTTTTCGGCTTTACCACGACATCAAGCCCCAGCAAGTCCATCAGGTCGATGACCTTCTGCAATTGAACCGTCGGCTTGCCGCGCTCGAGATCGACGATGAAGCGATTGCCGGTGCCGCCCAGCCCCGCCAGATCCGTTTGCTTCAGCTCAAACTGCTCGCGACGTTGCCGTATGACGGCACCTAGCTGGGCCGAATTGCGGATCACCACGCCGTTCACTGGCAAGTTACCGCTCGGGAAGACAGGTTCCTCTATCTGCATCTTTTGATCGGGAAGTTACCGCTCGGTAATTCGATGGGACATACGCGTGCGCAACAGCCCGATATAGTGTCGCGTCTTGGCGAACTACGTCCACACCATCGTGAACTCACTCCATTCCAGCCAGCCTCCCGCCAGCGTGCTGGTGGCATCGCCGATCTACAACGATCAATGCTACGGCTCCTATACCCATTCGCTGCTGCAACTGCAGGCGGCGTTCTATCAACGGGGTATTGGCTTCGAATATGCGTGGACCAAGAGCTCGAGCCTGATCACCATCGCGCGCAATCTGCTGGTCGACTGGTTTTTGAAGCGAACGACTTGCAGCCACCTGCTTTTCATCGATGCCGACATGGTGTTTCGCAGCGCCGATGTGCTGGCGATGCTGGAGGCGGATCTCGACGTCATTGCGGCGGTGTGTCCGCGCAAGGAAATCCATTGGAGTAACGTCGCGGCCGCCGCGCGGAATCATGCTGACATGGCGCCTCATCAGCTTGCCAAAGTGTCGGCGTCCTATGGCACGTTTGAACTCGTTCGGCCGGAGCTTGGTATCAAGACCCACACGCCGGTGGAGGTCAATGGAATCGGCACCGGCATCATGCTGATCAAGCGGGGCGTATTCGAGAGAATGGCCACGGCGTATCCGGACGCGACCATGAAGTCGCCCGATCGCTCAAGCGATGAGCGGATCCATGTGTTCTTCGATCTCGGACGGGACGAGCACAGCGACATGCTGTCGGAGGATCTGATGTTCTGCAAACGATGGCGCGACCTTGGCGGCAAGGTCCATGGCGCGCCCTGGTTCGAGGTCGGGCATATCGGCAGCCATGAGTTCCGCGGGAGTCTGTTCGATATTGCGGCCGTGCCCGGTGCAGCGCTGTAGTTTCCGGGAACGAATCAGATCGACGGCGTGAGAGGCTCTCAGCCCCGCCATTCAATCAAACGCCTGCACCGCCAGCAGCAGGATCACCGCCAGATAGCCCAGATGCATGCGCGTGCGCTGCCGCTTGTAGCGCCGCACCACGTCCGGCAGGAACAGCTGGCGCGCCATCTTGAAGCTCGTAATCGGATCGTCGACTACGTCCGAATAGACGTCCGTATTGTTGCGATAGATCGTCGCCAACGACTCGCGCTCATGGCCGCCCGATAACTGCTGCGTCGTTCGCGAACGCTTGCTGATGCGGTAGTAGAACAGCGGCGCATCGATCCGATGCACCTTCGCTTCGGAATCCAGCAGCCGGATATAGAACTCCCAGTCCTCGAAGCCGTGCTTCATCGCTTCGGAATAGCCGCTGGTCCGGTCGTACAACGCGCGCGGGTAGACCGCGCAGTTGTGGATCATGTTTTCGAACCGCAGCCGCTGATAGCTGTATTCGGGCAAGCGCCATTTGCCCTTCTTCGCGCCAAATCGCTTGACCTGGCAGTAGACCAGCGCGGTATCCGGCTGGCTGCGGAAATGCCGGATCGCGCGGCGCAGGTAGTCCGGATGGATCTTGTCGTCTCCATCGAGCGGCACGATGTATTCGCCCCCAGTCAGCCGGATGCCGAGATTGCGCGCCGACGCCACGCCGCCGTTCTGCTTGCGGATATAGGTGAAGCGGCGGTCCTTCTGCACAAAGGCCTGCACGCGCTGCGCGGTATCGTCGGTGGAGCCGTCGTCGACCACGATGCAGCGCCAGTGCCGGTAGGTCTGGCGCTGCACCGATTTCAGCGTGTCGGCGATCACGGCCGCCTGGTTGTAGCAGGGGACGATGATGGAGACTTCGGGTGGCGAATCGGTCCGCGAGCGGCGGATTTTGGAAAGAGACTTCAACAGCATCAAATGGGGAAAGCGGGTTCTGCGGTTGCGGCCAATGATCGCATATCCCCCGTGACGGGCCCGGAAATCGGGCATCGGCGTCCGGCGCGCTTGGTTGGTTACCGCCCCCGCTCCGTCAATTCGGCTCGATGGATTACATTCCTGAACTCGACCGAGGAGACATCGATGAGCCCGATGCAAAACGACAATTTCGACCTGATCAAGTTTTCTTCCGCAGTCCGGGATCTGCTCGACAGCGAGCTTCAGGTATCGGTCGGCAATATGGAAGTCGTCCCCTTTGCCGAGAAGCTGTACAAGCTGGTGCGATCGCAGGCCTACAACGAAGGCGTGCTCGACGCGAAACGCGTGATGGAGCGCAAGCTGACGGATGTTTCGGAGCAGCTCGATATCTTGCTGCAGTATCAGTAGCGCAATACGTCGGAGCGAAAGGCGAGGGCTCCTTCGCCTTTCGCTTCCCCGGGTTACGGCCAACGATACGGCCGGCAGCTCAGAACAGCGTGGCTTCGGTTCCCGATGCCTGTTCCAACTCTGTCTGCGACAAGGTCAGCCGCAGCGTGGCGCCCCCGGCCAGCTCCAGTTCATCGCAGTTATTGCCGGGCCCGCCACGGTCCACCACGATGAACCGGGCAACGCCTTCTGTCACGATCAGGGAGTGGTGCCACACGCCCTTCCGATAGTTGACGCCCTGCCGGCCATTGGTGACGAAGGCCCGCACCGCATGCGGTTCCACCGTGTCGCCAGGCGGCGCAACCACGACCAGGAACGGCGCATCCCCCAGCGGAATGAATGCCTGGCTGCCGAGCGGGTGCCGCTCGAACGAGGTCAGTGCCAGCGGCAGCGCATAGGGCTGCGACTCGAACAGATTGATCAGCGGCCGTCCGTCGTTCGAGGACACGTCGACTTCGGCAAGATCGTGAAAGCGATGACACATGCCCCGGTTGATGACGATGGGCGCGTGGCCATCGCTTTCGATGACGTCGCCAAACGGCGCGAAGGCGTCCGCGGTCAGCGGTTGCGCGATCAGGGGCAGTGAATCGGTGAGCAGCGGCATGGCAATTCGAAGTCGGGTTCGCATACTGGTCTTACCAGTATTACGGTATGAGTGTCCATTGTCAACGGACACTGACAACGGGTAAACGCCGATATATACGCAGATCGGCAAGAAGTTATCGTTGCGCCCTGACGCGTGGATCATACTGGTAATACCAGTTGGGATTCGGGCCCGGTGACACAACAAAGACGAGGAGACTTGCCATGACACCCTACCAAGCCGGCCAGGCAATAACGCCGGCAGCCGAGGCCGACATCCCGGCCGTCGCGCAAGAAAACGCGCTCTACCGCAAGGTGGCATGGCGACTGCTGCCGTTCCTGATGCTGTGTTACGTCGTTGCGTATCTCGACCGCGTCAACGTCGGCTTCGCCAAGCTGCACATGCTCGCCGACCTGCAGTTCAGCGAAGCCATGTACGGCCTGGGTGCGGGCCTCTTCTTCATCGGCTACTTCTTCTTCGAGGTGCCCAGCAACATGCTGATGCACCGGATCGGCGCCAAGGCGACCATCTCGCGCATCATGATTACCTGGGCGCTAATCTCGGCGGCGATGATGTTCGTCACCACGCCGACGCAGTTCTACGTGCTGCGCCTTCTGCTCGGCGCCGCCGAGGCCGGCTTCTATCCCGGCATGATCCTGTATCTGACCTACTGGTTTCCGTCGCACCGCCGCGCCAAGATGGTGGCGCTGTTCATGTGTGCCATTCCTGTGTCGGGCATCTTCGGCGGGCCGCTGTCGGGCTGGATCATGGAATCGATGCAGGGCGTATCGGGGCTGCGCGGCTGGCAGTGGATGTTCCTGATCGAGGCGATCCCCTCGCTGCTCGTCGGCGTCGCGGTGATGTTCTACCTCGACAACAACATCCGTTCCGCGAAGTGGCTGACCGAATCCGAGAAGGCCGTGCTCGAACGCAATATCGCGAACGAACGCCAAACCAAGGACGCCCATCCGACGCTGCGCGCGTTGTTCGCCGATACGCGCATCGTCAAGATGGCCTTCATCTGCTTCTGCACGGTGATGGGCCAGTACGGATTGACCTTCTGGCTGCCGACGCTGATCAAGCAGTCGGGCGTATCGGGCGCGCTGCATATCGGCCTGCTGACCGCGGTGCCGTTCTCGGTCGCGGTCTGCTCGATGATCCTGGTCAGCCGCAGCTCCGATCGCATGCGCGAACGCCGCTGGCATCTGATCGTGCCGTTCTGCTGCGGCGCTGCGGGACTGATGCTGAGCGCCGTGTTCAGCGACAACGTGACATGGTCCCTCGCCGCGCTGGCACTGGCCGCGGGCGGTAGCCTTGCCACCTCCCCGCTGTTCTGGAGCCTGCCGACCGCCATCCTGTCGGGCGCCGGCGCGGCCGCTGGCATCGCGATGATCAACTCCTTCGCCAACCTCGCCGGCTTCCTGAGCCCCTACATGATCGGGCTGATCAAGGACGCGACGCAGAGCACCAACCTGGCGATGTTCGTCCTCGCCGGCGTGCTGCTGATGGGCGCCCTGCTGACGTACACGGTGCCTGCCAAGCTGGTCAACAAGTAGGCGTCGCGGCGCGAGGGGCGCGCCGACGCTCGGGTACAATCGTCTGCCTGAGCGGCGCCCCTCCGCTTCGTTGCGCGGCCAGTTCGTCCGCTGCTGCCTTGGCGCTCTTCCTCGTTCAGACATCCAGGCATGTTCAATTCGACCGCAGTCGCCGCCAATGCCGCCCGGCTGATCCAGCAGTGGATCCACGACGGCACCTATCCCGCGGGCTCGCTGCTGCCCTCCCAGCGCGAGCTCTCCGAGCGCCTCGGCATCAGCCGCACCTCGCTGCGGGAAGCGTTCTCGACCTTGCAGGGATTGGGTCTGATCGTGCCGCGCCCAGGCAAGGGGGTCTACGTCGCCGAAAACCCCTCGCCCTCCGTCCAGCCCTGGCGCTTCGCCGATTCGCATTCGCTGACCGACATCTACCAGCTGCGCTTCGCGCTGGAGAATTTCACCGCGCGGCTCGCTGCATTGGTGGTGGAGCCAGCCGATATCGATGCGCTGCGAGCCAATGCGGAAGCCATGCAGGCCTGCATCGAAGCGTCGGACTTCACGCAAGCGGCGCAGCTCGATTTCGATTTCCACATGCAGATCATCGCGATCTCCGGCAATCGGGCGATTGCGGAGATCCTGCGCAACAGCGCGGAGATCATTCAGGAAAGCCAGCGCCTGCCGTTCTACAAGCGCGGCGCTCGGCGGGCTACCTTCAACGAGCACACGGCGATTATTGATGCGTTGGCTGCGGGAGATCCTTCACTGGCGCAGCGGGCGATGGCCGAGCACATCGTCCAGGCGGCGCAAAGGGCGGGGGTGCATTTTCCGACGAGTTCGGATGGCAGCCTCGGGGCTCCGTCCCGCCAATAGCTTGGGTCCCTCGGGTTTAGCACCTCCATTGACATGTGGAGGAGCTCGGTGCCGTTACACCAACAATCAACAAAGTTGGACCGCCGCCATCAGGTGCTGCAGTGCCTGCCACCAAGCTTGGAGCCCGGAAACGAGCTGGGACACCCGGCAGATCCCGGCCCGCGTCAGAAAATCCGCCGCGATATCCTCTCACGATCTTTCAAGTTTTAACGTCGAGCAGCAAAAAATGGGGATAGAATCGTGACCGTTCGTCACACACTTGACCCAGAGCATGAGCGCCCGACACCCTGAAGTGAAGATTGAGGCTAACCCCACGAAGCGAACGGCTGCGAGCATCACTTCGGACGACGACCTGACACTCGTCAAGCGTGTCTTGGAGATCTACGACCAAAAGAAGGTTGCAGAGCTATTGAACGAGGCGAGTCCGGGACACTGGTGCAGGGAAACCATCAATCGATGGGTCAAAGGAAAGGCGTCGCCGAAGCTTTCTCACGCCGAGTACGGCCGCCTCGAGTCGCTACTGCCAGCCCGCAAAGTTTTGGACCCCGACTTCACCTTTATCGACCTGTTCGCTGGCATAGGGGGAATTCGGAAAGGCTTTGAGAGCATTGGCGGAGAATGCCTGTTCACGTCCGAGTGGGACAAGAATGCTGTGCGAACATATAAGGCGAACCATTTCTGTGACCCGGAACGCCATCGCTTCAACCTAGACATCCGGGACATCACACTATCAAATAGACCCAACGTCACCGAAGAGGAAGCGTACCGGAATATCGACCGCGAAATACCGAATCATGACGTATTGCTGGCCGGCTTTCCCTGTCAGCCTTTTTCTGTTGCGGGAGTATCCAAGAAGAATTCTCTAGGGCGAAAGCACGGATTTGAATGCGAGACACAGGGAACGCTGTTCTTCGACGTAGCACGGATATTGGCGGTTAAGCGGCCGGCTGCATTTCTTCTCGAGAACGTAAAGAATCTCAAAAGCCATGACAAGGGTCGCACCTTCCGTGTAATCTGCGAAACGTTGGACGAGCTTGGGTACGAAGTTGCGGACATTAACACCCCCAAGGGTCAAGATCCAAAAATAATCGATGCGCAGCTTTTCTTGCCGCAGCATCGCGAGAGAATCGTCCTGGTAGGGTTTCGTCGTGACCTCGGCATTCATCATGGTTTTACATTGAAAGACATCCATAAATATGTCCCAACAAAGAAGCCTTCGTTTGGCGAATTACTTGACAAGGACATTGATGAAAAGTACATACTGACCCCCAAGCTGTGGGAGTACCTATATCGGTATGCCGAAAAGCATCGTTTGAAGGGCAATGGTTTCGGGTTTGGACTGACGAGATCAACCGATATCGCTCGGACACTGTCAGCCCGGTATCACAAGGATGGCTCCGAAATACTGGTAGACCGGGGGTTTGACGAGGCCGATGACTTTCATAGCGAATCGAATATGAAAAAACGGCCACGCAGACTTACACCACAGGAGTGCGCCAGACTGATGGGCTTTGACCAACCAGGCGAGTCCAGCTTCATCATTCCTGTGTCGGATACGCAAGCGTATCGGCAATTCGGGAATTCCGTGGTTGTCCCGGTTTTTGAAGCTATCGCGAAACTGATGAAAGACAGAATTTTGTTAGCCAAGGCGGCCCAAGCCAAGCCAGTTTTGCACCAGCTGGAAATGGAATTTACCGATTAACATTGAAATCGAAAATTCCTTCACCAAATCAGAGCAACACTGGATTCGATAAAGAGGTGTCTTTGGAGGTGTGACTCAACGAAGGGCGGAAGTAAAAGCGATATGCGCAATTGTCGTGCGCACACAATATTTTACGTCTCCAGAAAAAGACATATTCATTGGTCACACATTATCTCGACGCCACACATCTATTTGCACTTCATAATTCGGCAGCGCACATGAACTTCCGTGGATTTCCCTTCTCGGTGGTGACATGGTAGACATTGTCAATAGGGAAACTCGATCGCGAATGATGTCGGGAATCCGCGGCAAAGACACCTCTCCGGAACTATCGGTACGTCGCTTCCTGCACGCCCGCGGATATCGATTCCGCCTTCACCGGAAAGATTTTCCCGGAACGCCCGATCTTGTGCTTGCGAAATACAAGGTTGCCATTTTTGTCCATGGTTGTTTTTGGCACCAACATCAAGGATGTGCGTATGCAGCGACTCCCGCAACCCGGCCTGATTTTTGGGCGTCAAAACTTGCTGGTAACGCGGAACGAGATAGCCGTCATATCGAAGCGCTAATCCGCTTAGGATGGCGTGTACTAATCATCTGGGAGTGTGGCCTTCGGCATCGAGGCAACGAACTGTGCGAAATAGAGGCGTTTTTCGAAGCACCCGACACCGTAGCCGAGTGGCCGCAACGTCCGCCCAAAGCCCGCTCCCCAAAGTAACGCCTCCAACACGATATGACCACGCTGAACCTCCCGCCGCTTCTAATACCGTCGGTTGGATATATTGACGTCACGTCTTCTTCACATGTACGCTCCCAAGCTATCGGCGCGCAAGACGCGCACCGCCAGCTTGGATCAATGGTGAAGCGTGAATAAGGGCGCACTGTCGGATTACTTTCACGGCGTAGGGACAAAAATTCTCAAGGGTACTGAGATAGATCCCACCGTTTCAAATGGCCATGAATTTCAGGGTATCGATGTATTCCGTGCCTTTTTAGGCACGCCCGCAGAAAAAACGTCCATACCGGTTACTTATGTATGGCTGGAAGATGATGCAGAACCATCGGCTCTTCCATTGCACGGTACTTGGTATGACAGCCGGCGAGGAAAGTCGCACCGCAATGCCGAGTACAGGCTGTATTACCCGGCGGCGGCCGAGGAGGTTGCCTACCGTGCGAAACCGGGAGACCGCCTGTTTCTCTGCAAGCCCAAAGATGGCCCTGTCCTGGCGCTGTTCTGCAAACGGCAAAGTTCGATTGAGCGCCAGCTCCTCTGGCTCTTCGGATTGCAGGACAGTGAGAACACGGACCTCCAGCAGATTGACCTCCGGGAAGGTGGAGGGCGCTTTCTCGATATCGCAGCCCGCCACGTCCTTGAGCTCATCAATGTGGAGGTCGTAGTAACGGAAGACGGTCTGCTTGAGAAGCTACTTAACCACTTCAAGGAAGCCCGCGAAAATTCGTTCCCGTCGACAGTGAAGTTCTCGCATTTCGCCAGACGAATGGCGGCCGATGCGGACCCGGTCGCTGACCCCGATAGCTCACTCCTGCGGTGGATGGATCTAGAAGAGCGTCTTTTCATGACGCTCGAGAAGTATTTTGTCGGCCAGCGTTTGCAACGGGGATTTATGGTCCAAGGCCAGCCAGATGTCGACGCCTTTCTCGCATACTCACTGTCGGTGCACAACCGAAGGAAGTCGCGAGCAGGTTGGGCCTTGTGCAACCATATTGAAGCACTGCTACGAGCGCATAACATCGTATTCAAACGTGAGGCGAGAACCGAAAAACGCAATGGCCCGGATTTCCTCTTCCCCGGAGAAGCCGAATATCACGACGCCTCTTTTCCCGACGCGCAGCTTATGATGCTGGCAGCCAAAACTTCCTGCAAGGACCGGTGGCGGCAGGTCTTGGCTGAAGCGGACCGGATCTCGCCAAAGCACCTGCTTACCCTCGAACCCGGTATATCGCTTGCTCAAACTTCTGAAATGCGGCGGTCGAACGTTCATCTCGTCGTGCCGCAGCCCCTACACGAGTCGTATTTGCCGCAACAACAGGATCAAATCACGACAGTCGCAGGATTCGTCGAGCTCTTGCGAGGGACCACTAATTTATATGTAGGTCAAATAACCCGTTCGAACCACATTAGTTGACTTCCAGCGATAGGGATACGACCGCGTAGCCCTCATCGAGTCGGCCCTGCCATTTAGAGGCGCCGGACCTCCCATGGAAAAAACTGCCATGAATCGTCTTCACCCTTTTTGCCCCCGAGAACGCAGTGCACGGAGGAGGTCATCGCACGCGCGGAGCTTAGGGTCAGTAACCTGACCCAATGGGCGTCGCTAGCATAAATCGCGCTCTGAACGACATACGCTTGATTGACAACCAGCCAAGTCGAAGTGCATCTTCAACCAAGCCCGATCGAGATTCGGCGAGGGTGACACCGGCAGCGCAGCGTACATCAAGCTCGATCAATGAGGGAATAGCGGTACAGACTCCTGGGGAAGAAAATGATCAAACCAATACTGGAGTTTCTGAAGAACGAAGCAGGCGAGGAAGAGGGTCTTGGCGATGCGGGCATCGAGACATTCCGGGACGCTCCCTATGCGAGCTGCGCTCGCGAGGCGGGACAGAATTCGCGCGACGCTGCGGCCGACAACGGTGCACCGGTGCGCATGACGTTCGATGTATTCGAAATATCGCCCCACGAGTTTCCATCGTATGATCCCCTCAGAAGCGCATTGTCAGCATGTAGTGCCGAAGCTCGTGAGGAACGGGCTAAAGAGTTCTTTGCGAACGCGTGCGCAACCGCCGACCGCCCCACGATTGCGGTGTTGAAAATTGCGGACTACAACACTAAAGGACTCATGGGGCCTCCCGATGAACCCGGGACGCCCTTTCACTCGCTGCTAAAGGGTTCCGGAGTGAGCAAAAAGGAGAGCGAAACTTCCGGTGGATCGTTCGGAATTGGCAAAAATGCCTCTTTTGCCGTTTCCGACCTGCAGACATTGTTCTATTCAACAATCTACAAAGAACCACTCTCCGGGTCAGTGCATTTTGCTGCGCAAGGAAAAGTCAAGCTTGCTTCGCACACGGATCCTCAAGGCGTAATGCGCCGCGCAACGGGTTATTGGGGCGACAAGACGGACTTTCGCGCCATCTGCGACCCCGCACAAGTACCCCAATGGATGAGGCGGGACGAAGCTGGAACGTCCATTTTTTGCATGGGCTTTCGGAAATCAAAAGACTGGGCTGAGCGAATGACATACTCGCTCGTCTCCAATTTCTTTGGCGCCATTCATCGGGAGGACATTGCTTTTGAGGTTGATTCTGGAAGAATAAAGGTCAATAGAAATACCCTCGAAAATCTAATGTCCCGCGATGATATCAAGTCGGCCGCAGAAAATACAGGTCACCTCGCGGATCTGGAGTTCGCCCGCCAGCTATATCGTTGCCTCGTATCGGAGATGGCCAAGGAGGAGATTTTCGATATCCCCGAGCTCGGACAAATTCGAGTTCGCATTCTTACTGAAGTAGACATGCCTCGCAGGGTGGGTTTCATCCGGAACGGGATGCTTATTACGGACAACCTACGTCACTTCGGGCATGCGTTGGCACGTTTTCCTGGATCGCGAGACTTCATTGTCTTGGTCGAACCCCACGACGGCGAAGCGGGCAAGTTGCTGAAAAAACTGGAGAACCCCGCTCATAGTGCGTTTTCGGCCGAGCGTATAGCTGATCCTATAAAGCGCTCTGCCGCGACACGCGCAATGCGGAAACTCGGGGAACGCATTCGCGACATGATCCGCGATACTGCGGGGGTACAACCTCAAGGATCGGTTGTTCTAGACGAACTGGGACGCTTCTTCGCCGAGCCAGGGAAGGCCGATGCCCAGCCCGGCTCCAACGCCGAGAGCGACCCCGAAAAGTACACCTATGATGCCGCTAAACGCGAACGGCTCAAAGGTGGTCAACCTAGTACGGATGAAGGTGCTTCAGGTGGACAAGCCGGCAAGCGCTCTGGCGGGCCCAAGCGCGACCCAAGCGGACGCGGAAAAGTTGGTCCCGGCGGAGGAGGCGGCGGCGGAGATTCAGGCTCAACGGCTACTCAAATTGCAGTGGAACTGAGAGATGTCCGAAATCGGATAGAACGAGACATGAACGGCAAAGCACGGGATCGTGTTCTGTATTTCAGCCCCGTAAGGTCAGGACGTGTGGCACTCACAGTGCAAGCGCTCGGCGTAAATGCTCCAGACAAGCTGATGCTTACCGCCTGCGGCATCGGTACGCTTTCGCACGGCACTGTCAATCTGCACGTAGAAGCAGGGCAGCGTTATTCATTTTCCGTATCATTTGATGAGCCCTACGAAGGGCCGATTGAACTCCTCGCAATGACGGCAGACGCTCGCGGAGCGCTAGCATGAGGCTATCCGACGATACTCGATTTCCGCACCCTGTCTTGAGCCCGTTCACTGGCGACTTCACTTCAGGCGAGTTCAATATCGATTTCCGCGTGGAGGAGAATCGTGAAACTGGATCACTTTCCCTAGACTATCGAATCAGCCTCACAGAGCCCGGGATCAAAAGCTTGCTTGAAAGCAACCGGGCAGCAGTTGGCTGCTTTATTCGATGTAATGATACATATTTCACTGAACTACGCCGACTTGCGTGGGACTCCGGCCGCTTCGACTTTCCCCCAGGCGCATTGTTAAATCGCGTTCTGTTGCGGCCCATAATTTGGCTAACTGACCCACTCACAGACTGGGATCCCGGCACGATTCATGCCGAATTCGCCCCACCTATTTCACTAGAGAATGGCGATATTATTGCCATAGGTGACGAATCGATTATCAGCGTTGGACTAGCAAAACTCACGCCTATCGAAAGCATCTTTGAACTCGACACATCACGCGACATTCCCGAAGGGAAAATTCAAGTCATCCTTGACAGAAACCGCATAGCTATTTTGGTAGCGCCCAATACATATAAAATGATCAGCCTACTTCGGGGACAGTCAGCGGGTGCCCCTGTAATCATGAATGCGGTTTATTTACCGGCGATCATGGAAGTACTTGATGCAATTCGAGATGCCCAGGATTCTTATGAGTCTCGGCGGTGGTTTAAGCCATTTATGGCACGGTGCGACGCCAAAGGCATTACCCCGGGAGCTGGCAAGTCAATTCTCGAAGATGCGCAGGCGCTACTCGAAAACCCCATTCGCACACTTGACAGCATTTTGGTAGGCGACGTCCATGGCGAGTGAAGCGCTTAAATTCCTGTCGGAAGCAAAATTACAACAGTTATACGAGGACATTTCCACCAACCGGCAGCGCTATAAGATCGGGGATTTCAAGGATCTTTTAGGGGACAACGGATGGGAAATTGAAAGTTCCGTCGTACGCATTGACCGCGAAAAATTCTCCATGCTTGACGGAGCAGAGGAGACAGCTGAAGCCTACGTACGAAACTCCCTCCTCGTCCACCAAGCGCTCGAAGGCATGACTCCCGCCATAGCCCGTGAAGAACGCGTCTGGGTACGTCTCACTCACATAGAGTGCATAGACTACACGCGCGCCCGTTGGCTACGGAAGATCAAAGACGACCAATTGGACAAATCAGTGGCGCTTCACTTTTTTGCTCAAGGACGTACGGGCGTTCGGGACGACAATGCCGTTTCCAAGTTGTGGTGGAATGTGCACATAGCAAAGATAGCCGACCCTTCAGATCCAGAAGGGACTCTTCGTCTCATTCTGAAGACTGCCGATATCCGACAAGCTTTTGTTGAGAGACCTGGCACCGCAGCCCGAGGGCCCCTTGCTAAAGCGGTCGTTCGCGCGATGAAATCAATATCTTGGCTCACATCGACGGAAGCAGCATTCCGACAATTCATGATTGCGCTAAATCGCGATGGAGGAGGGGTTTTATTCGAAGCCCTCACGCAAAATGAAGCTGATAGGCTAGTTGCGAGCTGTGTGGCCAAAGCGGAAATTCACTTATCGCGCGGAACTTGAAGGAGCCAGCCCAAGGCTTCACTCTTTTGCGGTGTTAATTGTTCGCGGGCGCGGGGGTGAGACCCGGAAGGCTGACACGAATGACGCCCCGGCGCATGAACATGGATGTGTTCTCGAAAGCGACAGGAAGTCAGATGATGCCAAACATCCGAGGAATGGATACTCGACCCGAGCTGGTAGTACGGTAGCTTTTACATTCCTCAGGCTTTCGCTATCGGTTGCATCGAAGAGACTTGCTGCCTCATCCTGCCAAAGTATCACGCTCCAGTATTGGTACATGGGTGCTTTTGGCACCATAGCAACTGCCCATTGTACGGACATGCAGCGCCCACAAAAGCAAAAGGGTCACGCGAAACTCGCGTAACCCTTGAACTCTTTGGTGCCGGCTGCAGGACTCGAACCCGCCACCTGATGATTACAAATCAACTGCTCTACCTGATGAGCTAAGCCGGCATGAATGCAGACCGCGATTCTACTGCATGCGGGCTGCCTTGGCGATGGTTGGCCAGTCAAGAACTGACCGGCCGAAGGGGCTTACTTGACGACCTTCAACGAAGGCTTGCGCGTACCAATCCGGGGCACCGGGGGCGGATTCGGATCGTCGTCGTCCGAAGCATCGGCGCCGTCGGCTTGCGCGGCGCCATCGCTTTCGACCGGAGCCAGTTTCGGCGGCGGATTCAGTTCTCGTTCGGTTGCAGCCTGGGTCTCTGGCACGCTGCGTTCGACCGGGAAGGCCATGCCCTGCCCGTTCTCGCGCGCGTAGATTGCCAGCACGTTATCGACCGGCACGTCGAGCTTGCGCGAGACGCCGCCGAAGCGGGCGCTGAAGCTGATCCACTCGTTGCCCATTTCCAGACCGCTGGTCGCGTCGAAGCTGACGTTCAGCACGATCTCGTTGTTCTTGACGAATTCGCGCGGCACGTTGGTGTTCGCGTCGACGAACACGGCGATATACGGAGTGAAGCCGTTGTCCGTGCACCATTCGTAAATGGCGCGGATCAGGTAGGGCTTGGTCGAGGTTTCAGGCATAAGACTTCCAGTGGCGTCGCGCCGGTGGCCCGAGCGGGCTCGGGCCGGGCCGGCTTAGCGGCGCATCACCTTTTCCGACGGGGTCAGCGCTTCGATATAGGCGGGGCGGCTGAAGATCCGTTCCGCGTACTTCAGCAGCGGCGCGGCGTTCTTCGACAGCTCGATGCCGTAATGATCCAGGCGCCACAGCAGCGGGGCGATGGCAACGTCCAGCATCGAGAACTCTTCGCCGAGCATGTACTTGTTCTTGACGAAGATCGGCGCCAGTTGCGTCAGGCGGTCGCGGATCGCGCCGCGGGCACGCTCGTGGCTCTTCTCGGCGGTCTTGCCCTTTTCGTTCTCCAGCACGTAGACGTGGGTGAACAGTTCCTTCTCGAAGTTGAACAGGAACAGGCGGGCGCGGGCGCGCTGCACCGGATCGGCCGGCATCAGCTGCGGGTGCGGGAAGCGCTCGTCGATGTACTCGTTAATGATGTTGGATTCGTACAGGATCAGGTCGCGCTCGACCAGGATGGGGACCTGGCCGTAGGGATTCATCACCGAGATGTCTTCCGGCTTGTTGAACAGGTCGACGTCGCGGATTTCGAAGTCCATGCCCTTTTCGAACAGGACCAGGCGGCAACGCTGAGAGAACGGGCAGGTGGTGCCCGAATACAACACCATCATGGTTGGGATTCCTTGGAGGCGGCGCTAGGCCGAAGTTGGGTCAAACATTCTGTCAGAACCCACCATCGGAAAGCAAATTCGTTACAAATAGCGTAACGGAATGCTGGATTGGTGGCTCGGCGGGCGCCGCATGGGGCGCCCCGGGCTCGATCCAAAATTCATTCCGTCACAAAGGAAAAAGGGCCAGGCGGTGCCGCATACGCAACTCCGCACTAGCCCTCGGGCGGTCTACCGGAATTACTTGACGTCTTTCCAGTAGGCGGCGTTCAGGCGCCAGGCGAACACGGTGAAGACGCCCAGGAACAGCAGCACCCACACGCCGAGACGGCGGCGATGGTTCTGCGCCGGCTCGGCCATCCAGTCCAGATAGGCGACCAGGTCGGCGACGGCGGTATCGTACTGCAGCGGCGTCATGCTGCCGGGCGTCAGCTGTTCGAAACCGACGAACTTGTGCACTTTCTGACCATGCTCTTCCGCTTCGGCGAACTTGGCGGCGCGCTGGCCCTGCAGTTCCCACAGCACGTGCGGCATGCCGACGCTCGGGAAGACCAGGTTGTTCCAGCCGGTCGCACGGGTGTCGTCGCGGTAGAAGGTACGTAGATACGTATACAGCCACGCGTCGCCGCGGGCGCGGGCGATCACCGACAGATCCGGCGGCGCGGCGCCGAACCACGCCTTGGCGTCCTTCGGCTGCATCGCGATGGTCATCGTTTCGCCGACCTTGTCCGCGGTGAACATCAGGTTCTCGCGGATCTGCTCTTCGGTCAGGCCGATATCGCGCAGCCGGTTGTAGCGCATCATCGACGCGCCGTGGCAGTTCAGGCAGTAGTTGACGAACAGCTTGGCGCCACGCTGCAGCGAGAACAGGTCGCTGGTGTTGACCGGCGCCGGCTCGAGCGGATAGCCCCCTTCGGCGGCGATGGCGGGCGCACCGGCAAAGCACGCACCGGCCAGCGCGAGAATGGAAAGCAGCTTTTTCATCGTTGTTCCTTGTCCTTGGGCCTGGCTTAGTGGTGCTTGAACGTCACGCGGTCGGGCACCGGCTGGAAGGTGCCGACGCGGCTCCACAGCGGCATCGCGAGGAAGAAGGCGAAGTACAGCAGCGTACCCAGCTGCGACACCTTCTCACCGATCGGCGACGGCGGCTGCACGCCGAGGTAGCCCAGGATCAGGAAGAACACGACGAAGACCATCAGGATCGTCTTGTGGAAAGCCGGACGGTAGCGGATCGACTTGACCGGCGAATGGTCGAGCCAGGGCAGGAAGAACAGGATGATCACCGAACCGCCCATGATCACCACACCCCAGAACTTGGCGTCGATGAAGTAGAAGCCCAGCGCCAGCAGCACGGCGATCGCGACCGCGATGCCCTTGACCTTCAGGCTCTTGCTGCGCAGGAACAGGATGCCCAGCAGCACCGCGAAGAAGATCCACAGGATCGGCAGGAAGTTGGCCGTGGTGGCACGCAGCATCGAATAGAACGGCGTGAAATACCAGACCGGCGCGATGTGCGGCGGCGTCTTCAGCGGATCGGCCGGGAAGAAGTTGTTGTGTTCCAGGAAGTAGCCGCCCATCTCGGGGAAGAAGAAGATCACGGCCGAGAAGAGGATCAGGAACACGCCAACGCCCATCAGGTCGTGCACCGAGTAGTACGGGTGGAACGGGATGCCGTCGATCGGCACGCCGTTTTCGTCCTTGTTGGCCTTGATCTCGACGCCATCCGGGTTGTTCGAGCCCACTTCGTGCAGGGCGATGATGTGCGCGACCA
Organism: Cupriavidus sp. UGS-1; assembly: GCF_021213615.1. Lineage (NCBI taxonomy): Bacteria > Pseudomonadati > Pseudomonadota > Betaproteobacteria > Burkholderiales > Burkholderiaceae > Cupriavidus > Cupriavidus sp. UGS-1. The sequence goes on along the minus strand of NZ_JAJQJF010000010.1, from coordinate 95,921 downwards.
CCAGACCCAGCAGCACCAGCGGCACGGCGATCACGTGGAACGAGAAGAAGCGGTTCAGCGTTGCGTCGCTGACCACGTAGTCACCGCGGATGAACAGCGACAGGTCCTGGCCGATCACCGGGATCGCCGAGAACAGGTTGACGATCACCTGGGCGCCCCAGTACGACATCTGGCCCCACGGCAGCAGATAGCCCATGAAGGCTTCGGCCATCAGCGTCAGGAAGATCAGGCAGCCGAAGATCCAGACCAGTTCGCGCGGCTTGCGGTACGAACCGTACAGCAGCCCGCGGAACATGTGCAGATAGACGACCACGAAGAACGCCGAGGCGCCGGTCGAGTGCATGTAGCGGATCAACCAGCCCCAGGGCACCTCGCGCATGATGAACTCGACGCTGGCGTAGGCCACCGGGATGCCGGCGGCGTTCAGCGTGCCGTCGGGCTTGTAGTTCATCACCAGGAAAATGCCGGTGACGATCTGGATCACCAGCACCAGCAGCGCCAGCGAGCCGAAGAAGTACCAGAAGTTGAAGTTCTTCGGTGCGTAGTACTTCGACAGATGGTCTTCCCACAGCTGCGTCGCCGGGAAGCGCGCGTCGATCCAGCCCAGCAGGCCGGTCGTCTTGACTTGCTTTTCCGCCGCCATGATCAAGCCTCTCCTTTTTCGTCTTTGCCGATCACGATCGTGGTGTCGGTGAGGAACTGGTATGGGGGAACGTCAAGGTTCTGGGGTGCCGGCTTGTTCTTGAAGACGCGGCCTGCCAGGTCGAAAGTCGAGCCGTGGCACGGGCAGAGGAAACCGGGGTCGGAACCGAGGGTGGGATTGGCGCCAGCCGCGAACGGGCCGGACGGGGAGCAACCGAGATGGGAGCAGATACCGACGACGACGAGAATGTCCTTGTGCTCGGGCCGGGAGCGGGTTTCGTTCCTGCAGTACTCGGGGGTCTCCATCGTGAACGGGATTTCCGAGTCCGGGTCGGCCACTTCGGCGTCGGTCTTTTTCAGCGACGCCAGCATTTCGTCGGTGCGACGCAGAATCCAGACGGGCTTGCCGCGCCATTCGACCGTCATCATTTCGCCGGGCTTGAGCCCGCTGATGTCGGCCTCGACCGGCGCGCCTGCCGCCTTGGCCTTTTCCGACGGTGCAAACGTACTGACAAACGGCACCGCAACTGCCACTCCTCCGATGCCGCCAGCCACAGACGTCGCGATCAACCAATTGCGACGCCCCTTATCCACGCTCTTCACGCTTTGCTGGTCACTCATTCCAAACCCCAGGGGAAGTCAATTTAGATTTTGCGTCAACCGTAAATTGTACCTTAGGCACATTGGCCAGTGAAAGCGCGGTTACCCGGGGGTGTTCGGTCATCGCGCCAGGGTGTAGGGGAGCGACATCAGTCTGCCGCAAAGCCGCTTCAGGCTTGCGTTTGCGGCATCGTTGCGGCAGTCTTGCGCTGCGGTCCGTGGTGAAAAATGAACAACAGCAAGGAGTTAAGCCATGAGCATGATGTCGGAATTCAAGACCTTCGCGATGCGCGGCAACGTGGTCGACCTCGCGGTCGGCGTGATTATCGGCGCGGCTTTCGGAAAAATCGTGGATTCCGTGGTCAATGACCTGATCATGCCCCTGGTGGGCCGCATCATCGGCAAACTGGACTTTTCCAATCTGTTTCTGGTGTTGTCCGATCCCCCCGCGGGAACGCCAATGACGCTCGATGCCTTGAAAAAGGCCGGCGTGCCGGTATTCGCCTACGGCAATTTCCTGACCATCCTGGTCAACTTCCTGATCCTGGCCTTCATCATTTTCATGATGGTACGTGCGATCAATCGCCTGCGCGCCGCCGAACCGCCGGCACCGGCGCCAGAGGATCCGGAAGACATCAAGCTGCTGCGCGAGATCCGAGACAGCCTGAAGAGCAGCCGCGCCTGAGTGCAGTCGGTACCGGCCTCACGGCCGGCGCCCGGTGAGAAAGCCGGCCGAGAAAGCCCGCTTTATACCGGGTTCGGAATGTCGATGAAGGTATGGCGCAGGCCGAACTGCTGCGCCAGATGGGTGCCGAGCGCGCGGACGCCGTAGCGCTCGGTGGCGTGATGGCCGGCGGCGATATAGCCGACGCCGCTCTCGCGCGCCAGATGCGTGGTCTGCTCGGACACCTCGCCGCTCAGATAGACATCGACTCCCGCGGCAATCGCTCCGTCGAAATAGCCTTGCGCGCCGCCGGTACACCAGCCAACCGTGCGTACCGGCAGATCCGGATCGCCGATCGCCAGCGGCTCGCGGCCGAGCACGCCGGCGATGTGGTCGGCCAGCATGCGCAGCGTCATCGATTGCGGCAGCGTGCCGGTCCAGCCGAGCTGGTCGTCGCCGAAACGTCCGGTCGGATTCAAGCCGAGCTCGCGTCCCAGTTGGGCGTTGTTGCCTAGTTCGGGATGGCCGTCGAGCGGCAGGTGGTAGGCCAGCAGATTGGTGTCCGACACCAGCAGGCGGCGCAGCCGGCCATGCTTTTGGCCGATCACGCGGGCATCCTCGCCGCGCCAGAAATAGCCGTGATGGACCAGGATGGCATCGGCACCGGCTTCGATCGCGGCATCGAGCAGAGCAACACTGGCGGTCACTCCGGTCACGATATGAGTGACTTCCGGCCGACCTTGTACTTGCAGACCATTCGGACAATAGTCCTTGTAGCGGGGGACCTCCAACAGGTCGTTCAAGTACAATTCAAGCTCTTTTGTTTTCATTTTCAGCCCAAACTCCAATATGTTGCGCCGCTTCTGGCTGTTCTTTGCCCAGGCCGTCACGGTTGTGCTGGCCATCTGGTTTGTCGTGGCGACGTTGAAACCGGATTGGCTGCAACGCGGGCGCGTCGCGGTCCAATCCGGTTCGCCGATCGTCGCGCTCAAGGAAGTGGTGCCGAATGTCACCGGACCATCGGCGGAACGCTCGTATAGCGAGGCGGCGCAGCTGGCGATGCCGGCGGTCGTCAACATCTTCACCAGCAAGAACGGCGCGCGCCGGGGCAATCCGCAGGCCGACGATCCGTGGTTCCGCTTCTTCTTCGGTGACCGGCTGCCCGAGCGGCAGGAGCCGGTATCGAGCCTGGGCTCGGGGGTGATCGTCAGCGCCGAGGGCTACATTCTAACCAACCATCATGTGGTGGACGGCGCCGACGAGATCGAGGTCGCGCTGACCGATGGCCGCAAGGCCAACGCCAAGGTCGTGGGCTCCGACCCGGAAACGGACCTGGCGGTGCTCAAGATCACGCTGACGGATCTGCCGGCGATCACGCTGGGGCGCCTCGAGAACGTCAAGGTCGGCGATGTGGTGCTGGCGATCGGCAACCCGTTCGGCGTGGGCCAGACGGTGACGATGGGCATCGTGTCGGCGCTGGGCCGCAGCCACCTCGGCATCAATACCTTCGAAAACTTCATCCAGACCGACGCCGCGATCAACCCGGGCAACTCTGGCGGCGCGCTGGTCGACGCGCAGGGCAATCTGCTGGGCATCAATACGGCAATCTACTCGCGCTCGGGTGGTTCGCTGGGGATCGGCTTCGCGATTCCGGTGTCGACCGCCAAGCAGGTAATGGAGTCGATCATTTCGACCGGTTCGGTGACGCGCGGCTGGATCGGGGTCGAGCCGCAGGACATGACGCCGGAGATCGCCGAATCGTTCGGGCTCGAAGCGAAGGAGGGCGCGCTGATCGCCGCGATCGTCCAGGGCGGCCCCGCCGACAAGGCCGGCGTGCGTCCGGGAGACGTGCTGGTCGCCGTCCAGGATCAACCGATCACCGATACCACGGCCCTGCTCAATGCGATCGCGCAGCTCAAGCCGGGCACGGAAGTCAAGATGAAGGTCGTACGCCGCGGCAAGCCGACCGAAGTCACGGTGATGATCGGCAAGCGTCCTCCGCCGCCGCGGCGTGTGTTGCCGTACGACGAGGAAGATTGAGGAGGATCCTCCCTTCCCGTCGGCGGTCGAACAAAAGCCCCTTGGTGTTTGCCAAGGGGCTTTTTTATTGGCGTCTACCGATCGTGGATGAGCCGAGCGGTATGGATTGCCATTCGGATTGCCGATCGGTATGGCCTACGCCGCGCGATCTTTCGAGATGCGCGTGCTGATGGCGCAGAGCCGGTCTTCGCGCTGCCCTGCCCACCCACACCGAACCCGGCCATGCTTTGGGGGACCGATGAAGGCGATGCTGCCGCACCGACAGGCGTTCGGCTAAACGTCGACGCCAGCGTGGAGATACCAGGAGACGGTTGGAGCCCGACAGCATGCCGCCGCCTGTTCGTCTGCTCGTCGACTGCAATCCACAGCTAGAGCACTTCGGCGGGGCAGCGCGCCGCTTGCATAGCGCGCGTCGCAGCGCCCGATCCTGCAGATCCGGACCTGACAAAACGGACCCTACAAAACAAAACGCCGGCATCCCGAAGGATGCCGGCGTTTCGATCAAGCTAACTTGATGCGATTGCTCGCGTCAAATTAGAACTTGTGGCGCACGCCGATGATGGCACCGAACTGGTCCTTGCCCGGCTCCACGTTGAACGTGGCAGGCGCGGTGGCGGTAGCGGCGGTGTTGAAGCCCGACACGCCCAGAGCCGAACCATCCTTGTTCAGGGTGTACGACAGCGAGGTGTAGATGTCGGTGCGCTTCGACAGAGCGTAGTCGCCGGTCAGCACGAATTGCCACGGATCAGCACCGCTGCGGCGGAAGTCCTGGTAGTACGCAGCACCCGTGACCGAGAAGGCCGGGGTCATTTGGTACGCCAGGCCAGCCCAGTACAGGTTCGACGTCGTGGTGTCAGCACCAACAGCGCCCGGCAGAACAGCGCCGTCCGAAGCCTTCGCCCAACGGTAGCCAACGAACGCCTTGGCCGGACCGAAAGCGTAGGTACCAGCAACCGTAGCGCGGCGGATCACCGGAGCCTGGTTAGCTTCGGTACCGACGTGCAGGTCGTCGTAGGCAGCACCGATCGCGAACGGACCAGCTGCGTACGACAGCATGGCGCCCATTTCGCGGCCGAACACGTTGCGGCCAGCAACTTCTTGGCCGTCAGCGCGGAACGAGTACATTGCCGACGCGGTCAGGCCGCCGAACTTGCCGACGTACTTGACGGCGTTGTCAGCACGCGATTGGAACTCGACAGCTTGCGAGGTGATCGAGTAACGCGGAGCGATCGCCATCGGGTCGAACTGCAGACCGAAGTCGTAGAACGGGGTCTGTTGACGGCCCAGGGTCAGGGTGCCGAACTGGTTCTGCAGACCGACGTAGGCGCTACGACCGAACAGACGGCCACCTTGGCCCGAACGGCCGGTGTCGAGATCGAAACCGCTTTCCAGCACGAACAGACCCTTCAGGCCACCGCCCAGGTCTTCCACGCCACGCAGGCCCCAACGCGAGCCCGACTGGCCGCCGGACGTCATCTTGAACAGGTTTTCGCCCGTCTGACCAGCGTTGTTGTTGTACTCGATACCAGCGTCGACCACGCCGTACAGGGTCACGCTCGACTGGGCGTAGGCACCACCAGCGGCCAGGGCGGCGACTGCAGCTGCAAACAGTTTCATCTTCATATCGACACTTTCCTTGTCAACTGATTGGGAAATCTTGGGTTGCCCAAGTGCTTGGGCGACGCATTCACCATCACGTCTGCTGCGTATTATGTGTCAGGCTCCCGCGCGCTCAGAAGGCTTTTTCGTCGTAAACCGTTCCTGAGGGCGGCTTTTGTTGCTGAACAGCAACAGGAGAAACGGTGATTTTCCCCATTTTGGTGCAAAAAGGACGCAATGTTTGCGCCCCGTAGCACCAATCAGTCGGCTTGCGACTCCTTTGCGGCGCCGTCATTGGGCAACGGACGGCCGATGACCTTGGCCATCAGCAGGCCAAGCTCGTAGAGCAGGATCAGCGGAATCGCCAGCAGCAGCTGCGACAGCACATCGGGCGGCGTGACAATGGCCGCGATGATGAAGGCGCCAACGATCACATACGGGCGGATCTGCTTGAGTTTCTCCAGTTCCACCACGCCGAAGCGCACCAGCACGATGACGACCACCGGCACTTCGAACGTGATGCCGAAGGCGAGGAACGTTGTCATCGCGAAGCCGAGATACTTGTCGATGTCGGTCGACATCTCGGCGCCCAGCGGCGCGTTGTAGTGCGCCATGAAATGGAACACCGTGGGAAACACCAGGAAGTACGCGAACGCCACGCCGAACAGGAACAGCAGATAGCTGCTGGTGACCAGCGGCATGATCAAACGCTTCTCATGCTGATAGAGACCGGGCGCGACGAATTGCCAGACCTGGTACAGCACCCATGGCAGCGCGATCAGGAAGGCGACCAGCAACGTGACCTTCATCGGCACGAAGAACGAGCCGGTCACGTCGGTGACGATCATCTTGCCGCCCTTGGGCAGCGACTCCATCAGCGGACGCGCAAACAGATTGAAGATATCCGGCGCCCAGTACACCAGGCTGACGAATACCACCAGCACACCGGCGACGGCCTTGACGATGCGCTCGCGCAGCTCCACCAGATGCGAGATGAAGGTTTCCTGCTGGGATTCGTCTTGGGGTTCGGGAGAACGCGATTCGCTCATGGCGGCAGCCGCTCAGCAGCGGTGGGCGGACAACAGGGAAGAGAAAAGCGACATCGCACGCGGCAAGGCGCGCGACAAACGTGCGGACCGGTCGGCCGCCGGCATCGGGGCGGACTGCCGCATGGTCACTCGAAGAAAGAACGCGCGGGGCGCGTTGCCGGGCGGTGCCGCTTGACGCGGGCAGCGCCGGACTGCGCCCAGCCGCGGACATTGTTCTGGCGCTTGTACCACTTCGGCACGGCGGCCTGCTTGACGCGCCAGCTCTTGCGGCCGTTGTGCATCTTGTGCGCGGTATCCCAGCTCGGCACATACGGCGCCGGCGCATCCCCCGAGCCGGCGCCGGGCGCGCCAGGCTCGGCGATCGCATCCGACAATGCCTCGTTCAGCGACTGGGTCTGCTCGTTGACCTCTTTATGGATGGTCCGCTCGACGTCGCGCGCGGCGTCCTCGAACTCGGTACGCATCCGACGCAACTCATCGAGTTCGACTTCGCGGCTGACCTCCGCCTTCACGTCGCTGATATAGCGTTGCGCGCGGCCGACCAGCGCGCCGACGGTGCGGGCGACCTTGGGCAGCCGCTCGGGCCCGATCACGATCAGCGCGACCGCGCCGATCAGCGCCAGCTTGGAAATGCCCAGATCGATCATGCGGGATTCAATGCCAGTGCCGACAGCGGGCGGGCGCAATGCCGCACGCCGCTGCCGGGAGGAAGGAGGAAATCAGTGTACCGGGGCACGGCCGGACCGATGCGGGGCCGTGCGGGCCGGACGCCGACTGACTGCATGGTCGGATTACTGCTGCTGGCGCGACTTTTCCTTGGCGTCCACGTCGATCGTGGTCGAATCGCGCAGTTCCTTCGGCGTACCGGTGGCAGTGTCCTCGCCCGCCGGGGCGTTGGGGTCCTTCATGCCGTCCTTGAAGCCCTTGACCGCGCCGCCCAGATCCTGGCCGATGTTGCGCAGCTTCTTCGTACCGAAGACCAGCATGACGATCACCAGCACGATCAGCCAATGCCAAATGCTAAACGAACCCATTTTCCTGCTCCTGATGAAGCCCCGCGGGGCACCTTGCCACGCGGACCCGTTGTTCCGTCCGAGCTCGCACGCCGGGCGACGGTAGCCGGCGCTGTTTCGTCCGCCGCAAGCGGCCAGACGTGATTCTCTACTGAAGGCTTGCCGCGGCTACGGCAGCGCGACCTTCCATTCGGTCCGCGGCCCGCCCATCACGTGCAGATGCAGGTGATAGACCTCCTGGCCGCCATCCGGACCGGTGTTGATCACGGTGCGAAAGCCATTGCCGCAACCCAGTTCCTGGGCCAGCTGCGGCGCCTTGAGCAGCATTTTAGCAAGCACGTCGCCTTCGCCCGGGCCACAGTCGGCGAGCGAGTTCACATGCACCTTCGGAATGATCAGGAAGTGCACCGGCGCCTTCGGATGGATATCGTGGAACGCCAGCATGTCGGCGTCCTCGTACACCTTGCGCGACGGTATCTGGCCGGCGACGATCTTGCAGAAGATGCAATTCTCGTGTGCGTTCATGAAAGTTTCATTGCGAAGTGAAGGACACCGGCAAGCCCGATTCGACCCTGGCCCAGTTCGCGCCGTCTAGAAACGCTGCTCCGGGTACATCGGCTTGCTGTCGTTCAAATACAACCAGCCTTTGACAATACGGTAAAGAATCCACAGCGACAACAGGCCCCAGACGATGAAGGCCAGCGCGATGCCGACCACGGTGGCGAACAGCACGCCGCCGAGCACGGTCCACGCGACCGACCACCAGAACGATCGGATCTGCCACGCAAAGTGCGATGCATAGAGCGTGCCGCGCGCATCGTCGCGCTTGACGTAGTTGATGATGATCGCGATCAGCGCGGTGATGCCGCCGGTCAGCCAGAAAATCGCATACAGCCCGTACAGGATGTGGGTCAGCTTGCGCAGGCTGTCGAGCTGCGCGCCGCCGCTGCTCGGCACCACCTGGCCCGGATAATCGCGGCCGGGATAGTCGTTGCTCATTGCGCCTCCTTGCATGTGCGCACGGTTCGGTCCAGACGATACTGTGCCACACGATACACCGCGGCCCGCCGAGGAGCGCCGACGATCACTTCGACTCGGGCGTGCGCGCCGCCTTTTCGGCCAGTCCCGACAGCCCTTCGCGGCGCGCCAGTTCGGCGACCACGTCGGCCGGGCTCAGGCCGAAGCGGGCCAGCAGCACCATGCTGTGGAACCACAGGTCCGCGACCTCGTAGACGACCTTGTCGAGCGCAGGCGCGGCGAGACCCTCGGCGCGCGCGTCCTTGGCCGCCATCACGGTTTCGGTGGCTTCCTCGCCGATCTTCTTCAGGATCGCGTCGTCGCCCTTGTGGAACAGCCGCGCCACATAGGACTGGTCGGGATCGCCGCCGTGTTCCGGCTTGCGCGATTCGAGTACCGCGGCCACCCGTGCCAGCACGTCGGCCAGCGCGTCCGCCTGGTTTGCAGAAGCGTCGCTCATCAGTGATTGCCGCCGTAGATGGACGAGGGGTCCTTCAGCACCGGTTCGACGGTCTGCCAGTCGCCGTCCTCGACGTCGCCCTCGAATTTCTGGAAGAAGCAGGAATGGCGGCCGGTATGACACGCGATGTCGCCGGCCTGCGTGACCTTCAGCAGTACCACGTCCTCGTCGCAGTCCAGCCGGATCTCGTGCACCTTCTGCACATGGCCCGATTCCTCGCCCTTGTGCCACAGCCGCTTGCGCGAGCGCGACCAGAACACCGCCTCGCCGAGCTCGACGGTGCGCTGCAGCGCCTCGCGATTCATGAAGGCGAACATCAGCACGTCGTTGGAACCGACTTCCTGCACGATCACCGGCACCAGGCCGTGATCGTCCCACTTGACCTTGTTGAGCCACTTCTTTTGCATCGTCAAACCCGCATCGGAATGCCCTCGCGGGCCATGAATGCCTTCGCCTCGGCCACCGTGTGCTGGCCGTAGTGGAAGATGCTCGCCGCCAGCACCGCGTCGGCATGGCCGATGCGGATGCCGTCGGCCAGATCCTGCAGCCCGCCGACGCCGCCCGAGGCGATCACCGGCACGCCGACCGCGTCGCTGACCGCGCGGGTCAGCTCCAGATCGAAACCACTCCTGGTGCCGTCGCGGTCCATGCTGGTCAGCAGCAGCTCGCCGGCGCCGCGGCGCGCCATTTCGCGCGCCCACTCGACCGCGTCGAGCCCGGTCGCCTTGCGCCCGCCGTGGGTGAACACCTCCCAGCGCGGCGGCTCGCCCGGTGCCGAGCTGCGCTTGGCGTCGATCGCCACCACGATGCACTGCGAACCGTAGCGCGCGGTGGCATCGGACACCAGCTGCGGATTGCTGATCGCCGACGAATTGACGCTGATCTTGTCCGCGCCGGCATTGAGCAGCCGGCGCACGTCCTCGACGGTGCGCACGCCGCCGCCGACCGTCAGCGGAATGAAGACCTGCGAGGCCACCGCCTCGATGATGTTCAGCATCAGGTCGCGGCCGTCGCTGGTCGCGGTGATGTCCAGGAACGTGATTTCGTCCGCGCCCTGTTCGTCATAACGGCGCGCGATCTCGACCGGATCGCCCGCGTCGCGCAATTCGACGAAGTTGACCCCTTTGACCACCCGCCCATTGGTCACGTCCAGGCAGGGGATGATACGTTTGGCTAGCATCGGAATCCTTGCCACGCGGCGCGCCAGTGCGGCACGACGCGGGCAGCAGCGCCCCCCGGGCGCAATGGCGACGGCTTACTTGTCCGCGCCCAGTTTGTCCGCGAGCGCCTGCGCGTCCGCGAAATTCAGGTCGCCGGAGTAGATCGCGCGGCCGCAGATCACCCCTTCGACGCCTTCGCTCTCGACCGAGCACAGCCGGTCGATATCGCTCATGTTCGACAGGCCGCCGCTGGCGATCACCGGGATCGACACCGACTGGGCCAGCTTGACCGTCGCATCGATGTTGATGCCCTGCAGCATGCCGTCGCGGCCGATGTCGGTATAGATGATCGCCTCGACGCCGTAGTCCTCGTACTTGCGCGCCAGGTCGATGACCTCGTGGCCGGTCAGCTTGCTCCAGCCGTCGGTGGCGACCTTGCCGTCGCGCGCATCGAGGCCGACGATGATGTGGCCGCCGAACGCCGAGCACGCGTCCTTCAGGAAGCCCGGGTTCTTGACCGCGGCGGTGCCGATGATGATGTACGACAGGCCGTCGTCCAGCCAGCGCTCGATGGTGTTCAGGTCGCGGATGCCTCCGCCGAGCTGGACCGGGATCTCTTCGCCGACCTCGGCAATGATGGCCTTGATGGCCGCCTCATTGCGAGGCTTGCCGACGAAGGCGCCGTTCAGGTCGACCAGGTGCAGACGGCGCGCGCCCTGTTCCACCCAATGTCGTGCCATGGCGGCGGGCTCTTCGGAGAAGACGGTGGCCTGGTCCATATCGCCTTGTTTGAGGCGTACACACTGACCGTCCTTCAGGTCGATGGCCGGAATGAGCAACATAAGCGTGACGAGCGTGTTGAAGTAAAAAGGTTGTCCTGGCGTGACCGGCGCTGCCGGCCCGGGCTTGCCTGCGTCGAACGGCTTGGTGAATCAGGGCTTCCAGTCCACGAAGTTCCGGTAGAGCTGCAAGCCAAGCGCCGCGCTCTTCTCGGGGTGGAACTGCGTGGCAAAAATATTATCCCGGGCCACCGCGCTGGTAAACACGACGCCATATTCGGTTTCCCCGGCAGTATGGGCGGAATCGCGCGGCTGCACATAGTAGCTGTGTACGAAATAGAACCAGCTCTGATCGGGAATACCCTGCCACAGCGGATGCGGCCGGGTCTGGCGAACGCGGTTCCAGCCCATCTGCGGCACCTTGTAGCGCGAGCCGTCGGGCTGCGTCATGCCGTCGAGCTCGAAGCGCACCACCTCGCCCGGCATCAGGCCCAGGCATGGCGTGCTGTCCGCACCGGCCCTACTTTCCCTGCTCGCTTCGAACAGCATCTGTTCGCCAACGCACACGCCCAGCAGCGGCTTGCTGTCCGCGGCCTCGAGCACGGCCTCGCGCAGCCCGGAGGCGTTCAGCGCCGCCATGCAGTCGGGCATCGCGCCCTGGCCGGGCAGCACCACGCGCTCGGCGGCACGGATGCCCTCGGGCGCATCGACGACACGCACATCGGCGTCCGGCGCCGCACGGCGCAGCGCCTGCGCCACCGAGCGCAGGTTGCCCATGCCGTAATCCACAATTGCAATCGTAGTCATGATGTTGGAAACGGCCGTGGCATCGCGCGGCCGTCCCCTCGGAAACGGTGGGGGTGGTGGAGTCCGGTAGAGATCGATGGAGATCGGTCCGCGTGATCGTCGGCGGTAGGACTGTCCGGCCCTCGATCACGCCGGTAGCGATATCAGAGCGTGCCCTTGGTCGACGGAATCGTGTTGGCCGCGCGCGGGTCCAGCTCCACCGCCATGCGCAGCGCCCGGCCGAAGGCCTTGAACACCGTTTCGCATTGATGGTGGGCATTGATGCCGCGCAGATTGTCGATATGCAGGGTCACGCCGGCATGATTGACGAAGCCGCGGAAGAACTCGATGGTCAGGTCGACATCGAAGCTGCCCACCCGTGCCCGGGTGAACGGCACGTGGAATTCCAGCCCCGGCCGGCCCGAGAAATCGATGACCACGCGCGACAGGCATTCGTCGAGCGGCACGTAGCTGTGCCCGTAGCGCGTGATGCCCTTCTTGTCGCCGATGGCCTTGGCCACCGCCTGCCCCAGCGTGATGCCGACGTCCTCGACCGTATGGTGGTCGTCGATATGGGTGTCGCCCTTGGCCTCGACCTCGAGGTCGAACATGCCATGGCGGGCGATCTGGTCCAGCATGTGGTCCAGGAAGGGAACGCCGGAAGCCAGCAGCTGGCGTCCGGTGCCGTCCAGATTCAACGCGACGCGGATCTGGGTCTCGGAGGTATTGCGGGTGACCTCGGCAACACGCATGGTGCTAATCCTGCAGCGAGGCGGCAAACGCCTCGAGAAACTGCGCATTTTCTTCGGGGGTGCTGACCGTCACGCGCAGACAGTTGGCCAGCAATGGGTGCATTTTACTCACGTTCTTGATCAGCACCTTGCGCGCGAGCAGCCGATCGAAAATTCGCGCGGCATCGGGCACGCGCGCCAGCAGGAAATTGCCGGCACTCGGAAACACCGTCACGCCGGGGTGCGCGGCCATCGCCGCGGCCACGCTGGCGCGCTCGGCGCGCAGCTGCGCGGCCTGTTCGTCGAGCACGTCGACATGCTCGAGCACAAACAGCGCGGTCGCCTCGGTCAGCACGTTGACGTTGTATGGCGGGCGGACCTTGTCGATCTGCGCGAGCCAGGCCGGATCGCCGGCCAGGTAGCCGAGCCGGATGCCGGCCAGGCCAAGCTTGGACACGGTACGCATCACCAGCAGGTTGCCGAACTCCGGCAGCCGCGGCATCCAGCTGTGCTGCGCGAACGGCTGGTAGGCCTCGTCGACGACCACCACGCTGTGGCAGACCTCGCCCTGCGCGGCGCGCACGATCGCCTCCATATCCTGCTCGTCGAACAGCGTGCCGGTCGGATTGTTCGGATAGGCGAGATAGATCACCGCCGGCTTGTGCTCGGCCATCGCGGCCAGCATCGCCTCGCGGTCCAGCGTGAAGTCCGCGCGCAGCGGCACGCCGACGAATTCGAGGCCGGTGAACTGCGCCGACATCGCATACATCACGAAGCCGGGCACCGGCGCCATCACCTTGGCGCCGGGCCGTGCGACCGCGAGCGCCAGCATGCTGATGATCTCGTCCGAGCCGTTGCCGAGCAGGATCTCCATGCCGGCGGGCACGCCCATCACGGTCTTGAGCCGCGCGCGCAGCGCCTCGCTGGTCGGCACCGGATAACGGTTCAGCGCGACCTCGGCGAGCCGCTTGCCCAGCTGTTCGCGCAACTCGGCAGGCAGCCGGTACGGGTTCTCCATCGCGTCGAGCTTGATCAGACCGTGCGAATCGGCCACGTGATAGGCGCCCATGGCGCGGACGTCGTCACGGATGATTCGCTCGATCAGGGAAGGCTCGACTGCTGACATGGTTTCCTCTTCGGTGGGGGAGTGAGGGGGCGGCACACCGGGGCGGCGCACCGGCCCGGCACGCACGCCCCGGCAATTCAACTGCGCTTGAGGCGGTATTCGGCGCTGCGGGCATGCGCCTGCAGGCCTTCGCCATAGGCCAGTTCTGCCGCGATCTGGCCCAGCATCTGCGCGCCCGTCTCGCTGACCTCGATCAGGCTCGAGCGCTTCTGGAAGTCATAGACGCCCAGCGGCGACGAGAAGCGCGCGGTGCGCGAGGTCGGCAACACGTGGTTCGGCCCCGCGCAGTAGTCGCCCAGCGATTCGCTGGTGAACTGGCCCAGGAAGATCGCGCCGGCGTGGCGGATCTTCTCGGCCCACTGGCGCGGATTGAGCGCGGAGATCTCCAGGTGCTCGGGCGCGATCGCATTGGCGATGTCGCAGGCCTCGTCCATGTCGCGGACCTTGATCAGCGCGCCGCGGCCGCCGATCGAGGCCGCGATCACGTCGCGGCGCGGCATGTCGTCGAGCAGGCGGCGGATGCTGTCCTCGACCTTCAGCAGATAGCCGGCATCCGGGCACAGCAGGATCGACTGCGCCATCTCGTCGTGCTCGGCCTGCGAGAACAGGTCCATCGCCACCCAGTCCGGGTCGGTGCTGCCGTCGCAGATCATCAGGATCTCGGACGGGCCGGCGATCATGTCGATGCCGACCGTGCCGAACACGCGGCGCTTGGCCGCGGCGACATAGGCATTGCCCGGGCCGACGATCTTGTCGACCTGCGGCAGCGTCTCGGTGCCGTAGGCCAGCGCGCCGACGGCCTGCGCGCCGCCGATCGTGAACACGCGGTCGACGCCGGCGATCGCCGCGGCGGCCAGCACCAGCGGATTGCGCACGCCGCCCGGGGTCGGCACCACCATGATCACTTCCTTGACGCCGGCGACGCGGGCCGGAATCGCGTTCATCAGCACCGACGACGGATAGGCCGCCTTGCCGCCCGGCACATAGAGGCCGACGCGATCGAGCGGCGTCACCTTCTGGCCCAGTACGGTGCCGTCGGCCTCCGCGTATTCCCAGCTATGGCTGCCGCATTCGATCTTCTGCTTCTCGTGGTAGGCGCGCACGCGCGCCGCGGCCGCCTCGAGCGCGGCGCGGCGCTTGGGCTCGAGTTCCTCGAGCGCGGCGTCCATCTCGGCCGGCGACAGTTCCAGCGCGGCCAGCGACTCCGCCTCGACGCGGTCGAAGCGCAGTGTGTATTCCAGCACCGCGGCATCGCCGCGCACCTTGACGTCGGCCAGGATCTGCGCAACGGCGCGCTCGATGGCCTCGTCCTCGCCGGCCTCGAAGGCCAGCAGCTGGCGCAGCCGCACGGGGAAGTCCGTGCTGGCCGAATCCAGTCGGCGAATGTTCAGGCTTTGTTCGTTCATGATTCCCTTCCCCGGGCCGTCGGCCATGGCATCACGCCACGGCCGCGGAGGCCCGTTCAAACGCTTCGAGGATCGGCGCCAGCCGCTCGCGCTTGAGCTTGAGCGCGGCCTGGTTGATCACCAGCCGCGACGAGATCTGCACGATCTCCTCGACTTCCACCAGATTGTTGGCGCGCAGCGTGCCGCCGGTGCTGACCAGGTCGACGATCGCATCGGCCAGTCCAACCAGCGGACCGAGCTCCATCGAACCGTACAGCTTGATCAGATCGACGTGGACGCCCTTCTTGGCGAAGTGCTCGCGCGCGGTCTGCACATACTTGGTCGCCACCGCCAGCCGCGCGCCCTGGCGCACCGCGCGGGCATAGTCGAAGCCCGCCGGCACCGCCACCGACATGCGGCAGCGCGCGATATTCAGGTCGATCGGCGCATACAGGCCGGCCATGCCGTGTTCCATCAGCACGTCCTTGCCGGCCACGCCGAAGTCGGCGGCGCCGTACTGCACATAGGTCGGCACGTCGGAGGCGCGCACGATGATCACGCGCACGTCCGGGTCGGTGGTCGGCAGGATCAGCTTGCGGGAGGTTTCCGGGTCTTCGGTGACCTCGATGCCCGCGGCCGCCAGCAGCGGCATGGTTTCGGTAAAGATCCGGCCCTTGGAAAGGGCCAGGGTCAGCTGGTTCGGAGATGGGCTCATCGTCTTGTTCGTCGCTGGGTCAGCCGGCGATGCGCCGAATGCGCGCACCGACTGCCGACAGCTTGTCTTCCATGCGGTCGTAGCCGCGGTCCAGATGATAGATGCGGTCGATCACCGTTTCGCCGTCGGCGATCAGGCCGGCAATCACCAGGCTGGCCGAGGCGCGCAGGTCGGTCGCCATCACGCGGGCGCCGGACAGGCGCGGCACGCCGGTCACCACCGCGGTATTGCCTTCGACCGCGATATTGGCGCCGAGCCGGTTCAGCTCCTGCACGTGCATGAAGCGGTTCTCGAAGATCGTCTCGGTGACGCGCGCGGCGCCATCGGCCACGCAATCGAGCGCCATGAACTGCGCCTGCATGTCGGTCGGAAAGGCCGGATATTCGGAGGTCCGGAAGCTGACCGCGCGCGGGCGCTGGCGCATCGACAGCCGCACCCAGTCGGCGCCGCGCTCGATCGTTGCGCCGGCTTCGACCAGCTTGTCGAGCACCGCGTCGAGGATGCCAGGCGAGACATCGCGTACCACGACCTCGCCCAGTGTCGCCGCGGCTGCACACAGGAAGGTGCCAGCCTCGATGCGGTCGGCGATCACCGCATGCTCGGCGCCGTGCAGCCGCTCGACGCCCTGGATCACCAGCCGGTCGGTGCCGATGCCTTCGATCCGTGCGCCCATGGCGACCAGAAGATTGGCCAGGTCGGTCACCTCGGGCTCGCGTGCGGCGTTCTCCAGCACGGTCTCGCCGTCGGCCAGCGTGGCGGCCATCAGCAGGTTCTCGGTGCCCGTCACCGTGATCATGTCGGTGACGATGCGCGCGCCCTTGAGCCGGCGCGCGCGGGCGTGGATGAAGCCGTGCTCGATGGCGATCTCGGCGCCCATCGCCTGCAGGCCCTTGATGTGCTGGTCCACGGGGCGCGCGCCGATGGCGCAGCCGCCGGGAAGCGACACCCGCGCCTCGCCCAGGCGCGCGACCAGCGGTCCGAGCACCAGGATCGACGCGCGCATGGTCTTGACCATCTCATACGGCGCCTCGGGCGAGGCGATCTCGCGCGCGTCCAGCGTCAGCTGCGTGCCGTCCTGTTCGATGCGCACGCCCATCTGGCGCAGCAGCGCCAGCATGGTGCGCACGTCGTGCAGACCGGGGACATTGCGCAGCGTCAGCGTGTCGGCCGTCAGCAGGCTGGCGCACAGGATCGGCAGCGCGGCGTTCTTCGCGCCCGACACGCGGATCTCGCCGCGCAGCGGGCCGTTGCCGTGTATTTGCAGTTGATCCATGAGGGATACGCAGGTACGCGGCCGCTCAGCCGCGGCCCGGCTGGCCGCCCTGGTCGCCCTGCCCGCCTTGCCATTCGGCGGGCGTCAGCGTCTTCATCGACAGCGCGTGGATCTCGGCCCGCATGCGGTCGCCAAGCGCGGCATAGACGCGCTGATGGCGCTGGATCAGCCGCTTGCCCTCGAACTCGGCGCTGACGATCGTGGCGAAGAAGTGCTGGCCGTCGCCCTCCACTTCAAGGTGTTCGCAGGGCAGCCCCTGGGCGATGTAGTCCCTGACTTGTTCCGGTGTAGGCAGCATGGTGAATCTCGTTTCGTCTGTGTGCGTCCCCGCTGTCGCGCGTGTCGGTCCGGCCTGGTCTCGCAAGATCAGTGCCGCAGCTTGTAGCCGCTCTGCAGCAGCCGCAGCGCGATCGTCGCGACCACCGCGAAGGCGCTCGCCACCACGGCCAGGCTGAACCACGGCGACACGTCGGAGACGCCGAAGAAGCCATGGCGGAACCCGTCGATCATGTAGAAGAACGGATTGGCGTGCGATACCTTCTGCCAGAACGCGGGCAGCGAGTGAATCGAATAGAACACGCCGGACAGGAAGGTCGCCGGCATGATCAGGAAGTTCTGGAAGGCGGCCAGCTGGTCGAACTTCTCGGCCCAGATGCCGGCGATCAGCCCCAGCGTGCCCAGCATGCCGGCGCCGAGCAGCGCGAACACGACGATCCACGCCACGTTGGCCACATGCAGGTCGGCGAACCACACCGTCACCAGCAGCACGCCGAGTCCCACCGCGAGCCCGCGCACGATGGCCGCGGTCACGTAGGCCCCGAACATCTCCCAGTGCGACAGCGGCGGCAGCAGCACGAACACCAGGTTGCCGGTGATCTTGGACTGGATCAGCGACGACGAACTGTTGGCAAACGCGTTCTGCAGGATGCTCATCATCACCAGCCCGGGCACCAGGAAGGCGGTGTAGCTGATCTGGTCGTAGACCTGGACGCGGTCCTCCAGCACATGGCCGAAGATCAGCAGATAGAGGATCGCGGTGAGCACCGGCGCGGCCACGGTCTGGAAGCTGACCTTCCAGAAGCGCAGCACTTCCTTGTACAGCAGCGTGCGAAAGCCGACCAGGCCGCCCACCGCCATCGGCGCCAGGTGCCGGCTGTCGTCGCCGCCGCCGTTGCGCGCGTCCTGTTGCGCGTGATCGAGTCCGGCAGGATGTTTCATACCGGGCTCTCCAGCGAGGAAGGGGTGGTATTGACCGGTTCGGCCGGGTCCGTGGCGCGCTTGCCGCCGTCGCCCTTGCCTTGTCCGTCCCCACCTTCGCCTGCGCCCGGGTCACCGGAAGCCTGCTTGCGCCCTTCCCTGCCCATGATCTGCACGAATACGTCCTCGAGGTCCGCCTTGTTGATTTCCATGTCTTCGATTTCGCAGCCCGCCTCGCGGCAGGCCGCGAGGATCGGTTCGACCACCTGGTAGCCGGACAGCCGCAGCCGGATCGCGCGCTCGCCCGGATTGGAGGGCATCCGCAGCGGCTCCAGCGAGGCCGGCAGGCGTCCGGCCGACAGCGTCAGCACCAGCTGCAGGCCGGCGAACTGGCTCAGCAGGCTGCTGGTGCGGTCCAGCGCCACCACCTCGCCGAACTTGAGCATCGCGATGCGATCGCACAAAGCCTCGGCCTCTTCCAGATAGTGGGTGGTCAGGATGATGGTATGACCTTCGCGGTTCAGCCGGGAGATGAATTTCCACAGCGTCTGGCGCAGTTCCACGTCGACGCCTGCGGTGGGTTCATCGAGCACGATCACCGGCGGACGATGCACCAGCGCCTGCGCGACCAGCACGCGGCGCTTCATGCCGCCCGACAGCTGGCGCATGTTGGCGTCGGCCTTGTCGGTCAGGTCCAGGTTGGCCATGATCTCGTCGATCCAGTCGTCGTTGCGGGTCAGGCCGAAATAACCCGACTGCAGGCGCAGCGTCTCGCGCACCGTGAAGAACGGATCGAATACCAGCTCCTGCGGCACCACGCCGAGCATGCGGCGCGCCAGCCGGTAATCGCCGACCACGTCGTGGCCGTGCACGCGTACCTGGCCCGAGTCGGCGCGGTTCAGTCCCGCGAGGATCGAGATCAGCGTGGTCTTGCCCGCGCCGTTGGGGCCGAGCAGGCCGAAGAATTCGCCGCGCTCGACGCTGAAGCTGACGCCCTTGAGCGCCTGCAGATTGCGGTAGCGCTTGCGGACATCCTGGATTTCGATGGCTTTCATGGCCGATATCGTCTGGCGGGCGTGCGAGCGTCGCGCTGCCGCGCCGGGCTCCTGGAAATGGCGGGGACCGCCTTGGGGGTGTGACAGCAGCCGGACTGGTCGCCCGCCTGGCGTGCCGGCTGCCGGCGTGGCAGGCGCATCGCGCGTTGGCGCGCGGCGGTGCTGACGAACGAATAACCCGGAATTATAGGGGATGCGGGGAAGTCCCCGCTTGGGACGCGGCGCGGGCTGGCGGCCGGCGCCGAGGCATCGCGACGGTGCCGGCCCGGGCCTCGGCCCTGCCCTCACCGCGGATGCCGGTTCAATGTCGATGCAAGGCGGCTTGCTCGAGGGGTACGGCGCCGGATGCCGACGCCGATTCGGCGGCGGGTTCCGCCTCCGTTGCGGCAACCGCTTGCGCCGGTACCGATGCGGGGCTCTGCGGCGACAGGGCCAGCAGCGTATCGACGCCGTACAGGCTGGCCAGTGCGGCCAGTTGCTGCGGCACGCCGACGAAGGACAGCGTCCGGCCGCGCGCGCTGGCGTCGCGATGCAGCGCCAGCATCACGGCCACCGCCGAGGAGTCGACCTGCCCGAGCGCACTGCAGTCGACCTGCGCTTCCCCCTGGGCCACGCGCGCGGCCGCGTCGCGCAGCACGGCGGCGGCGTTGCGGTTGGTCAGCGAGGTTCCGAGTGAAAGCATCGAGGCGGTCGGTAAGGAATCGGGTCGGATCGGATCGGATCGGATCCGATCGGATTTAGAGGCCGGTGCGCGAAAAGCATGCACACCGACCCGGCATTGTAACGCGGCGCAGCATCCACGTGCTGCGCCGCAACGGGTCTTAACCCTTCGCGCTGGCCAGCTGGCGGTTGCGGTCCTGCAGCGTCTTGATCACGCCTTCGATGCCCTGCTGGCTGGCGATCGTATTGAAGCTGCCCTTGTAGGCCTCGGTCAGCCAGGCGCCCAGCACGTTGATGTCGTAGACCTTCCAGCCCTGCGCCGTCTTTTCCAGGCGGTAGTCCATCTGGATCGGCTCACCCTTGTTGATCACCTGGGTGCGCACGGTCACCTCGGTGTCCTCGGGCGCGGCGCGGAACGGACGGAACTGCACGGTCTGGTCCCGGATCTGCGAGACGGCGCCCGCGTAGGTGCGGATCAGCAGCATCTTGAACTCCTCGACGATCTGCTTCTGCTGCTCCGGCGTCGCCTTGGCCCAGTTGCGGCCCATCGCGATCTGCGTGGTCTTCTGGAAGTTGGCGTTCGGCAGGATCTTCTGCTCGACCAGCGCAGTGATCTTGGGAATGCTGCCGGCCTGCATTTCCTTGTCGGCCTTGACGGTGGCCATCACGTCGTCCACCAGGGCCTTGATCAGCCCGTCCGGCGTGGAGGTATCCGCGCTCTGGGCCATGGCCGCGCCCGCCATGGCGAAGGCGGCGATGAAGGGAAGCAACAGTCGCTTGAACATGGTTTTTCCTTGTCTATCTTGTTCCGCCGGGGGCGGCGGGGGGTGCGTACGTTGGAGAGCGCGCACCCCGGGCAAGTTCATGGTGCCGGGCGCGCGTGGCGCTGGCACCCGTTATCACAGTTTGTTGCAGCGGTGACCGGCCACTGACAAAGCCGGTCGACCGCAGTGGCGCACAAGCCTCGCGGCGCCGGCACTCACAGGCCGAGCCGGCCGGGCGTCAGCGACGGCGCCACCGGCGGCACCGGCATGGTCTGACCCGGCAGGCTTTCGCCAGAACCCGAGCTCGGCGGCTTGGGCTCGGCGTCGCGGTCGACGTCATCGTCGTCGCGGTCCGGCGGATTGCCGTCGTAGACCAGGTACTCGCGGCGCTGCAAATAGGCGTCACGCATGAACGAGTAGCGGTCCAGCGCGGCCATCTCGACCAGGCTGCTGGCGCCGAGCAGTTCGGCGCGGGCGCTGACCACGCGCACGCCGATCAGCGTATTGCGCATCCAGACCGGATGCAGGTAGGCGGTCGGGTCGGCCTGCCGGTCCACCAGCATGCCACCGGTGTCGCGCACCGTGCTCGGGCCGAAAAGCGGCAGCACCAGGTACGGCCCGGGCGGCACGCCCCACACGCCCAGCGTCTGGCCGAAGTCTTCCTTGTACTTCGGCAGGCCGGCCGGCGTGGCGATGTCGATCAGGCCGCCGATGCCCAGCACCGTGTTGATCGCCACCCGCATGGTGTCCTCGGCGAAGCGCGTCGGCTTGCCCTGCAGCAGGTTGTTCAGCGCCGAGTAGACATCGCTGACGTTGGAGAACACGTTGCTGACCGCGGTGCGGACCGGCGACGGCACGTAGTCTGCATAGACCTCCGCGATCGGGCGCATCACGCCCTTGTCGAAGTCCTCGTTGATCTTGTTGACTTCGCGGTTGAACGGCTCGAGCGGGTCGCGCGGATTGGCGTCCGGCCCCGTCGCGCAGCCCGCCAGGGCGACCGCCATCGCGCCGGCCAGCAGCCAGCGCCCGTGTACTCCCAAACCCCTCATTTCTCCGCTCCCGTGCCGCCTGCATCGGCCGCCTTGTTGTATAGGAACTGCCCGATCAAATTCTCCAGCACCACGGCCGACTGGGTCATCGTGATCCGTGCGCCGTCGGCCAGCATTGCGGTGTCGCCGCCCGCTTCGAGGCCGATGTATTGCTCGCCCAGCAGCCCCGACGTCAGGATCTTGGCCGACGTGTCCTTGGGAAACTGGTAGCGCTGCTCCAGGTGCATCGTCACCGTGGCCTGGTAGTTCTTGTCGTCGAAGCTGATCTGGGCGACGCGGCCGACCACCACGCCGGCGCTCTTGACCGGCGCGCGCGCCTTCAGCCCGCCGATATTGTCGAAGCGGGCCTGCACGGTGTAGGTGTCCTCGAAGGTGAAGGCGCTCATGTTGCCGGCCTTCAGCGCGAGGAACAGCAGGGCCACGAAGCCGGCCACCACGAACAGCCCCACCCAGAAATCGAGTGCGTTCTTTCTCATCGGAATTCTCTAGTTCAACCAGCGGGATGCGACGGCGCCCATGCGGGGCTCAGGTACTGAACATCAGCGCCGTCAGCAGGAAATCGAGCCCCAGCACGGCGAGCGACGCGATCACCACGGTGCGGGTGGTGGCGCGCGACACGCCCTCGGGCGTCGGCTTGGCCTCGTAGCCCTGGTACAAGGCGATAAACGTCACGGCAATGCCGAAGATAAAGCTCTTGATGACGCCGTTCAGCACGTCGTCGCGCACATCGACGCCGCCCTGCATCTGCGACCAGAACGCGCCGGCATCGACGCCGATCAGCTGCACGCCGACGATATAGCCGCCGAGGATGCCGACCGCGCTGAAGATCGCCGCCAGCACCGGCATCGCGATCACGCCCGCCCAGAAGCGGGGCGCGACCACGCGCTGCAGCGGGTTCACCGCCATCATTTCCATCGCGGTCAGCTGCTCGCCCGCCTTCATCAGGCCGATCTCGGCGGTCAGCGAGGTGCCGGCGCGGCCGGCGAACAGCAGCGCGGTCACCACCGGCCCGAGCTCGCGTACCAATGACAGCGCGACCAGCAGCCCCAGCGCCTGTTCGGAGCCGTAGCGGTTCAGCGTGTAGTAGCCCTGCAGTCCCAGCACGAAGCCGACGAACAGTCCCGACACCGCGATGATCACCAGCGACAGGTTGCCGACGAAAAAGATCTGGTCCGATACCAGCCGGAAGCGCCGCAGCATCGACGGCGACATCGCCAGCATCGCGAAGAACATCCGCGTGGCCATGCCCAGGCCCTCGACGGTCTGGCGCACCGCCGAGCCGATCATCGCGATGACGTTGTAGAGCGCGCCCATTACCGTCCCGCCCCGCCGACGAAGTCCTCGGCGAGCGAGGGCCCGCCGTAGTGGAACGGCACCGGGCCGTCGGCCTCGGCATGCACGAACTGGTGGACGAAGGGGTCGGTCGACGCGCGCAGCGCCTCGGGCTCCCCTTCCGCCGCGATGCGGCCTTCGGCGATGAAATACACGTAGTCGGCGATCTGGAAGGTCTCGTGCACGTCGTGCGACACGATGATCGTGGTGGCGCCGAGCGCGTCGTTCAGCGTGCGGATCAGGCGCGCGGTCAGGCCCAGCGAAATGGGATCGAGCCCGGCAAAGGGCTCGTCGTACATCAGCAGCGAGGGATCGAGGGCGATCGCGCGCGCCAGCGCCACGCGCCGCGCCATGCCTCCGGAGATCTGCGCCGGCATCAGGTCGCGCGCGCCGCGCAGGCCCACCGCGTTGAGCTTCATCAGCACCAGGTCGCGGATCATCGACTCGGGCAGGTCGGTGTGTTCGCGCAGCGGAAAGGCGACGTTGTCGAACACCGACAGGTCGGTAAACAGCGCGCCGAACTGGAACAGCATCCCCATCTGCCGCCGTGCCGCATAGAGGCCCGCGCGGTCCAGCGCCGGAATATCGGCGCCGTCAAAGCGGACGTGGCCGCGCTGCGGCCGCACCTGGCCGCCGATCAGCCGCAGCACGGTGGTCTTGCCGCAGCCGGAGCCGCCCATGACCGCGACGACCTTGCCGCGCGGAATCCGCATGGACAGGCCCGACAGGATGGGCTTGCCGCCCGCCGCATAGGCGAAGTCGACCGCTTGCAGCTCGACGAGGTTGGGTGTGGTTTGGGTCACGTTGGCATCGCGCTAGAGACGGTCGGCATTATAAGTGCTAATACCTATACTCGTCCGTTCGCGTGCCGGGCAATGCGCCCGCGATGAAATGCTGCAGGGCAGCGCGACGTGCACTATCGAGCGACGAAGGGGTGAACACCGGGGTGGAGGCCCGGCGGACGCGCCCGCGGACGCCCCGCCCGACTCAAGGTTCGACCGGCCGGCCGGCCTGGCGCAGGATCACCTGCCACTGGATCGATTCCGAGCGGATCGAGGTGGCGAAGGCCTCGGGCGAGTCGCGCAGCGGCGTCAGCCCGACCGATTCCAGCCGGCGCGCGACGTCGCCCTCGCGCACGACCTCGTCCAGCACCGTGGCCAGCCTGGCGACGATGGCTCGCGGCGTCTTGGCCGGCGCCAGCACGCCCAGCCACGGACCCGCGCCGTAGCCGTCGAGTCCACTCTCATGAAGAGTCGGCACACCCGGCGCCAGCGGCGAACGGGCCGATCCGGCCACGCCGAGCAGCCGCAGCGTGCCCTCCCGCACATGCTGCTGGACCGGCGCGAAATTGCAGAAGCAGGCACTGATCCGGCCCGCCAGCATCTCCTGCACCAGCGCCGCCTCGCCCTTGGCGGTGACCAGCGGCACGCCGTTGGGAATGCCGCGCACCGCGTATTCGGCATACAGATGCGCCGGCGTGCCGGCCTGGGCGGTGCCGACGCTGTAGGCACCGGGATTGGCGCGCACCGCGGCGATCCATTGCTGCGGCGTGCGGATCGGCAGCCGGGCGTCGATCACCAGGAACAGCGGCATCGCCGCCACGCGCGCCACCGGCGTGAAATCGCGGACGACGTCGTAAGGCAGCGGCTCGACGCCGGACTGGATCAGCATCGTCGACTGGTGCAGCAGCAGCGTATGGCCGTCGGAACTGGCCTTGGCCACGACGTCGCCGGCGGTGGTGCCGTTGGCGCTGGGGCGATTGTCGACCTCGACCGGCACGCCCAGCTTGGCGGTCAGCTTCTCGGCCAGCGTGCGCGCGATGGCGTCCGGCACGCCGCCGGCCGGAAACGGCACGACCAGCCGCAGCGGACGGGCGGGGAACGACATCGAGGCGGAGCGCCCGGTGGCGCCCGATGGCGCGGCGGAAGGCGCGGTGGGCTGCGCGGTGGGCTGCGCGCTGGACTGGGCGGCCGGCGGGGCGGCCAGCGCGTCGCTGACCGGGCCGAGGAGAGCCGACAGAAGACACATCACAACCACCGCGCGCCTGGGACCGGCCGCGGCGTGCGGTCGCGCGCCAGGTGCGCCGGTCGCCGTCACGGCGGGGAAGCGCAACGTCGCCTTACCTCGCCAAAGCCGCGCAAGCATGCGTACTTCGGGCATCAAGATCCTCCGGGGCGCCGCGCTGGCGGGCGCCTGGATTGGCTGACAGGGGTGAGCGAGGCAGCGTTGTTCTTGCTTGGGACGATTGTACGAAGCCGCTTACGGCCAGCACAAACCGCGTTAACCATAGCCGGGTCAACCCGGAAGCACATTGTGCCGCGGCGTATCGCCCGGACGCCTCCCCGGGGCGCCCTATAATCCGCGCCATGTCCGATTTCCTGTTGCGGCCGATGGCGGCGGCCGATCTGCCCGAAGTGCTGGCGGTGCAGGCGCAGTGCTACCGCCCCGAACTGATCGAATCGGCCGACGCGCTGGCCAGCCGGCTGGCGCTGGCGCCGACGCTATGCTGGGTCGCCGCGCACGCCGATGCGCCGCAACGGCTTGCCGCCTATCTGCTGACCCATCCGTGGCCGCGCGAGACGCTGCCGCCGCTCGACGGCGTGCTGCGGCACGATGGGGCCGCAGACCATACCCTGACCTGGTTCATCCACGACATGGCGGTCGCGCCTGCGGGACAAGGGCAAGGGCTGGCGAAACGGCTCTATGCGAAGGCGCGGCAGCATGCGATGCAGGCAGGCCTGCGCTGCTCGCGGCTGATCGCGGTCCAGAGCGCGGCGCGCTGGTGGCAGCAGCTGGGCTACGCGCCGGTGGCGCTTGTGGGGGAAGCGGCGACCAGGCTGTCGCGCTATGGGAAGGGGGCGGTGGTGATGGGGAGGGAGATCGGCGGGTAGGGTTGGATGGCGGTGGCATGGCATCCGCCCGCTGCCCTCTCCCCCGGCCCCTCTGCCGCAAGCGGGAGAGGGGAGCCACGCCTACAGCGGACGATACGTAGGCGAACCTGTGGCGCTCGTCCTCTCCTTGCTGGGTTTTCCCTCTCCCGCTTGCGGGAGAGGGTCGGGGAGAGGGCAACCGGGCCCCTCCCCCGCGCCAGCGCCAATCAGCGCGGCAGTTCCGAATGCCCCATCAGGAAGGCATCGACCGAGCGTGCGGCCTGGCGGCCTTCGCGGATCGCCCAGACCACCAGCGACTGGCCGCGGCGCACGTCGCCCGCGGCGAACACCTTCGGCACATTGGTGAAGTAGGCGCGCTCGCCTTCGGTCGACGCCCTGGCGTTCTTGCGCGCATCGGTGTCGACACCGAACGCTTCCAGCATCGAGCCCACCGGGTTGGTGAAGCCCATCGCCAGCAGCACCAGGTCGGCCTTTAGCACGAACTCGCTGTCGGGCACTTCCTGCATGCGGCCGTCCTTCCATTCGACGCGGCACGCCTTCAGCGCGGTAACCTTGCCGTTCTCGCCGATGAATTCCTTGGTCGCCACCGACCAGTCGCGCTCGCAGCCTTCCTCGTGCGACGACGAGGTGCGCAGCTTGATCGGCCAGTACGGCCACACCAGCGGCTTGTTCTCCTCTTCCGGCGGCTGCGGCAGCAGTTCGAACTGGGTCACCGAGACGGCGCCATGGCGGTTCGAGGTGCCGACGCAGTCCGAGCCGGTATCGCCGCCGCCGATCACCACCACGTGCTTGCCGTCGGCACGGATCTCGTTGGGGCCGTCGCCGGCCACTTCCTTGTTCTGCGGAATCAGGAATTCCAGCGCGAAATGCACGCCCTGCAGCTCGCGCCCCGGCACCGGCAGATCGCGCGGCACTTCGGCGCCGCCGGCCAGCACGACCGCGTCGAACTGGTCCATCAGCTCCTGCGCCGAGATGGTTTCGCGCGCGTAGTTCTTGATGCCGGCCGGCAGCTTGCCGTCGGTCACCATCACGCCGGCGCGGAAGGTCACGCCCTCGGCCTGCATCTGCGCCATGCGGCGGTCGATCAGCGCCTTCTCCAGCTTGAAGTCGGGGATGCCGTAGCGCAGCAGGCCGCCGATGCGGTCGTTCTTCTCGAATACGGTGACGTCGTGGCCGGCGCGCGCGAGTTGCTGCGCGGCCGCCAGGCCCGCGGGGCCCGAGCCGACCACGGCCACCGTCTTGCCGGTCTTGTGCGCGGGCGGCTGCGGCTTGACCCAATCCTCTTCCCACGCCTTGTCGCCGATCGCGCGCTCGATCGACTTGATGCCGACCGGGTCTTCGTTGATGCCGAGCGTGCAGGCGGCCTCGCACGGCGCCGGGCAGATGCGGCCGGTGAATTCGGGGAAGTTGTTGGTCTGGTGCAGCACGTCGATCGCCGACTTCCAGTCCTGGCGATACACCAGGTCGTTGAAGTCCGGGATGATGTTGTTGACCGGGCAGCCGTTGTTGCAGAACGGGATGCCGCAGTCCATGCAGCGCGCGCCCTGCACCTTGGCTTCGTTGTCGCTCAGCCGGAACACGAATTCCTTGTAATGCCGGACCCGCTTCGGTGCCGGTTCGTAACTCTCGCTCTGGCGCGGAAATTCGAGAAAGCCAGTCGCCTTGCCCATGTCGCTTCCTTGGGTTGTGCTCGGGGCGCAGCGCGACGCGCGCGCCCCGTTGTGAGGTCATAGTGGTGTGGTGGACCGCGCGGCGGCAGCGATTCGCCACCGTTGCCGCCCGCGCCGTCCCGGCTGCGGTGCCCGCCCTCAGGCGGCGATCGCCTCGCGGTCGCTGTCGCGCGCGGCCTGTTCCTTGGCGTACATCTCGCCCAGCGCCCGCTTGTACTCGGTCGGGAAGACCTTGACGAACTTGCGGCGCGCCGTGGTCCAGTCCGACAGCAGCGCCTTGGCGCGCTCCGAGCCGGTGAAGCGGAAGTGCTGCTCGATGAGGCCGCGCAGGATCACCTCGTCCAGCTGGCGCTTGCCGCCGAACTTGTGCCAGCTGGCCGCGCTCTGGCCCTTCTCCTGGTCGGCGGCGCCCAGCACCGCTTCGAGCGCGACCATCGAGGTGTTGCAGCGCTTGTCGAACAGGCCGTCCTCGTCGTAGACGTAGGCCACGCCGCCCGACATGCCGGCCGCGAAGTTGCGGCCGGTGGCGCCCAGCACCACCACGGTGCCGCCGGTCATGTACTCGCAGCCATGGTCGCCGGTGCCCTCGACCACCGCGACGGCGCCCGAGTTGCGCACCGCGAAGCGCTCGCCCGCGACGCCGTTGAAGAAGGCCTCGCCCGCGATCGCGCCGTACAGCACGGTGTTGCCGACGATGATGTTGCGGGTCGGATCGCCGCGGAACTCGTGCGGCGTGCGCACGATCACGCGGCCGCCCGACAGGCCCTTGCCGACGTAGTCGTTGGCGTCGCCCACCAGGTCCAGCGTGATGCCGTGCGCGAGGAACGCGCCGAACGACTGGCCCGCGGTGCCCTGCAGCTGGATGTGGATGGTGTCGTCCGGCAGGCCCTCATGGCCGTACTGCCGCGCCACCGTGCCCGACAGCATCGCGCCGACGGTCCGGTTGACGTTCTTGATCGGCTGGATGAACGACACCCGTTCACCCTTGTCGATGGCCGCGCGCGACTTGGCGATCAGCACGTGGTCGAGCGCCTTGCCCGATTCCGGCGCCAGGCCGTGGTCCTGCGTATCGGTGTGGAAACGCGGCTGGTCGCCCGGGAACGGCGGCTGATAGAAGATGCGCGAGAAGTCC
Source organism: Cupriavidus sp. UGS-1 (assembly GCF_021213615.1). Lineage (NCBI taxonomy): Bacteria > Pseudomonadati > Pseudomonadota > Betaproteobacteria > Burkholderiales > Burkholderiaceae > Cupriavidus > Cupriavidus sp. UGS-1. The sequence goes on along the minus strand of NZ_JAJQJF010000010.1, from coordinate 67,132 downwards.
AGGCCGCGCGCCTTCCAGTGCTCGATGCCGGCACGGGTGTCGAGCAGGTCGGCGCGGCCGATCAGCTCGTCGAAGGTGCGGATGCCCAGCTGCGCCATGATCTCGCGCGCTTCCTCGGCGACGAAGAAGAAGAAATTGACGACGTGCTCGGGCTTGCCCTGGAATTTCGCGCGCAGCACCGGGTCCTGCGTGGCGACGCCGACCGGGCAGGTATTCAGATGGCACTTGCGCATCATGATGCAGCCCTCGGCGACCAGCGGCGCGGTGGCGAAGCCGAACTCGTCCGCGCCCAGCAGCGCGCCGATCACGACGTCGCGGCCGGTCTTCATCTGGCCGTCGGCCTGCACGCGGATGCGGTTGCGCAGGCCGTTGAGCATCAGCGTCTGCTGCGTCTCGGCCAGGCCCAGCTCCCACGGCGTGCCGGCGTGCTTGATCGACGACCACGGCGAAGCGCCGGTGCCGCCGTCATGGCCGGCGATCACCACGTGGTCGGCCTTGGCCTTGGCGACGCCGGCCGCGACCGTGCCCACGCCCACTTCGGAGACCAGCTTGACCGAGATGTCGGCCTGCGGATTGACGTTCTTCAGGTCGTGGATCAGCTGCGCCAGGTCCTCGATCGAATAGATGTCGTGGTGCGGCGGCGGCGAGATCAGGCCGACGCCCGGCACCGAATAACGCAGCTTGCCGATGTAGTCCGAGACCTTGTGGCCGGGCAACTGGCCGCCCTCGCCGGGCTTGGCGCCCTGCGCCATCTTGATCTGGATCTGGTCGGCCGACGCCAGGTATTCGGCGGTCACGCCGAACCGGCCCGAGGCGACCTGCTTGATCTTCGAGCGCAGCGAATCGCCGTCCTTCAGTTCGATGTCGCGCTCGACCACGTCGTCGCCCAGCAGGCTCTTGAGCGTGTCGCCGTTCTTGATCGGAATGCCGCGCAGCTCGTTGCGATAGCGCTTCTCGTCCTCGCCGCCCTCGCCGGTGTTCGACTTGCCGCCGATGCGGTTCATCGCGATCGCCAGCGTGGTGTGCGCCTCGGTCGAGATCGAGCCGAGCGACATCGCACCGGTGGCAAAGCGCTTGACGATTTCCTTGGCCGGCTCGACTTCCTCCAGCGGGATCGCCTTGGCCGGATCGACCTTGAACTCGAACAGGCCGCGCAGCGTCATGTGGCGGCGGCTCTGGTCGTTGATCAGGTTCGCGTATTCCTTGTAGGTCTGGTACGCACCCTGCCCTTCGTTGGCGCGCACCGAGTGCTGCAGCTTGGCGATCGAGTCCGGGGTCCACATATGCTCTTCGCCGCGGATGCGGAACGCATATTCGCCGCCGGCGTCGAGCATGTTCTCCAGCACCGGGCTGTCGCCGAAGGCGTCGCGGTGCAGGCGCAGGGCCTCCTCGGCGACCTCGAAGATGCCGATGCCCTCGACGTTCGACGCAGTACCGTGGAAGTACTTCTGCACCAGCTCGCGCGACAGGCCGATGGCCTCGAAGATCTGCGCGCCGGTGTAGGACATGTAGGTCGAGATGCCCATCTTGGACATCACCTTCTGCAGGCCCTTGCCGATCGCCTTGATGAAGTTCTTGATCGCCTTGTCGGCCGACAGGTCGCCCGACAGGCCGCCGGCCATCTCGGCCAGCGTCTCCATCGCCAGGTACGGGTGCACCGCCTCGGCGCCGTAGCCGGCCAGCAGCGCGAAGTGATGGACCTCCCGCGCCGAGCCGGTCTCGACCACCAGGCCGGTGGACGTGCGCAGGCCCTTCTCCACCAGGTGATGGTGGATCGCCGAGGTGGCCAGCAGCGCCGGGATCGCGACGTGCGACGGATCGACGCGGCGGTCCGACACGATCAGGATGTTGTAGCCCGACTTCACCGCATCGACGGCCTCGGCGCACAGCGACGCCAGGCGCGCCTCGATGCCTTCCTTGCCCCACTGGGCCGGATAGCAGATGTCGAGCTCGTACGAACGGAACTTGCCGCCGGTGTAGTGCTCGATGTTGCGGATCTTGGCGATGTCCTTGAAGTCCAGCACCGGCTGGGACACTTCCAGGCGCATCGGCGGGTTGATGTTGTTCAGCTCCAGCAGGTTCGGCTTCGGTCCGATGAAGGACACCAGCGACATCACCATGTTCTCGCGGATCGGATCGATCGGCGGGTTGGTGACCTGCGCGAACAGCTGCTTGAAGTAGTGGTACAGCGTCTTGTTCTTGGACGACAGCACCGCCAGCGGCGAGTCGTTGCCCATCGAGCCGGTCGCCTCTTCGCCGGACAGCGCCATCGGCGCCATCAGGAACTTGACGTCCTCCTGCGTGAAGCCGAACGCCTGCTGGCGGTCCAGCAGCTTGGCCGCGGGCTTGGCCTCGGAGGCGACATCCTCGGGCTTCGCGTCGATCTCGTCGAGCTTGATGCGCACGGCATCGATCCAGCTCTTGTACGGCTTGGCGTTGGCCAGGTTGTCCTTCAGTTCCTTGTCGTCGATGATGCGGCCCTGCTCCATATCGATCAGGAACATCTTGCCCGGCTGCAGGCGCCACTTCTGCACCACGCGCGACTCGGGGAACGGCAGCACGCCGGCCTCGGAGGCCAGCACCACGACGTCGTCCTCGGTCACGTAGAAGCGCGCCGGACGCAGGCCGTTGCGGTCCAGCGTCGCGCCGATCTGGCGGCCGTCGGTGAAGCAGATCGCGGCGGGGCCGTCCCACGGCTCCATCATCGCGGCGTGGTACTCGTAGAACGCGCGACGGTTGTCGTCCATCAGCGTGTGCTGCTCCCACGCTTCCGGAATCATCATCATCATCGCGTGGACCAGCGGGTAGCCGGCCATCGTCAGCAGCTCGAGGCAGTTGTCGAACGACGCGGTATCGGACTGGCCCGGATAGATCAGCGGCCACAGCTTGGGCAGGTCCTCGCCCAGCACCGGCGACGAGATCGCGCCGGTGCGCGCGTTGATCCAGTTGACGTTGCCCTTGACGGTGTTGATTTCGCCGTTGTGGGCGACCATCCGGTACGGGTGCGCCAGTTCCCAGGCCGGGAACGTGTTGGTCGAGAAGCGTTGGTGGACCAGCGCCAGCGCCGACACGGCGCGCGCATCCTGCAGGTCGCGATAGTACTGGCCGACCTGGTTGGCCAGCAGCAGTCCCTTGTAGACCACGGTGCGCGCCGACATCGACGGCACGAAGTATTCCTTGCCGTGCTTGAGCTTGAGCGCCTGGATCGCGTGGCTCGCGGTCTTGCGGATCACGTACAGCTTCCGCTCGAGCGCGTCCGTCGTCATGATGTCGCGGCCGCGGCCGATGAAGATCTGGCGGATCACCGGCTCGGTCTTGCGCACGGTCGGCGACATCGGCATCGCCGCGTCGACCGGCACGTCGCGCCAGCCCAGCACGACCTGGCCCTCCAGCCGAACGGTGCGCTCGAGCTCCTGTTCGCAGGCCAGCCGCGAGGCGTGCTCCTTCGGCAGGAAGATCATGCCCACGCCGTACTCGCCGGCCGGAGGCAGCGTCACGCCCTGCCTGGCCATTTCCTCGCGATAGAACTGGTCGGGGATCTGGATCAGGATGCCCGCGCCGTCGCCCATCAGGTGGTCCGCGCCCACCGCGCCCCGGTGATCCAGGTTCTCCAGGATCTTCAGGCCCTGCAGGATGATCTCGTGGCTCTTCTTGCCCTTGATATGGGCGACCATGCCGACGCCGCAGGCGTCATGCTCGTTGGCGGGGTCGTACATGCCTTGCGCCTGCGGGCGCTCGGCGCTGGCGTGGGTCTGCAGCGCCTGTTGGGCCTGCTGGGCCTGCTCGGCCGGCGGGAATTGCGATTGGTCCACGGGCTTCGATTCCGGTGAGGGCAGCGCGCCTCGTGTGGCATCGGCCGGAACGGCGTTCGCGTGCAGTCCGGGCGGACGTGGTGGGCAGCGAAGGAGACCGCAGCGGCGTACACAGGACGTGACGCGCCGCACAATGAATGTGGGTGGAGCAAATATAAAAGAATCGTCTGAGGCCCGCAAAAAAATAAAACGGGGTCAGATCATATTAACCGATGCCCTATTTTGGTGAGGGTCATTTATTGGGGACACATTAATATTGCACCATTTCTGGGCGGCGTCCGGCGGCCATGAAGTGACAATTTGTCAGGACGTCGCCGCCCTATCGGGTTCGGCCGGTGCGCGCTTCGGCCGGCCCTTCGGCAGCGGCTGCACGCGCCGGTCCGCGTGGCGCTCCAGGCCGCGCAGGAAGGCCTCGTTGCCGAGCGGCCAGCCGCTGTGCGCGTGCTTGCGCAGCACAGCCAGCGCCGAGGACGACAACCCTTCCGCCGCCAGCGACTGGTAGCGCGACTGGCGCTCGAACGGGGTATTGCCTAGCGCCCAGTAGGCGGAGTGATCGCTTACAAAGGGACTCGCCTCGAGGCCGACGTGATGGCGGTGGCTGCTCCAGCGGTCCTCCTCCGGCGTGTTGGCCTCGCCGGCGCGAACGGCGTTGCCTTCGACATAGAGCATCGCCGGCAGCAGCCAGGCGTCGGGCTCCAGCACCGCGGAGCGGAAGCGCCCTTCCCACAGCGTGCCGGTGCGGCCGGCGACGCGATTGAAGTAACGGGCGTAGCGGCGGCCCACCGCCTGCATCGTCAGGCTCAGCGCGTCGTCGCGCCGGGGCGTCGCTACCAGATGGATATGGTTGGGCCGCAGCCCGTAGGCGTGCACCGCCAGATCGTGCTCGCGCGCGGCCATGCGCAGGCAGTCGAGGTAAAAGCGGTAATCGTCTGGGGTAAGGAAAACCGGCTGGCGGTTGTTGCCACGTTGCAACACCAGTGCCGGCAGGCCGGTCGGAGAGAAGCGGGGAAGTCGAGCCATGGCGCCATCGTGTCGAGGGGATGGCGGGATGATAGCGGATCTGTCCCTATTTTTTGCAGCGGCGATCGATTTGCCCAGAGTTTGCCGAGAGGATGGCCACTCCTTGGGTTTCTCCCCTCCCCTCGCGGGGAGAGGGACGTGGCGGACCACCGGGATGCTCCCCTCTCCCGCTGGCGGGAGAGGGGAGAAAACCCTGCTGGCGTTTGGCGCTTCCATTCTGCCCGCCCACCGGGCGTTTGATGCTTCAGTTCTGCTCGCCCACCGCAAACATCCGCCGATGCTCGCGGATCGCGTAGCGGTCGGTCATGCCGGCGATGTAGTGGGCGATCAGCCGCGGCTGATCGCCGCCGTGGGCCGCCTGGTATTGCGGCGGCAGCAGGCGCGGGTCGCCCATGAAGGCTTCGAACAGGTCGCCGATGATGCGCTGGGCCTTGGCCGACATCCGCATCACCAGATAGTGGCGGTACAGATGGCGGAACAGGAAGCGCTTGAGCGCCTGCGCCTCCTCCCTGACCGTCGGGCTGAAGGCGACCAGCGGCCCGGCGGCGCGCACCGCGTCGATATCGGCCGGGCGCGCGGCGGCGATATTGCGGCGAGTCGTCTCGATCAGGTCGACGATCAGCGTGTTGATCATCCGGCGGACCGTCTCGTTGATCAGCCGGCGGCCGTTGATGCCCGGATAGGCCGCGATGACCTCGGCGCGGTGACGGCCCCACATCGGCACCTCGTCCATCTGCTCGAGCGTCAGCAGCCCCGAGCGCAGCCCGTCGTCGATGTCGTGGTTGTTGTAGGCGATCTCGTCGGCCAGGTTGGCCAGCTGCGCCTCCAGCGACGGCTGCGTGCCCTCGAGGAAGCGCCGCCCCAGCTCGCCCAGCGCGGCGGCGTTGACGCGCGAGCAATGCTTCAGGATGCCCTCGCGCGTCTCGAACGTCAGGTTCAGGCCGTTGAAGCCGCCGTAGCGCTCCTCCAGCTCGTCCACCACCAGCAGGCTCTGCAGGTTGTGCTCGAAGCCGCCGTGGTTCTTCATGCAGGCGTTCAGCGCATCCTGGCCCGCGTGGCCGAACGGCGTATGGCCGAGGTCGTGCGCCAGCGAGATCGCCTCGACCAGGTCCTCGTTCAGCCGCAGGTTGCGGGCGATCGAGCGGGCAATCTGCGCTACCTCGAGGCTGTGCGTCAGCCGCGTGCGAAACAGGTCGCCCTCGTGATTGACGAAGACCTGCGTCTTGTATTCGAGCCGGCGGAACGCGGTGCTGTGGATCACGCGGTCGCGGTCGCGCTGGAACTCGCTGCGCGAGGACGACGCCGGTTCGACATGGACACGCCCGCGCGACTGCGCCGAGTGCGCGGCATAGGGAGCGAGATGGCTTTCGAGATCGGTCATGCGGCAATCCGGTTGGGCGATGCGGGCATCGTCTGAGGGTTGCGAGGCATGGCCGACCGCTTACGCGACCGGTGCCTCGACGGGACGTTTCAATACGGCGTGCTGCAGCGTGGCGCGCAGGTCGGCATCGGGCACGCTGGTGATCAAGGCCTCGCCGAGCTTCTTCAGCAGGATGAACTTGATCTGGCCGGCTTCGGCCTTCTTGTCGACCTTCATCAGTTCGATGTAGCGGTCCACGCCGAGATCGGGCGCGACGACCGGCAGCATCGCGGCGGCCACCAGCCGCTCGATGCGCGAGCGCGTCTCGATGTCGATGAAGCCCAGCCGCAGCGACAGGTCCGCGGCCATCACCATGCCGCAGCCGACCGCCTCGCCGTGCAGCCACTCGCCATAGCCCATGCCGGCCTCGATTGCATGGCCGAAGGTATGGCCGAAATTGAGCGTGGCGCGGATGCCGCCCTCGCGCTCGTCGGCGGCCACCACCGCGGCCTTGATCTCGCAGGAGCGCTGCACGGCCAGCGCCATCATGTCGGCATCGCAGGCGTTGAGCGCGCCGATATGCTGCTCGATCCAGCCGAAGTAGTCGGCGTCGGCGATCGCGCCATGCTTGATGACCTCGGCCAGGCCCGCGGCCAGTTCGCGCGGGGGCAGCGTCTTCAGCGTGCCGATATCGGCGATCACCGCCTGCGGCTGGTGGAAGGCGCCGATCATGTTCTTGCCGAGCGGATGGTTGATGCCGGTCTTGCCCCCCACCGACGAATCGACCTGGGCCAGCAGCGTGGTCGGCATCTGCACGAACGGTACGCCGCGCATGTAGCAGGCCGCGGCAAACCCGGTCATGTCGCCCACCACGCCGCCGCCGAGCGCGATCAGCGTGGTCTTGCGGTCGGCGCCGGCGCCGAGCAGCGCATCGAAGATCAGGTTCAGCGTCTGCCAGTGCTTGAAGGACTCGCCGTCGGGCAGCGTCACCGTGCGCACGATCTTGCCGAGACCGGCCAGCGTGGCTTCGACGCGCGCCGCGTACAGGGGACCGACGGTCTCGTTGGTGACAATGACGGCGTGGCGGCCACGGATATGGGGGGCCAGCAGATCGGCGCGGTCCAGCAGGTCCGCGCCGATATGGATGGGATAGCTGCGCTCTCCCAGGTCGACTTCAAGCGTGATCATCGGTCTTGGTATCTTGGGCCGGCTCGATGCCGGCATCGCTGCGGGCATCGTCGGGAACATCGTTGCGGGGATCGTTGCCGCCGGCCGCCGCGGCGATCCAGCCGGACATCTCGAGTTGCATCAGCACCATATTAGCAAGCTGGGCTACCGAGGGCTTGCCGGTCTCGATGACGAAATCGGCGACCTCGCGATAGAGCGGATCGCGCTCGGCATACAGCGCCTCCAGGCGCGCCTTCGGGTCCTGCGTCTGCAGCAGCGGCCGGTTGCGGTCGTGCCGCGTGCGCAGCCACAGGTCGTGCGGGCTGGCGCGCAGGTAGACCACGGTGCCGCGCGCCTTCAGCCGGCTGCGGTTCTCGGGCCGCAGCACCGCGCCGCCGCCTGTCGCCAGCACGATGCCCTGGCGCTGCGTCAGCTCGTCGATCATCTGCGCCTCGCGGTCGCGAAAGCCGCTCTCCCCTTCGTGATCGAAGATCACCGGGATGCGAACGCCGCAGCGCGCCTCGATCTCATGGTCGGAATCGAAGAAGGAATAGCCGATGCGGCGGGCCACGGTGCGGCCGACAGTGGTCTTGCCGGCGCCCATCAGGCCGACGAAAAAAAGGTTCGGACGGGAAGCGGTCACGGATTCGCGGCGAGCCGATCGGCGCTCTGCAGGCGGCTCGCGGGTTGGAAACGGCATCATCTTCTTATGTCGGGCCCGGCGGGGCAAGACCCGTGCAGCCGCGCGGCCCGCTCCAGCGGCGAATCGCCGGCGAATATCGCCAGCTCCTGCCGCAGGCCAGCGCCGACGCTGCATTGCGGGCCTCAGTCTACTGCATCGCGCCGGGCGGGTCGCGTGAATGGCCGCGGCCCGGCGCGCCGGCATCATGCAGGATGCGCGGCGTCAGGAAGACCAGCAGCTCGGTGCGGTCGCGCCAGACCGCGCGGCTGCCGAACAACCGGCCGAGCACCGGGATATCGCCCAGCAGCGGCACCTTGGCGGCGTCGCCGCGCTCGGCGCGCGTATAGATGCCGCCGATCACCGCCGTGCCGCCGTTCTCGAGCAGCACCTGGGTCTGCACGTGCCTGGTATCGATCGCGAAGCCCTGCGTCGTCTGCACGCCGACGCTGTCCTTGCTGACGTCGACGTCGAGCAGCACCTGGCCCTCGGGCGTGATCTGCGGCGTCACCTCCAGCTTCAGATTGGCCTTGCGGAACTGCACCGAGGTCGCGCCGCTGGAGGTGGCCGCCTGGTACGGCAACTCGGTGCCCTGCTCGATCAGTGCCTTGATGTTGTTGGTGGTGACCACGCGCGGGCTAGACACGATCTTGCCCTTGCCGTCGGCCTCCAGCGCCGACAGCTCCAGCGCGACGAAACGGCTGGCCGCGCTGTTGAACAGGCTGACCGCCAGGTGGCCCGGATCGGCGCCATGCAGCGCGCCGGCCGGCAGGCTGAGCAAGGGGCCGGGTTCGCCGGCCGCGCCGGGAATCACGTCGGACAGGGTATCGGCGACGCGGCCGCGCCCGTATTGCGCGGCAAAGCTCAGCTTGACGCCCAGATTGCGGCTGAACTTGTCGTCGGCCTCGACGATGCGGGCCTCGATGATGACCTGGCGCACCGGCACGTCGATGCGGGCCAGGAAGGCGGCGATCTGCTGCAGCCGTTCGGGCAGGTCCGCGACGAACAGCTGGTTGGTGCGCGCGTCGGCGGTCAGGCTGCCGCGGCGGGACAGCAGCCGCAGCGGGGAGGCGCCCGCCGATGCGCCGTGCCCTTGCGAACCGCCGTATGGCCCCGCGCTCGCCGCCGGCGCCATGGATCCGCTGCCGAGCAGCAGCCGGCGGACATCGTCCGCACGCTGATAGTTCAGCTGGAACACCTGGCTGCCGACCGGCTCCAGGTCGGCCAGTTGCTGCCGGGCCTCCAGCTCCTGCCTGTCCCGCGCCGCGAGCTCGGCGCGCGGCGCGACCCACAGCACATTGCCGTCGCGCCGCGACGCCAGTCCCTTGGCATCGAGCACGATGCGCAGCGCCTGCTCCCACGGCACGTCCTTGAGCCGCAGCGTCAGATTGCCCTGCACGCTGTCGCTGGCGACCACGTTCAGATCGGTGAAGTCGGCGAAGACCTGCAGCAGCGCGCGGACATCGACGCGCTGAAAATTCAGGGACAGGCGCTCGCGGGTGGGCGAAGGCGCGGCGTCGGCCGCCGGCGCCTCGACCGTGGGCACGGCCAGCGCGCGCAGCGGAATCGCCCATGGCATGGCCAACGCCAGCGCGACCGCCATCCGCGGCGTCAGCTCCCTCAGCAGGCGCGCGATCACGCCGGCGCATCGAGCGCTAGGCGGGACGTCGTTTCGATCCATCGATCCTCTCCGTTCCAGACGCGCTCGCGCAGCACGATCTCGTCCCGTTCAATGCGCATCACGACGCCATCGTGGCGCCCCACACGCTGTCCGACCTGCAGCGCCGCGACCAGGCCGTCCGCGCCCACGCCATCGACCCGCACCAGGCCGTAGGCGCGGCCCGCGCCGTGCAGGCTGCCGACCATCCGCATCTGCTCCAGCGCATACGCCTCGAGCGGCTCGCGCGCCCGCGCCTGACGCCGATCGGCGAGCCAATCGTCCGGCGGCGCGAATAGCGGCGCAAGCAGCCGCGCGTAGGCGAAGGGGTCCGCCGCCGCCGGGTCAGTGTCGCCGGCATGGTTCGCGTCGAGCAGAGGCAAGAGAGGTGGCGAGTCCGGCGGCGTGGGAGTCCATGCCACCGGCGGCACGGCCTGGGCCGCGGCTTTCCCGCGCGGTGTGCGCGCCGCCCGCTGCTGCGCCTCGCGTTCGGCCGCATCGAGCGCGCGGTAGGCCAGCGCGACCGCCTCCATCGTCAGCCCGCCGCCCTGGCTGCCGCCCTTGCCGGCCGCCAGCTGCATCGACTGCAGCGTCACCAGCCTCGGCAGGGCCGCGATATCGGCCAGCCAGGCCGTGATTTCGCGATAGCCGCCGTCGACGCGCAGCTTCAGCGGAATCCGGGCGAAGTCCTCGCCCGCCGCCACGGGCTGCGGCTGGAACAGCGCGATCCGCAGGCCCCGGGCGGTGGCGAGCGTGCTCAACGTGACCAGCAGCTCGTCGACACCGCCATGATTGGGCAGATGGCGCTCGCGCATCGCCAGCGCCTGCGTCAGCTCGGCCAGGCGCCGCCGCGTCGGCTCGGCGCTCGCCGCCTCGGCCGCCTGTCGCGCGGCGGAATGGCGCAGCGCGGCTTGCTCGGCCCGCCGGCTGTCGAGCAAGGCCAGCTTGTCGCGCCAATGCCACTGCCATCCCGCCGCCAGCACGGCGCACGCGACCAGCATCGGCCACAGCGGCGGCCAGGCGGGAAACCCGCGCAGCGCGCCGGCATCGCCTTGCGCCGCGTGGCCGAGCCAGGACGCCGAGGCCGGCGGCAGCTCATCGTCTTCATGCGGGACCATCCACACTCCCGTGCGGCTGCGACGACGTTGGCGAGGAAGCGCCGACCGTGCTGCCCGTGCCGGTGGTGTCGGCCGGGCGATAGACCAGCCGGACCGAGAACGCGAATCCCGCCGCCGCATCGTCCGCTGTGCCAGCCGCGCCCGCCGCGGAAGATGCCGCCCGGGACTCGATCAGTTCGGCCCGCGCCAGCCACGGCAGCGGCTCGAACGCGCGCAGCAATGCCGCCACGCGCTCGTGACGGCGCGCCACGCCTTCGATCGTCACCGTGTCGTCCTGCTGGCTGACGGCGCCAAGATGGACGCCTGGCGGCACAAGGCGGGCCAGCGCATCGAGCAGTTGCGCGGGCCGGACGCGATTCCGCAGCAGCGCATCGAGCGCGCGGCCGCGCCGGCTCGCCACGTCGATCTCCTGCCGCAGCCGGGCGGCGTCGCGCGCCGGCGCTTCCCATTGGCGGGCCCGCTCGGCCAGCGCGCGGTTCTCGACCTCGACGGCCGCGATACGCCGATCCACGCCATAGCCACCCAACAGCACGGCAGCGCCGGCAACGCCGGCAGCGGCACGCCATCCCGGCCGCAATGAACCAGCCCGCCGCGCCAGATGACGGGCGAGACGACGTGCACGACGACATGCCAGACCTGCAATCCGCGCCGCGCGACCCGATCCCCGCCGCCAAACCCGCTGCCCCGGTATGCTCCTTTCCATCCGTCGAGCCCCTTCGTCGATCCCCTGGTCCGGCGCGGCGTTGAACTCGGCGGCCCGAACGCGGCTCTAACCGGCGCTTTCCCTGCTGACCGCCGATCCTGCCGCCGCCAAGTCACCGCCTACTCGCCGCCACCCTGCCGCCCCGCCGCTTGCCTGCCCGCCCGTCGCCGACACCGCGATCCGCGCCACGATCGAGGCCGCGCCGATGGACCGATTCTCGGCAGCCGGACACGGCACCGGCAATGCGACGCCATGCCCATCGAGCCAGTTTTCGCAAGTCACGGCGCGATTGCGCTTGGGCCGCGGGCGCCCATACTGGTATCAGCGGCGACGATTTTTGGCCTTACATCTTGTAACAGCATGGATGCGCCCGCCACGGCACTACCCGCCCGGGAGCCGCGAACGCGGGCGATATAATCCGGGCACCTCCAACTAGGTATTACCCAATGGCTACTGCACAACAGAAGCCGGCTAAACCGGCTCGCCGCCCGCTGTGGATACGCGCCAGCTACTGGGCGCTGGGCCTGATGGCCGCGGGTGTCGTCACGGTGGCCCTGCTGCTCGGCTACGCGCTGCTGGTCGCGGCGCCGAACCTGCCGTCGCTCGATACGCTGACCGACTACCGTCCGAAGATTCCGCTGCGCATCTACACCGCCGACAACGTGCTGATCGGCGAATTCGGCGAGGAGCGGCGCAACTTCGTGCCGATCGCCGAGATCCCCGACGTGATGAAGAAAGCCGTGCTGGCGATCGAGGACGATCGCTTCTACGAGCATGGCGGCGTCGATTTCATCGGCGTGCTGCGCGCGGGCCTGGCGAATCTGCGCGGCGGCCTGTCGCAGGGCGCGTCGACCATCACGATGCAGGTGGCGCGCAACTTCTTCCTGTCCAGCGAGAAGACCTACACCCGCAAGATCTACGAGATGATGCTGGCGTACAAGATCGAGGCGAACCTGAGCAAGGATCAGATCCTCGAGCTGTACATGAACCAGATCTACCTGGGCCAGCGCGCCTACGGCTTCTCCAGTGCCGCGCGCGTCTACTTCGGCAAGTCGATCAAGGACGTCACGGTGGCCGAGGCGGCGATGCTGGCCGGACTGCCGAAGGCACCGTCGGCCTACAACCCGGTGGTCAACCGCAAGCGCGCCAAGGTGCGGCAGGAATACATCCTGCAGCGGATGCGCGACCTGGGCTATATCACGCCGCAGCAGTACGACGAGGCGGTCCACGAAGAGCTGAGGGTCCGCAACGAGGGCAACGAGTTCTCGACCCACGCCGAATACGTGGCCGAGATCGTGCGCCAGCTGATGTACGCGCAATACCGCGAGGAAACCTACACGCGCGGGCTGACGGTGTACACGACGCTGACCAAGGCCGACCAGGACGCGGCCTACGAGGCGGTGCGCGCCGGCATCATGAACTACGAGCGCAAGCACGGCTATCGCGGCCCCGAGGCCTTCATCGACCTGCCGTCCGATCCGGCCGAGCGCGAGCAGGCCATCGACGACGCGCTGGTCGAGCATCCGGCCAGCGACGACATGCGCTCGGCGGTGGTCACCGCGGCATCGAGCAAGCAGGTGCGCGCCGTGCTGCTGTCCGGCGAGGAGGTGGTGATCGAAGGCTCGGCGCTGCGCTATATCGCGCCGTCGCTGGCGGCCAACGCCCAGCCCAAGGTCAAGATCCGCCCGGGCGCGATCATCCGCGTGGTGCAGAACGACAAGGGCGCGTGGTCGGTGGCGCAGCTGCCCGAGGTGGCCGCGGCGTTCATCTCGCTGAACCCGGAGGACGGCGAGATCCGCGCGATGGTCGGCGGCTTCGACTTCAACCGCAACAAGTTCAACCACGTCACGCAGGCCTGGCGCCAGCCGGGTTCGAGCTTCAAGCCGTTCATCTATACCGCCGCGCTGGAAAAGGGCTTCTCGCCGGCGACCGTGATCAACGACGCGCCGCTGTCGATCGGCCCCGATACCGGCGGCCAGGTGTGGGAGCCGAAGAACTACGACGGCCGCTTCGAAGGTCCGATGACGATGCGCCGCGCGCTGGCCAAGTCGAAGAACCTGGTGTCGGTGCGGATCCTGCGCGCGATCGGCACGCAGTACGCGCAGGAGTACATCACGCGCTTCGGCTTCGATGCCGACAAGCACGCGGCCTACCTGCCGATGGCGCTGGGCTCGGGCAGCGTGACGCCGCTGCAGATGGCGGGCGCCTATTCGGTGTTCGCCAACGGCGGCTATCGCATCAACCCCTACCTGATCCAGCGCGTGGTGGACGCGCGCGGCAACGTGCTGTCCGAGACCAAGCCGCAGCGCGCCGGCGAAGACGCGGTACGGGTGCTGGACGCGCGCACGGCCTTCATCGCCGACAGCATGCTGCGCGACGTGGTGCGCACCGGCACCGCGTACACGGCCAAGCAGCGGCTGGGCCGCAACGACCTGGCCGGCAAGACCGGTACCACCAACGATGCGGTCGACGCCTGGTTCGCCGGCTATACGCCGAAGCTGGTGGCGGTGGCGTGGATGGGTTACGACCAGCCCAAGAGCCTGGGCGTGCGCGAGACCGGCGGCGGCCTGTCGCTGCCGATCTGGATCAGCTACATGTCGAAGATGCTCAAGGGCGTGCCCGAGAGCCCGGATCGCCAGCCGCCGGAAGGCGTGGTGATGGTGGCCGGCGACTGGACGCTGGAAGAGAATGCCGGCGGCGCGGGCGTGGCGTCGGTCGGCCTGGGCGATCCGTGGCCGGGCAAGGCGCCCGATCCGGCCGCGCCGTCGGCGGCCGACCTCGAGCAGGAAAAGCGCCGGATCCTGGAGATGTTCGGCGGCGGCTGATGCGGCCGCGCCGACGGCTCCAGCCGATCGCACAGCAAAAAAGGCCAGCCCGATGGGCTGGCCTTTTTACTGATCGCGACCGTCGTCCCCGCGAACGCGGGGACCCAGTGGCTTTGCAAGACGCCGGATTCCGGCTTTCGCGGGAATGACGTGGTGGTGTTAAGCGTTCCTTGGCGTGCGTGCGGGCCTCAGTCCAGCGTCAGCGCGGTGCCGGCCTGCTGGCTCAGGTAGCGCGACAGCGCCTGGTACAGCTCGGTGCCCTCGCGCGTGTCGACCCAGCGCTCGCCGTCGCGGCGGAAGTGAAAGCCCCCCGCGCGCGCCGCCACCCACAGCTCCTGCATCGGCGCCTGGCTGTTGATGATGATCTTCGAGCCGTCCTCGAACTCGAGCTCCATCACATTGCCGCTGCGGTTGATCTCGATATCGGCGTCGGCCGCATCGGCGGCCTGCTCGATCGCGCTTTCCAGACGATCGAGCTCGCCGGTCGCCAGCGCCAGGAACTCGCTTTCGCTCAAAAGGGACATGCTACACTCCAAGACCGCCAGCCGCGGCCGGTCCCTGCCGGGACCAGTTCCGGGCTGATGCATTGTTCTGCGGGCCAATCCAGTTGCCGACCCGAGTGCCCGCGGGCACCGTTGCCCGGCCCGGCTGCTCCGGTCCGCCTCCCGTTCGACCCCTGTTTCCAAGGACGACCCGATGTTGCGTCGTGTTGCGATTGTAGCGGCGTTTGCCGCCGGCCTAGCGATGCCCCTGCTCGGCGGATGCGGCATTCGCGGCCCGCTGGTGATGCCGCAGCGCCCGCCCGCGCCGGTGCAACCCAGCGTCCCCGACCCCGGCCTGTCGCAGCCGGACGCCGCGCCGATGCCCGCGCGCACGCCGCCCGCCCGCACGTCTTCGTCGTCTTCATCGCCATCGTCCGCCGCGCCCGCGTCCGCTCCTGCCGCTCGATAACATGACCGCATTTTTCCATCGCCGCGACGGTGCCCTTGCCGTCGAACAGGTGCCGCTCGCCCGTATCGCCGAGCAGTTCGGCACGCCGACCTATGTCTATTCGCGCGCGGCGCTGACCGCCGCTTACCAGGCCTACGCCGCCGCCTGCGCGGGCCATCGCGCGCGCGTGCAATACGCGATGAAGGCCAATTCGAACCTCGCCGTGCTGCAGGTGTTCGCGCAGCTCGGCGCGGGCTTCGACATCGTCTCCGGCGGCGAACTGCAGCGCGTGCTGGCGGTCGGCGCCGATCCGCGCAAGGTCGTGTTCTCGGGCGTCGGCAAGTCCGAGGCCGAGATGGAGCTGGCGCTGGCGCACGACGTGCTGTGCTTCAACGTCGAATCGATCCCCGAGCTCGACCGCCTGAACGCGGTCGCGGGCCGCGTCGGCAAGCGCGCGCGCGTGTCGCTGCGGATCAATCCGGACGTCGACGCGCGCACCCATCCGTATATCTCCACCGGGCTCAAGGGCAACAAGTTCGGCATCGCCTTCGACGACGTGCTGCCGACCTACCGCGCCGCGGCCGCGCTGCCGCACCTGGAGATCACCGGCATCGACTGCCATATCGGCTCGCAGATCACCGAGGTGTCGCCCTATCTGGAGGCGCTGGACAAGGTGCTCGACGTGGTCGAGGCGCTCGAGCGCGAAGGCATCGTGCTGTCGCATATCGATGTCGGCGGCGGGCTGGGCATCACCTATGACGACGAGACCCCGCCCGATATCACCGGCTTCGCGCGCACGCTGCTCGAGCGCGTGGCGCAGCGCGGCCACGGCCATCGCGAGGTGCTGTTCGAGCCGGGCCGCTCGCTGGTGGGCAATGCCGGCGTGCTGCTGACGCGCGTCGAATTCCTGAAGCCGGGCGAGGCCAAGAACTTCTGCATCGTCGATGCGGCAATGAACGATCTGGCGCGCCCGGCGATGTACGAGGCCTTCCATCGGATCGAGCCGGTGGTGCCGCATGCGGCGACAAATCCGGGCGAGGCCGTGACCTACGACGTGGTTGGCCCGGTGTGCGAATCGGGCGACTGGCTCGGCCGCGATCGCGCGCTGGCGGTCGCGCCGGGCGATCTGCTGGCCGTGATGTCGGCCGGTGCCTATGGCTTCGTGATGAGCTCGAACTACAACACCCGCCCGCGCGCGGCCGAGGTGATGGTCGACGGCGAGACGGTGCATCTGGTGCGCGCCCGCGAGCGCGTCGAGGACCTGTTCCGCGACGAGAAGCTGCTGCCGCGCTAAGATCGCGACGACCCGTTCGGCGCGGGCGCGGCGCGGCCGGTCCCGCGCCACCACCACCACAGCCGCACCCCGAGCAACGCCGCGACCACCGCGGCGTAGATCGACACCTCGCCGAAATCGTTCTTGCCGGCCTTGTGCCACCAGTAGTGCAGGATCGCCAGCACCGCGATCGCATAGACGCTGCGGTGCAGGGCCTGCCAGCGCCGCCCGCCCAGGCGCCGCACCATCGCATGCGTCGAGGTCGCGGCCAGCGGCACCATCAGCACGAACGCCGCAAACCCCATCGTGATGAACGGACGCTTGAACACGTCCTTGGCCATATAGGCCAGGTCGAAGCCGCGGTCCACGCCGAGCCACAGCAGGAAATGCAGCGTGCCGTAGAAGAAGGCGAACAGGCCCAGCAACCGCCGTATCCGCAGCAGCCAGTTCCAGCCGCTCAGGCGCCGCAGCGGCGTCACCGCCAGCGTCGCGCACAGCATCACCAGCGTCCAGGTGCCGGTGGAGCGCGTGACGAATTCCAGCGGATTGGCGCCGTACTGGCCGGTCGCGCCAAGATAGACCAGGCGAGCGAACGGCAGCAGCGCCAGTACCCAGATCAGCGCCTTCAGCGCGCGCAGCCGCGCCGGCGGCAAGGTGCCGGGCGTGGCGCCGCCGCGGCGCGCGGCTGCCGGCCCGGCGGTGCGCGGGGCGGCCGGCGTCGTCTCGGTGGAAGGCATGCGATGCAAGGAAAAGCGGTCAGAAGAACTTGCGCAGATCCATGCCCTGATACAACGAGGCGACCTGCTGCGCATAGCCGTTGAACGGCAGCGTCTTGCGCTTGGGCGCGAACAGCGCCGCGAAGCCGCCGCCCTTGTCGTCGCCGATGCGGCGCTCGGTGGCCTGGCTCCAGCGCGGATGGTCGACTTCCGGATTCACGTTCGAATAGAAGCCGTACTCCTGCGGCGCGGCCAGGTTCCAGCTGGTGGCGGGCTGCTTGTCGACGAAGCGGATCGCGACGATCGACTTCGCGCTCTTGAAGCCATACTTCCACGGCACCACGATGCGCACCGGCGCGCCGTTCTGGTTCGGCAACACCTCGCCGTACAGGCCGAAGGTCAGCAGCGTCAGCGGATGCATGGCCTCGTCCAGGCGCAGCCCTTCGCGATACGGCCAATCGAGCACCGGGCTGCCCAGTCCCGGCATCTGCTTCTTGTCGGCCAGCGTGACGAACTCGACGTACTTGGCGCTGCCGAGCGGTTCGGCGCGCCGGATCAGCTCGGCGAGCGGGAAGCCGATCCACGGGATCACCATCGACCAGCCCTCGACGCAGCGCAGCCGGTAGACGCGCTCCTCCATCGCCGCCATCTTCATCAGGCCGTCGATGTCATACGTCCTGGGTTGCCGCACCAGCCCTTCGACCTTGACCTGCCACGGCCGTGGCCGCAGCGTGCCGGCATTGCGGGAAGGGTCGGACTTGTCGGTGCCGAACTCGTAGAAGTTGTTGTAGGTGGTGACGTCCTCGTAGGGCGTGCGCTTGTCGGTCACCACATAGGCCGGGTTGGGCGTGGCGGCCAGTTTCTGCCCGCGGCCCGGCTGCTGCGCCAGCGCCTGGCGCGCGGCCCACGGCGCCAGCGTGCTGCCGGCCGCGCCGGCGGCGACCATCGCCAGCCAGCGGCGGCGCGCGGCGAACGCCTCGGGCGGCGTGATCTCGCTGGGCGGAATGTCGTCGCCGCGCAGCCATTTCGGAGAGGGAATCCACATCGTCGTTCCTTGCTTGGCGGAGCGCCGGCGCGCCGGGCGGCCCCGCGGGCCATGCCGGGCCGGCTCAACTTGGACCGGCTGGCCGGTGTTTGGTGCGACGGGCCACGCCGCCCGTGGCCGACGCCTCACGACGCCTCACGACGCCTGACGGTGCCTTACGGCGTGGCGATGTGCCACACGTTCATCACCTTGTCGCCGGTGCGGTCGCCCGGCTTGGTGTCCTTGGCGAAGCGGTACAGCGGCTTGCCGCGATAGGCCCACTGGCGGCTGCCGTCGTCGCGCGTGATGATCGTGTACTGGCCGGTCGCCGAGGTGCCGGGCTGGGCCAACAGCGGCGGCCAGTTGACCGCGCATTGTCCGTTGCAGACGCTCTTGCCGCTGCCCGCGGTATCGCGATCGAAGGTGTACAGCGTCAGGCCTTGCGGATCGGTCAGTACGCCGTTGCTGACCTTGACGGTCGGCGGCATGTTGCCGGTAGAGCTGGCCGTGCTGCTGGCGCTGGCGCTGCTGCTGCCCGAGCCCATGCCCATGCCGGAACAGGCGGTCAGCAGGACGGCGGCGGCAATGGTGACGGTGGCGGTGACGGGAAGCGCAAGACGACCGGAAGCGGTAAGGCGCGAGAGGGTCATGATGTCTGTCTCCAGGAAAAGTCGGCGCCGCCCACCGGCGCCGTGTTTCCCAGTAAACACCGTCAGGCGCCGTTTTATTCCCTTTCCAATAAAAAAACCTGCCCGAAAGGGCAGGTTTCCTCGCTTTGTCACCCTGAAAGGGCGCTGTCGATCACAATTCGCCGTAGCTGTGTAGCCCGGACAGGAACATGTTGACGCCCAGGAAGGCGAAGGTCGTGATCAAGAGGCCGATCAGCGCCCACCAGGCCGCCATCGCGCCGCGCAGGCCCTTGATCAGCCGCATGTGCAGCCAGGCGGCGTAGTTCAGCCAGACGATCAGCGCCCAGGTTTCCTTCGGGTCCCAGCTCCAGTAGCCGCCCCAGGCCTCGGCCGCCCACAGCGCGCCGAGGATCGTGGCGATGGTGAAGAAGGCGAAGCCGACCGCGATCGCCTTGTACATGACGTCGTCGAGCAGCTCCAGAGCGGGCAGGCGCTCGGCCAGGATGCCGCGCTGCTTCAGCAGATAGGCCACCGCGACCATCGCGGCCAGCGCGAAGGTGCCGTAGCCGATGAAGTTGGCCGGCACATGGATCTTCATCCACCAGCTCTGCAGCGCCGGCACCAGCGGCTGGATCTCGTGCGCATCGCGGCTGACCGTGTACCACAGCAGGAAGCCGACGGCCGCCGACACCACCAGCATCACGAACGGGCCCAGCGCGCCGGTGCGGTAGCGGCCCTCGTAGTACAGGTGGAACAGCGTCGTGATCAGCACGAACAGCACGAACACTTCGTACAGGTTCGACACCGGGATATGGCCGATATCGGGACCGATCAGGTAGGACTCGTACCAGCGCACCAGCATGCCGGTAAAGCCGAGCACGACCGCCGCCCACGCCAGCTTGTGGCCGATGCCGTAGCCCGTTTGCGAGCGCGCCAGCAGGCCGCCCCAGTAGAACAGCGTCGACAGGAACACCAGCGCGCACATCCACAGGATCGCGGACTGGCTCGACAGCAGGTACTTCAGCAGGAAGGCCTGCTCGGCGCGCGCCAGTTCGCCCTGGTACAGCTGCACGGCCAGCAGCGCCAGCACGGCCAGGCCCGCCATCAGCGCGCGCACCGGCTTCCAGTGCCAGCCCAGCAGCGCAAAGGTCGGCACCGCGCCGATCAGCACCGCCTTGTCGTAGCCGTCCATCCACTGGCCATAGCGCGCCAGCCCGACGCCAGCGCCGACCACCAGCAGCAGCGCATAGAGCCAGTCCAGCCACGACAGCCGGCGCAGGAACGAGGGCTCCAGATACGAGGTGTCCGCTGCCGCCGGGATCTGCCCCTGGTTCGCCGTGGGATTGGCGGGGGCGTGCAGCTTGGAAGAATTGGAAGACATGACGAAATCCCTACCGTGTCGCCGGCGCCGCTGGCGGCGCGTCCTGCGCTGCCGCCGCGGCACGCTGCACGTCCTCGCGCAGCGCGGCGAATTCCTTCTCGAAGTCCAGGGTGCGCCGCTGGGTCGACATTGCCATCAGCACATGGCTGCCGGCGGCCCGTTGCGACGCATCGCTCGGATCGGCGTCCGGCTTGGCATCCGGGTTGGCATCCGGCTTGGCATCCTTGACCCAGACCCACACGCGGCGCTCGCGGATATACAGCATCGCGAACACGCCCAGCACCAGCAGCAGGCAGCCAAGATACACGATGTTCTTGCCAGGCGCACGGGTCATCTGGAACACGCTGGCCTTGACCTCCTGGAAGTCGTCCAGCTGCAGGAACACCGGCGCCACGTAGAAGAAACTGTCCGACAGCGCGTTGATCGCCTGCTGCAGGAAGGCGCCGCTCTGCGCGCTGTTGGCGACCACCGGCAGTTCGGCGCGTTCGCGCGCCAGTTGCCACAGCTCCCACATCGAGCCGTTCAGGATCTTCAGCAGCACGTCGGCCGCCTTCTGCTGATCGGCCTGCGGCACCGAGCGCTCGAGGAAGGCGGCGATCGCGGCAAAGCCGCCCGGCGGCGCATCGGCATCGTGGCGCGCGGCGCCGGCGAACAGGTCCAGCGCCCGGCGCGCGCTCTCGGCCAGCTGCGCGCGCACCTCGCCCTTGTCATCGCCCGGCATCGACGCCAGCGCGAAGCGGCGCGCGGCCTCGCCGCGCAGCGCGCTGTCCTGCAGCGCCGCGCGCAGCCGCATCCAGTCGGCCACGCTGCCCTGCTCGTCGGCCGGAATGCGCAGATAGCGGAACGGCTCGTTGGGCGTATCGCGCGTGCCCGCCAGGAATACCGACTGGCCGTCGAGCTGCACCGGCACCATGTAGTTGTGGAATTCGCGGGCCTGCCCGTTGCGGTCGCGCAGCTTGTACTGCACGGACGGGCCGACATTGCGCAGCTGCTTCTCGCGCTCGGGGTTGGCCGCCGCGCCCAGGCGGGCCTCGATGCGCTCGTTCAGCGAGCGCGTCGCCACGCCGCGCGCATCGGTCTTACCCGACGCATCGGTGACGTTCTCGATGTTCATCAGCCGGAAGTCGCTGAACTCGACCGCCAGCCCTTGCGCATCGACGTCGCTGCCCGTGCCCTTCAGCGGCGCGCTGTTGCCGACGGTGCCGGCAAACGCGAAAGTCTTCGCCGAGCTTCCCTGCATCGGATAGCCGACGAACTTCAGCCGCGAGCCGCCGTCCTCGAAGCTGGACTGGTAGATCGCGATGCCATCGACGATCAGCGGCTCGTTGACCTTGATGGTGGCGGCCGTCTGCTTGCCGGTCGCGCGGTCGGTGACGACCACGTCGGAGGCGAACAGCTTCGGCATGCCGGTCGAGTAATGCTCGATGACGAATTTCTTCAGCGTCAGCGTAAACGGCAGGTCCTGCACCAGCGCGCCGTCGGCGATGTTCAGGATCGCGGTCGACACGGTGGCGCCCTCGGGCACGAAGGCGTTGCCCCGAAAACCAGGATTGCTGCTGGAGAGGCGGTGCTGCGGCGGAATCTCGTTGATCACCGCGTTGCCGGTGATCGGCGTCTTGCCGCCGAACCACATCTGCGCACGGATCAGCATGTCGCCATCGAGCAGCCCGCCGATGCAGATCACCACGATCGCCGCGTGCGCGAGGATGTAGCCCAGCTTGTTGGCGGCGCCGGCCTTGGCCGCGAGCAGCGTGGCGCCTTCATGCTCGACCTGGCGCACGCGATAGCCGCGGTTGGCCAGCAGCGCGCCGAGGCGCTGCACGGCGCCAGCCCGAGGCGGCGCGGCATCGAACTCGACGCGGTGGTGGAAGGCGCGCAGGCTGCGCTCGCGCACATGGTCCTTCCACGAGCGCATGTCGCTGACCATCTTCGGCGCATTGCGCACCAGGCACAGCGACGTGGAAACCACCAGGAAGGCCAGGATCAGCAGGAACCACCACGAGCTGTAGACCTTCTGCAGCGACAGCGCATGGAACAGCTCGGCCCAGAACGGCCCGAACTGGTTGACGTAGTTGGCGTACGGCTCGTTCTGCTTGAGCACGGTGCCGATCACGCTGGCAATCGAGATCACCGACAGCAGCGCGATCGCAAAGCGCATCGACGAGACCAGTTCGACGGTATCGCGCAGCAGGCGGTGGGGGGTCTTCAGGCGCAGGCCCGAAGTGGAAGCGGTCGGCATGGCAGGAAAGGCAGGAGGCGCGGGGCGCAAAAGACAAAGAGGGAGGCTCGCTCGCGCAGGCCACCCTCTTCGATTATCGCCGGCTCGTTTGGTTGCGCCCCGCCGCGCCGGCGAGGGCCGGCCGGCCCGGGGCTACCGCTGCGCTCAGCGCAGGCCGGCGACGTAGTCCGCCACCGCCTTGATCTCGGCGTCGGACATGCGCGCCGCGACCTCGGTCATCACCGCGTTGTTCTTGCGGCCGCCCTGGCGGAAGGCCACCAGCTGGGCCTCGGTGTACTCGGAGAACTGGCCGCCGATGCGCGGATATTGCGCCGGGATGCCGGCGCCGGCCGGGCCGTGGCAGGCCGCGCAGGCGGGCACGCCCTTGTTGGCGATGCCGGCGCGATAGATCTTCTGGCCCAGCTCGATGGTGTCCTTGTTCTTCGCGGAGGCCGGCTTCTGGGTCTGGCGCGCCAGGTAGGCGCCGACGTCGCGCATTTCCTGATCGGTCA
The DNA here is from genome assembly GCF_021213615.1 of Cupriavidus sp. UGS-1. NCBI lineage: Bacteria > Pseudomonadati > Pseudomonadota > Betaproteobacteria > Burkholderiales > Burkholderiaceae > Cupriavidus > Cupriavidus sp. UGS-1. Next base: position 44,108 of record NZ_JAJQJF010000010.1, on the reverse strand, counting down.
GCTGCGCCGCGATCGGCGTCATGATCGGGTTGTTGCGAACCTTGGCCTTGAAGTCGGCCAGCTGCTTGTGGGCGTATTCGGGGTGCTGCGCCGCCAGTTTCGGATTGACCGCGGCGCCGCTGTTGCCGTTGGCGCCGTGGCAGCTCAGACAGGCGGGGACATTGCGATCGGGTGCGCCCTGCGTGTAGAGGGTCTCGCCCTTGGCCGGGTCCGCCTTGGCGGCGGCTTGCTCGGCGGCCGAGGCCAGACCCGTGAAGGCCGTTGCCGGCAAGGCCAGTGCTACGACAGCCACAAGTTTCGCAATGCCATTCATTCGCACACCTTGTCTGAATTGTTTTGAATTCGCTATCGCGTGCCGGTCAGCCTCCGGCCTGCGGTGAGGACGCGCATTGGGGCAAAAGACGGGATAGACCCCGTTGGCAGACCACTGCCGGCCGTTCATCACCCGATGCTGTCAGGTCATGCCGGCCGCCAACAAGGCCAAAAGAACGTCGAACGCCACCCGGCCGGGAGGCCGTTAACCGCGGTATTGTACAATAAATCGCTTCCCGGATAGACGCTTGGCGCACTCCCGCGCGGGCCTCCCCGACCCTGCCTCTCCCTCATGTCTCTCCTACACCAGGCCCGCTTCTTCACCACCGTCAACCATCTGCGCGACCTGCCGGCCACCGCTGTGCCCGAGGTCGCCTTTGCCGGACGGTCCAACGCGGGCAAGTCGACCGCCATCAACGTGCTGTGCAACCAGAAGCGGCTGGCGTTCTCGTCGAAGACTCCCGGCCGCACGCAGCACATCAATTTCTTCGCGATCGCGCCGGTCAAGGCGCCCGATCCGCTGGCCTTCCTGGTCGACCTGCCGGGCTACGGCTATGCGCAGGTGTCGGGCTCGGCCAAGTATCACTGGCAGTCGTTGCTGAGCGACTACGTGCAGGCCCGGCAGCAACTGGCCGGGCTGGTCATCATGATGGATGCGCGCCGGCCCTTCACCGATCTCGATTGCCAGATGGTCGAGTGGTTTCTGCCGACCGGCAAGCCGATCCATGTGCTGCTGACCAAGGCGGACAAGCTGACCAGCAGCGAAAATGCGCTGGCGCTGCGCGAGACGCGCCGCGTGCTGGCCGACTATGCGGCCCAGCTGGAGAACCCGCCCTTGCTGACCGCGCAGCTGTTCTCGAGCCTGAAGCGCCGCGGCATCGAAGAGGCGCAGCGCCATATCGCCGGCTGGCTGGGGCTGCCGGAGGCGCAGCCAGCCGCTGCGGCGCCGTCCGCCGATGCCGCGCCGCCGACCGGCGAAGAAGCGTCCGGCGACGAGCCCGGCAGCGGCGGAACCCCGTCGTAACCAGGCGAGCAAAACAAGGGCGCAAAAAAAACCCCGCTGCAAGCAACGGGGGGGAATATTCCCGCCGCGAGGCGGGTACCCGCTCAGGGAGGAGTAGCGGGGGACCTCGCGCCACGCACGCGGCGCAACGCAAAGGGTCCGCGAGTATGATAGCGGGCACGCACAAAAGTTTAGTTTTTTATTGGACGCGGGACGCCGCCGCCCGGCAGGCCAAGCCCCTGCCACATCCGGTCCCTTCGCCGTGACGCCGTGGTCGCCCGGGTATCGTGGGCCGCTGCGCTCCGCCGTCCCCTGACTGACGATCCCACCATGTCCACCTTCCCCGAATTCCGCCCCCGCCGCATGCGCCGCGACGACTTCTCGCGCCGGCTGATGCGCGAGCACCGGCTGTCGCCGGACAACCTGATCTACCCCGTGTTCGTGCTCGACGGACAGGGCCAGCGCCAGAGCGTCGCGTCGATGCCCGGCGTCGAGCGCGTGTCGGTCGACCTGCTGCTGCCGGTCGCCGAGCAATGCGTGCAGCTGGGCGTTCCGGTGATCGCGCTGTTCCCGGTCATCGATCCGTCGCTGAAGACACCTGACGGCATCGAGGCGACGCGCGACGACGGGCTGATTCCGCGCGCCGTGCGCGCGCTGAAGGACCGCTTTCCCGAGCTCGGCGTGCTGACCGATGTCGCGCTCGACCCGTACACCAGCCACGGCCAGGACGGCGTGCTCGATGCCGACGGCTACGTGATGAACGAGGAGACCGTCGAGATCCTGGTGCGGCAGGCGCTGACCCAGGCCGCCGCCGGCGTCGACATCGTCGCGCCGTCGGACATGATGGACGGCCGCATCGGCGCCGTGCGCAACGGCCTCGAAGAGGCGGGACACATCCACACCCGCATCATGGCCTACTCGGCCAAGTACGCATCGGCGTTCTATGGTCCCTTCCGCGACGCGGTCGGCTCGGCCGCCAATCTGGGCAAGGGCAACAAGATGACCTACCAGATGGACCCGGCCAACACCGACGAGGCGCTGCGCGAGGTCGCGCAGGACATCATGGAAGGCGCCGACATGGTGATGGTCAAGCCCGGCATGCCGTATCTGGACATCGTTCGCCGGGTCAAGGACGAATTCCGCTTCCCGACCTACGTCTACCAGGTCAGCGGCGAGTACGCGATGCTGAAGGCGGCCGCGCAGAACGGCTGGCTCGACCACGACAAGGTCATGATGGAATCGCTGCTGGCGTTCCGCCGCGCCGGCGCAGACGGCATCCTGACCTATTTCGCGCTCGACGCCGCCCGCCTGCTGGCGCGCTGATCCCTCGCGCATGCAGCTGCTCGGCTTTTCCGCCAGCCAGGTCCATCCGCTCGACTCGCTCGAGGGCGCGCGCGCCTTCCTCGCCGAACAGGCCGCGCCTCGCTTCGTCTGGGTCGACTGCACCCTCGCTGAAGTCAGCGCGGCGCCGGCGGCCTGGCGCGACCAGCTGCAGACGCTGACCGGCGCGCCGGTGCTCGACCTGCATCTGGCCGACGCCACCAATGCCGCGCATCCGTCGTTCTTCGACACGACGCATGCCTACGACATGGTGATCTTCCGCAAGCTGACCTTCGAAACCAGCCGGCTGATTGCGGAAGCCGGCAGCGAGGGACCGGCACCGGTTGTCGCCAAGGCGAACGGCAGCGGCGCAGAGACTGCGGCGGTGGCGGGGGCGGCGGGGGCGGCTGCCACCGCGGGTACAGCCATCAATGCTGCAAAACCACGCCGCCACCCGCCCGGCTTCCTGCCCGCGCTCGCACGCATCGATACGCAGCCGGTGAGCTTCTTCGTGTTCGACCACGTGCTCGCCACGGTGCGGCCGGGCCAGTCGCGCACGATCGAGCAGGTCCGCCAGCGGCTGCTCGAGCTGAGCCGCGCGCCGCGGCCGGAAGTCCGCGGCAATGGCGGCACGGCGCTGGTACACGGCATCCGTCCGCCAACGCGTCCTGAGGACCTGATGCTGCGGCTGCTCAATGCGATGGTCGACCGCTATCTCGACCTGCGCGCGCCGCTGACGCGCCAGCTCGACCGCTGGCAGCGCGCGCTGCTGAACGCGCGCAGCGGCTTCTCCAGCTGGGAGGGCCTGCTCGATGCGCGCATCCAGTTGCGCCGGCTGGAACATCTGTGCGAGGAGCAGCGCGACGCGCTGCAGGAATTCCGCGACAGCCTGCTCGACAACACCTACAGCGACCCGGCCGGCGGCATCGCCAACGACCGCGACGAGGTGCTGCTGGTGCGCATCAACGACGTGATGGAACACATCCTGCGCGTGCTGGCGCATGCCCGACGGCTCGAGGATTCGATCGAGTCCGCGGTACAGATCCACTTCTCGGCCGTGGCGCACCGGACCAACCGCACGATGCGGATGCTGACGATGATCACCGCGCTGTTCATGCCGCTGACGCTGATCACCGGCGTCTTCGGCATGAACTTCGAGCGCATGCCCTGGCTCCAGGAGCCCAGCGGCTTCTGGTGGTCGATCGGACTGATGGGCGCGGTGGTGGCGGGAATCGCGGCGATGTGGGCGGTCGGCCGCTGGTTGTTGCGCGAGTGATTCGGGGCCGGGCGCTGGCCCCGGCTTGGCGTCAGGCCCCTGCCGGACCGAACGCGCGTTCCAGGCTCGCCAGGAACCGTCCCGCGGCCTGGTAGCCGATCACACGCACCGGCAGCTCGCGCCCGTCGTCGCCGAACAGGATGATGCCCGGCGGCCCGAACAGGCCGAAGCGCTTCAGCAGTGCCTTGTCGTCGGCGTTGTTGGCGGTCACGTCGGCCTGCAGCATCACCACGTCGGCCAGCCGTGCCTGCACGCGCGGATCGCTGAAGGTGAAGCGCTCCATCTCCTTGCAGCTGACGCACCAGTCCGCATAGAAGTCCAGCAGCACCGGCTTGCCGGCGGCACTGGCCTGTGCGATGCGGGCATCGAGTTCGGCCACCGAGCGGACCCGTTCGAAGCGCACCGCCTCGGCCGCCGGCGCTCCGTCACGGATGCCGGCCACCAGATGCGACAGCGGCTGCAGCGGATTGCGGCTGCCCGAGGCCAGGCCGACCAGCAGGATCGCACCGGCCAGCGCGGACAGCACGCCCAGCCCCTTGCCGAGCCGCGCTACCGGATGCGGCTCCGCACCCAGGCCATCGAACGCGCGCAGGAACACCGCGCCGACCAGCAGCAGCGTCGCCCAGCCCAGCATCGACAGCCACGGCGGCAGCACCGGTCCGATCATCCACAGCGCGACACCGAGCAGCAGGAAGCCGAACACACGCTTGGTCGCCTCCATCCAGCGGCCCGCGCGCGGCAACAGATTGCCGGCTCCGACGCCGACCAGCAGCAGCGGCACGCCCATGCCGATCGCCATCGCGAACAGCGCGGTGCCGCCGGTCCAGGCGTCGCCACTCTGCGCGATATAGGCCAGCGCGCCGGCCAGCGGCGCGGTCACGCAGGGACCGACGATCAGCGCCGAGATCGCGCCCATCGCGGCCGCGCCCGCGATCTGGCCACCCGGGCGGCGATTGGCCGAGTCGGCCAGCCGCGTCTGCCAGCGCTGCGGCAGCTGCAGTTCATACAGGCCGAACATCGACAGCGCCAGCGCCACCATCAGCGCGGCGAACAGCGCCAGTACCCAGGGCGTTTGCAACGTCGCCGCGAGCCCTTCGCCGATCAGCCCGGCGGCGACGCCGACCGCGGTGTAGACCACCGCCATGCCGAGCACATAGGCCAGCGACACGACGAAGGCGCGGCCGCGGTGCACGTGCTCGCCGACCACGATCGATGACAGGATCGGCACCATCGGCAGCACGCAGGGGGTGAAGGTCAGCAGCAGGCCGAGGCCGAAGAACAGCGCGACGATCGTCAGCAGATGGCCGCCGGCAAGCGTCGCCGCGATGCGGCCGCTGTCATCGACGGCCTTGCCGGCATCCGCTGGGACCACCGCGCCGCGATGTTCCGAACCGGCGGACAGCGGCGTGGCGGCGGCGATGGCGGGCGTCACGTTGGCTGACGTCGCGTTGGAGCGGCCGCCCAGCAGCGTGCCGATGCCGGCGCCGCCGACTTCGTAGACGCTCTCCATCGGCGGATAGCACAGGCCCTTGTCGGCGCAGCCCTGCGAGGTCACGACCAGCGTCCATTTGCCGTCGGCGGGCGCGGACTCGACCGGCACGCGGATCGTCACCGTGTCGCGGTAGGTCTCCATCTCCTTGCCGAAGGTCTCGTCGAACTTGACCTTGCCGGCCGGCAGATCGGGCGCGCCGAGCCTGACCTGCGCCGGTTGCGCGGCGAAGGCAAAGCGTTCGCGGTACATGTAGTAGCCCGGCGCGACATCGAAGCGGACCTCGACGGTGCGCGTGTCGATGGTGCGGGCGGCGAAGCGGAAGGCCTGCTCGGGCGGCAGGAAGTCGTCCTGGTCGGCGGCGCGCGCCAGGCCGGCGCCAAGGCACAGCCAGGCCGTCAGCAGCGCCAGTGCGATCGCGGCCAGCCATTGCCACCCTCGCCCGCCTCGCCCGCCTCGCCCGCCTCGCCAGCCTCCGCTGCGCGCTGCGCCCTGCCCCATGACCCCGTCCATCGACCCCAAGGTGCTGCCCATCGTCGGTTACCTGCTGTTTTTCGTTATGCCGCGTCGTTGCCCGCTCGAGCGTTGCCGTTGCCGCCCGGCGTCGCGGTCTGCTGGACGACCCAGTCCAGATAGGCCGGCAGCCCCGCCTGCACGGGCAGGGCGACGATCTCGGGCACGTCGTAGGGATGGTGCTGGCGGATGACCGCTTCGAGCGCGTCGTAGCAAGCCCGCGTGGTCTTGATCAGCAGCGGCAGTTCGCGCGCGGTCTCGATCGCGCCCTGCCACCAGTACTGCGACTCGCAGGCCGGCAAACGGTTCACGCACGCGGCCACCCGCGCCTCCAGCAGCGCGCGGGTCAGCGCGGTTGCGCTGTCCTCGTCCGGCAGCGTGGTGATCACGACCAGTACCTGCGGTGCGTCCATCGAAATCGCTCCTGCGTGACGCCGACTCAAAAACGGCGGCCCAAAAACAAAAGAGCCAGGCAATTGCCTGGCTCGATTGTAAGCGGTTCGCCCATCCGGAGCGCCCGTGGCGCCCGCCGCGTCGAATCAGCGGTCGGTCCGGCGGTCGGACGAGCGAAGAGGCGAAGGTCTTACTCCGCAGCTTCCTCGGCCGGGGCCTCGGTCACTTCGGGGCGATCGACCAGCTCGACCAGCGCCATCGGCGCGTTGTCGCCCTGACGGAAGCCGAACTTCAGGATGCGGGTGTAGCCGCCCGGACGGGTGGCGTAGCGCGGGCCCAGTTCGTTGAACAGCTTGGTGACCATGTCGCGGTCGCGCAGGCGGGCGAAAGCCAGACGGCGGTTGGCGACGGTGTCCTTCTTGGCCAGCGTAATCAGCGGCTCGACGACCTTGCGCAGTTCCTTGGCCTTCGGCAGCGTGGTCTTGATCAGCTCGTGCTGGAACAGCGAGTTGGACATGTTGCGCAGCATCGCGAGACGGTGCGACGAGGTGCGGTTCAGTTTCCGCAAACCATGACGGTGACGCATGATGATTCCTTTCTAGATCAGTGTTTGACCAGCTCTTCTATCGCCAGCGCCTTCCTTCGGGAGCGCGCCGGCGCGGGCCGGTAGTCGGGTTGCGCCGCCTGGCCATCCGGCCAGGCGGCAGGGACTGGCGGCGGGCGCCGGCTGGCGCCCGCCACGCAGATTACTTCTCCAGGCCAGCGGGCGGCCAGTTCTCGAGCTTCATGCCGAGCGTCAGGCCACGCGAAGCGAGGACTTCCTTGATTTCGTTGAGCGACTTGCGACCCAGGTTCGGGGTCTTCAGCAGCTCGTTCTCGGTACGCTGGATCAGGTCGCCGATGTAGTAGATGTTCTCGGCCTTCAGGCAGTTGGCCGAGCGCACCGTCAGCTCCAGGTCGTCGACCGGACGCAGCAGGATCGGATCGATCTGCGGCGCGCGGCTCGAAGCGGCTTCCGCCGACGATTCGGTGCCTTCCAGCGCGGCGAACACGGACAGCTGATCGACCAGGATGCGCGCCGATTGACGGATCGCTTCCTCGGGCGAGATCACGCCGTCGGTTTCGATGTTCATCACCAGCTTGTCCAGGTCGGTACGCTGTTCGACACGGGCCGACTCGACCGCGTACGAGACGCGGCGCACCGGCGAGAACGAGGCGTCCAGCACGATGCGGCCGATCACCTTGCTCGACTCGTCGCCGAACTTGCGAACGTTGCCCGGCACATAGCCGCGGCCCTGTTCGACCTTGATCTGCATGTCCAGCTTGCCGCCGGCCGACAGATGGGCGATCACGTGGCCGGGGTTGATGATCTCGACATCGTGCGGCAGCTCGATATCGGCGGCCGTCACCACGCCTTCGCCTTCCTTGCGCAGCGACACCGTGACTTCGTCGCGGTTGTGCAGCTTGAAGACGACGCCCTTCAGGTTCAGCAGCAGGTTGACGACGTCTTCCTGCACGCCGTCGATGGTGGAATATTCGTGGACCACCCCAGCGATCGTCACTTCGGTCGGGGCATAGCCGACCATCGACGACAGCAGCACGCGACGCAGGGCGTTACCGAGCGTATGGCCGTAGCCGCGCTCGAACGGCTCCATCACGACTTTGGCGTGATGATCGCCCAGCGGCTCGACGGCGATGATTTTTGGCTTGAGGAGTGCTGTTTGCATTAGGTTGTCCTTTTCAATACCCTCGGCTCGTTACACCGATAAGGCTGAGTTTTGGAACCCGAAAAAACCCATCGTACGATGGGCAATAAGCCCGGCGCGCCGAAGCGCGCCGGGCTGAAGATGGAGCTCGACGAGAAATCGCAAGCCGCGGCCGTTGTAGGCGAACGGGTCCGGGCGATTAACGCGAATACAATTCGACGATCAGGCTCTCGTTGATGTCGCCCGAGATATCGGCGCGATCCGGCACTTGCTTGAACGTGCCTTCGAACTTCTTGGCATCGACGGCAACCCAGCTCGGGAAGCCCGACTGCTCGGCCAGCGACAGCGACTCGGCGATACGAGCCTGCTTCTTCGCCTGTTCGCGGATCGACACGACATCACCGACCTTGATCTGCGCCGACGGCACGTTCAGGGTCTGGCCGTTGACCAGGATCGCCTTGTGCGACACCAGCTGGCGCGCTTCGGCGCGGGTCGAGCCGAAGCCCATCCGGTACACGACGTTGTCCAGGCGCGTTTCCAGCAGCTGGAGCAGGTTCTCGCCGGTATTGCCCTTGCGGCGGTCGGCCTCGGCAAAGTAGCGGCGGAACTGGCGCTCGAGCACGCCGTAGATACGCTTGACCTTCTGCTTTTCACGCAGCTGGGTACCGTAGTCGGAGGTACGGGCGCCCGAGGTACGGCCGTGCTGGCCCGGCTTGCTGTCCAGCTTGCACTTGTCGGCGAGCGAGCGGCGCGCGCTCTTCAGGAACAGGTCGGTGCCTTCACGGCGGGAAAGTTTGGCCTTCGGGCCGGTATAACGTGCCACTTTATCTTCCTTACTGATTCGATCGCGGCGCCAGGATCGACGCGCCGCGAGTCCGCCTGCTGCATCCGCCCGGAGGGCGGCGACGGCGAACGGTGGGCTTATCCAACGCGCGCGGCCGGACGGCTGCGCGCCACACGATGAATTCGCACTGAATTCCGACGATCTGTCCGCGGCAACCGCAGGCGCGGGTGCCTCGCCGACAAAACGCGGCATTCTATCACAACAAGAATGACAGAACCCGCGCCCGGAAAATCCGGCGCGGGTCCGGCGATGCCTGGCGCTTAGATACGACGGCGCTTCGGCGGACGGCAGCCGTTGTGCGGCACCGGCGTGACGTCTTCGATCACGGCGATCTTGATGCCCAGCGCGTTCAGCGCGCGCACGGCCGACTCACGACCCGGGCCCGGGCCCTTGATGCGCACTTCCAGGTTCTTGATGCCCTGGTCTTGCGCCACGCGGCCGGCGTTCTCGGCAGCAACCTGGGCTGCGAACGGGGTCGACTTGCGCGAACCCTTGAAGCCCTGGCCACCCGAGGTTGCCCACGACAGGGCATTGCCCTGACGGTCGGTGATCGTGATGATCGTGTTGTTGAACGAGGCGTGGACGTGCGCGATGCCGTCGGCGACGTTCTTCTTGACCTTCTTACGCGCGCGCTGGGCGGCGTTATTCGGACCTTTTGCCATTAGTTATCTTCCTCTGCCTTGGGCGTTACTTCTTCAGAGCCACGCCGGCCTTACGCGGACCCTTGCGGGTACGGGCGTTGGTGCGGGTGCGCTGGCCACGCAGCGGCAGGCCGCGGCGGTGACGCAGGCCACGATAGCAACCAAGGTCCATCAGACGCTTGATGTTCATCGTGGTTTCACGACGCAGGTCACCCTCGACCGTGACCTTGCCCACTTCGTCACGAAGCTTTTCCAGGTCGGCGTCGGTCAGATCCTTGACCTTCTTGTCAAAAGGAACGCCAGTGGCCTCGCAAATCTTGCGAGCGCGCGAGCGGCCGATACCGTAAATCGCCGTCAGGCCGATCTCGGTATGCTTGTGATTCGGGATGTTAACCCCTGCGATACGTGCCATTCGTCAATCCTCTTTACGATTAGCCTTGGCGTTGCTTGTGGCGGGGATCCGACGAGCAGATCACGCGCACGACACCGTTGCGCTTGATAACTTTGCAGTTGCGGCAAATGCGCTTAACAGAAGCCAGCACTTTCATGATTTTCCTCTTCCTTCAATTCCTGTTTCGGCTCACTTCGTCCGGAAGACGATGCGCGCGCGTGACAGATCGTATGGCGTCAATTCGACCGTAACTTTGTCCCCCGGCAGGATGCGGATGTAGTGCATCCGCATCTTCCCGGAGATATGGCCCAGTACGACATGGCCATTTTCCAGCTTCACCCTGAAGGTCGCATTGGGCAGGTTTTCGATTACCTCACCCTGCATCTGGATGACGTCGTCTTTAGCCATACCTAGCCTGTCCTGACCCGGCTCAGCGCAAAGTCAGGTTACCTTTGAAATTGGCCTTCTTCAGCAACGACTCGTACTGCTGCGACATGACATAGGACTGAACCTGGGCCATGAAGTCCATCGTGACGACCACGATGATCAGCAGCGAAGTTCCGCCGAAATAGAACGGCACGTTCCAGCGCAGCACCAGGAATTCCGGCAACAGGCAGACCAGTGTGATGTAGATCGCACCAGCCAGCGTCAGTCGCACCAGAATCTTGTCGATATAGCGCGTCGTCTGCTCGCCAGGACGGATGCCCGGAATGAAGGCACCGCTTTTCTTCAGGTTGTCCGCCACTTCCCGGCTGTTGTAGACCAACGCCGTATAGAAGAAGCAGAAGAACACGATTGCCGCAGCATAGAGCAGGATGTACACCGGTTGGCCGGGCGACAGCGTCGCGGCCAGGTCCTTGATGAACCTGCCCACGGTGCCGGTCGAGTCCGACGTGAACCAGCCCGCGATCGTCGCCGGGAACAGGATGATCGACGATGCGAAGATCGGCGGAATCACCCCTGCCATGTTCAGCTTCAGCGGCAGGTGCGACGACTGGCCGCCGTACACCTTGTTGCCGACCTGACGCTTGGCATAGTTCACCAGGATCTTGCGCTGGCCGCGTTCGACGAACACCACCGCGAACGTCACCGCGATCACGATCGCCACGATGAAGATCGCCGCGATGATGCTCATCGAGCCGGTGCGAACCAGTTCGAACAGCCCGCCGATCGCATTGGGCAAGCCCGCCGCGATACCGCCGAAGATGATGATCGAGATGCCGTTGCCCAGTCCGCGCTCGGTGATCTGCTCACCCAGCCACATCAGGAACATCGTGCCGGTCACCAGCGTGATCACCGCGGTAGCGCGGAACATCATGCCGGGGTCGATCACCAGGCCGGGTTGCGACTCGAGCGCGACCGCGATCGAGAACGCCTGGAAGGTCGCCAGCAGCACGGTCCCGTAACGGGTGTACTGGGTGATCTTCCGCTGTCCGGCCTGCCCTTCCTTCTTCAGCGATTCCAGCTGCGGCAGCACGATCGTCAGCAGCTGCATGATGATCGACGCCGAGATGTACGGCATGATGCCGAGCGCGAACACGGTGAAGCGCGACAGCGCGCCTCCCGAGAACAGGTTGAACATCCCGAGGATGCCACCCGACTGACTCTGGAACAGCTGCGCCAGTTGCTCCGGATCGATTCCCGGCACCGGAATATGCGCACCGATGCGGTAGACGATCAGGGCCAGCACCAGGAACATCAGCCGGCGCTTGAGGTCGCCGTACTTCGCCGTGTTCCTGGCCTGTGCGCTTGCATTGGGTTTCGCCGTGGCCAAACGATGCTCCGACTTGTGACTCGCCTATGCTGCGAAATCTGCTTACTTACTCCGCGATCTGACCGCCCGCGGCTTCGATCGCTGCCTTGGCGCCAGCGGTGGCACCCAGACCCTTGATCGTCACCTTGCGGGTCAGCTCGCCGGCCTTGATGACCTTGGCGCTCTTGACCAGGTCGCTGACCAGGCCAGCCTGCTTCAGGACCAGCAGGTCGACCTCGGCCGCTTCCAGGCGCTCCAGATCACGCAGCGTGACTTCGGCGGTGAACGCCTTGGTCAGCGACGTGAAGCCGCGCTTCGGCAGACGACGGTACAGCGGCATCTGGCCGCCTTCGAAGCCCACCTTGTGGAAGCCGCCCGAACGCGACTTCTGACCCTTGTGACCGCGACCGGCGGTCTTGCCCAGGCCGGAGCCGATACCGCGGCCGACGCGACGCTTGGCGTGCTTCGAACCGGCGGCCGGTTTCAGGTTGTTCAGTTGCATATTGCTCTCCAATTCCGGACTTGGCCCAGGCTTAGCCGATGACCTTAACCAGGTACGAGACCTTGTTGATCATGCCGCGCACGGCCGGCGTATCCTGCAGTTCCGACACCGAGTTGAGGCGGCGCAGGCCAAGACCACGGACGGTGGCGCGATGATCCTCGCGCGTGCCGATCAGGCTGCGCACGAGTTGCACTTTTACGGTTTTCTGCGACATTTCGTTCACCTGCCTTAGCCGAGGATGTCTTCGACAGACTTGCCACGCTTGGCGGCGATTTCGCCCGGCGTGCTCATCTTCTGCAGACCGTCCAGCGTGGCGCGAACCATGTTGTACGGGTTGGTCGAGCCGTGCGACTTGGTGACGACGTTGGTCACGCCCATCACTTCGAAGATCGCGCGCATCGGGCCGCCGGCGATCACGCCGGTACCTTCCTTGGCCGGCATCATCAGCACCTTGGCGGCGCCGTGCTTGCCAACGACTTCGTGCTGCAGCGTGCCGTTCTTCAGCGGGACCTTGACCATCTTGCGACGGGCTTCGTCCATTGCCTTCTGCACGGCCACCGGCACTTCCTTCGCCTTGCCCTTGCCCATGCCGATGCGGCCATCGCCGTCACCGACCACGGTCAGCGCAGCGAAACCGAGAATCCGGCCGCCCTTCACCACCTTGGTGACGCGGTTGACCGAGATCATCTTCTCGCGGAGGCCGTCGTCGCGTTCGTCCTGCTGGACTTTTGCTTGCATCTTTGCCATGACGTATCTCTCTTAAGCGCTTAGAACTTGAGGCCAGCTTCGCGGGCAGCGTCAGCCAGGGCCTTCACGCGACCGTGGAAGCGGAAGCCGGCGCGATCGAACGCCACGGTTTCCACGCCGGCGGCCTTCGCCTTCTCGGCGATGCGCTTGCCGATCACGGTGGCAGCAGCGGTAGTGGCACCGCTGCCGGTCAGTTCCTTGCGCACTTCTGCTTCGAGGGTCGAAGCCGACGCCACCACCTGGGTGCCGCACGGCGAGTAGACCTGAGCGTAAATATGCGTATTCGTACGGAACACAGTCAGACGATTGACCTTCAGCTCGGCAATCTTGGCGCGGGTCTGACGTGCACGGCGCAAACGAGCGTCTTTCTTGTTCATCACTGCACCCCTTACTTCTTCTTGGTTTCCTTCAGGATGACGCGCTCGTCAGCGTAGCGAACACCCTTGCCCTTGTAGGGCTCGGGCGGACGGTACGCGCGGACTTCCGCGGCAACCTGACCGACTTTCTGCTTGTCCGCACCCTTGATGATGATCTCGGTCTGCGTCGGCGTTTCCGCCTTCACGCCTTCCGGCATCTCATGGATCACGTCGTGCGAGAAACCAAGCTGGAGCTTCAGCGCAGCGCCTTGCAGCTGGGCGCGGTAACCCACGCCAACCAGCGTCAGCTTGCGCTCGAAACCGGTGGTCACGCCCTTGACCATATTGGCCGCCAGAGCACGCATGGTGCCCTGCAGAGCGTTTGCTTCGCTCGATTCGTCAGCCGGGGAGAAGGTCAGCGTCTCGTTCTCGACGTTGGCCTTGACCAGCTTGTGAATCGGCTGGGACAGCGTACCGAGCGGGCCCTTGACGGTGAGCACGCCGGCCGCCACATTCACTTCCGCGCCTTTCGGCAGCGCGATGGGAGCCTTACCTACACGGGACATGGTTACTCCTTACGCGACGTAGCAGATGACTTCGCCGCCCACGCCGGTGGCACGTGCCGCGCGATCGGTCATCAGACCCTTGGGGGTCGAGATGATCGCGACGCCCAGGCCGTTCATCACTTGCGGGATTTCGCTGCGGCCCTTGTACACGCGCAGACCGGGCTTCGACACGCGTTCGATGCGCTCGATCACCGGACGGCCGGCGTAGTACTTCAGACCGATGGTCAGTTGTGCCTTGCCGCCTTCCTCGGCGACAGCGTAGTCGTCGATATAGCCTTCGTCCTTCAGGACCTTGGCGATCGCCACTTTCAGCTTCGACGACGGCATGACAACCGACGCCTTCTGCACGCCCTGGGCGTTGCGGATGCGCGTCAGCATATCGGCGATAGGATCGCTCATGCTCATACTGTTTCTCCTGTAGCCTGTGCGTAATTACCAGCTGGCTTTCGTCAGACCCGGAATTTCGCCCTTGAAGGCGATTTCACGGATCTTGTTACGCGCCAGGCCAAACTTGCGGAAGGTACCGCGGGGACGACCGGTGATCGCGCAGCGATTGCGCTGGCGGGTCGGATTGGCGTTGCGCGGCAGCTGTTGCAGCTCCAGGCGCGCTTCGTAACGCTCTTCTTCCGACTTCGCTTGGTCGTCGATGATGGCCTTGAGGGCAGCGCGCTTCTCGGCGTACTTCGCCGCGAGCTTCGCGCGCTTCTTCTCACGTTCAATCAGAGCCAATTTAGCCACGGTTACCCCTTAATTGCGGAACGGGAACTTGAATGCCGCGAGGAGCTCCTTGGCTTCCTCGTCATTCTTCGCCGTCGTCGTGATGCTGATGTTCAGACCGCGCAGCGCGTCGATCTTGTCGTACTCGATTTCGGGGAAGATGATCTGCTCTTTCACACCGATGTTGTAGTTGCCACGGCCGTCGAACGACTTGCCGGACACACCACGGAAATCGCGCACGCGCGGCAGGGCCACGGTGACGAAACGGTCCAGGAATTCCCACATCCGTTCGCCACGCAGGGTCACCATCGCACCGATGGGATAGCCCTGGCGAATCTTGAAGCCGGCGATGGCCTTGCGGGCCTTCGTCACGACCGGCTTCTGACCAGCGATCTTGGTCAGGTCGCCCACTGCCAGCTCGATGACCTTCTTGTCATTGATGGCCTCGCCCAGACCCATGTTCAGCGTGATCTTGGTGATGCGGGGCACCTCCATGACCGACTTGTAGCCGAACTTCTTCATCAGGGCCGGAACGACCTGTTCTTTGTACTGCTCTTGCAGACGTGCTGCCATGCTCAACTCCTATCCGTGCCCAGAATCAAGCGGCGACGACGGCGCCGGTGGTCTTGAGCACGCGCACGCGCTTGCCTTCCACCAGCTTGATGCCGACGCGCGACGGCTTGCCATTGGCATCCACGAGCGCAACGTTGGAAATATGCAGGGGCATGACCTTGTCGATCACGCCGCCGGTCGTGCCCAGCATCGGGTTCGGACGTGCGTGCTTCTTCGCGACGTTCACGCCCTCGACGGCGACCTTGTCGCCCAGCACGGCCTGGACCTTGCCGCGCTTGCCCTTGTCCTTGCCGGTCAGGACGATGACCTCGTCGCCTTTGCGAATCTTGTTCATGGCGGCTCCTTACAGCACTTCCGGCGCGAGCGACACGATCTTCATGAAACGCTCGGTACGGAGTTCACGAGTCACCGGCCCGAAGATACGGGTGCCGATCGGCTCGAGCTTGTTGTTCAGCAGGACAGCGGCATTGCCGTCGAACTTGACGAGCGAACCGTCCGCGCGGCGCACGCCCTTGGCGGTGCGGACCACGACGGCGTTGTAGATGTCGCCCTTCTTCACACGACCGCGCGGCGCTGCGTCCTTGACGGTCACCTTGATGATGTCGCCTACGCTCGCATAGCGGCGCTTGGACCCACCCAGCACTTTGATGCACAGCACTTCGCGCGCACCCGTGTTATCGGCCACTTCGAGCCGGCTTTCTGTCTGAATCATGGTGTTTGTCTTCCCAACTTAATCCACCGGGCCCACGAAAAAGGTACGCCCGCCGGTCAGTCTTGGTCCCGTCGGCCACCGGCATTGCGCCAGTCACCGTTTGGGTTGATCAACTTGAAGTCGGTGTGCCAGGCGGTCTGAACGGTGTGACTGTCAGGAGCCGCTAGGCCTGGGGTTCGCTTTAACGGACCGCCCGGGTGGTGTTACAAGAGACGGCCGCAATAAAGCGGAAGTCCAGGATTATAGCACATAACCCTGGACCTGCAAGTCAACCGAGAACCTGTTGGTTCTTAGATGACGCGCGCTGCTTCGACCAGCCGGGAAACGACCCAGGACTTGGTCCGCGAGATCGGACGGCCTTCCTGGATCTCGACCTTGTCGCCTTCCTTGTACTGGTTGGCTTCGTCATGCGCCTTGTACTTCTTCGAGCGCAGCACGTACTTGCCATACAGCGGGTGCTTGACACGGTTTTCGACCAGGACCGTCACGGTCTTGTCCATCTTGTCGCTTACCACACGGCCGACCAGCGTACGGCGAAGCGACGATTCCGTTTTTGCAGTTTCAGTCATTTCGAGTTCGCCTTTTCGTTCAGCACGGTATGCACCCGCGCGATGTCCTTGCGCACCTTCTTCAGCTGGCTGGTGTTCTGCAGCTGTTGGGTGGCCTTTTGCATGCGCAGGCTAAATTGGGCCTTCAGGAGCTCGGAGAGCTCCTGGTTCAGGCCTGCGGCGTCCTTGCCGCGAAGTTCGGATGCTTTCATCCCTGCTCTCCTTACGTCCCGACCTGGCGCACCACGAAATTGGTCGCGATCGGCAGCTTGGCCGCCGCGAGGCGGAACGCCTCACGCGCCAGCTCTTCGCTCACGCCATCCATTTCGTACAGCATCTTGCCCGGCTGGATCTCAGCCACGTAGTACTCCGGATTGCCCTTGCCGTTACCCATACGGACTTCGGCAGGCTTCTTCGAGATCGGCTTGTCCGGGAAGATCCGGATCCAGATGCGGCCGCCACGCTTGATGTGGCGGGTCATCGCACGACGTGCCGACTCGATCTGACGAGCCGTCAGACGGCCGCGGCCCATTGCCTTCAGGCCGAATTCGCCGAAAGACACGGCGTTGCCACGGGTAGCCTTACCCGTGTTGCGGCCTTTCTGCTCCTTGCGATATTTTCTGCGCTTCGGTTGCAGCATCGTTATTCTCCACTCTTCGCGTCTGCGCCAGGCGCAGCGCGGCGACCGGCACCAGCGCCACCGCGGCGGTTGCCACCCGGACGGCCTTCACCGTCACGACGGCGACCGTCCGGACGACCCGGGCGACGACGACGTTCGTCTTGCGGCTCTTCCACCACCGGCGCGTCGTTGCGGCCGAGGTGATCACCCTTGTAGACCCACACCTTGACACCGATGATGCCGTAGGTGGTTTCTGCTTCGGAGAAGCCGTAGTCGATGTCGGCACGCAGGGTGTGCAGGGGCACGCGGCCCTCGCGATACCACTCGGTACGTGCGATTTCGATACCGTTCAGACGGCCCGAGCTCATGATCTTGATACCCTGGGCGCCCAGGCGCATCGCGTTCTGCATCGCGCGCTTCATCGCGCGGCGGAACATGATGCGGCGCTCGAGCTGCTGGGTGATCGAGTCGGCGATCAGCTGCGCATCGGTTTCCGGCTTGCGGATTTCCTCGATGTTCACGTGCACGGGCACGCCCATGCGACGCTGCAGCTCGGCCTTCAGCAGTTCGATGTCCTCACCCTTCTTGCCGATCACCACGCCCGGACGCGAGCTGTAGATGGTGAGACGGGCATTGCGGGCAGGGCGCTCGATGACGACGCGGCCCACCGAAGCGTTCTTGAGCTTCTTCTTCAGAAAGTCGCGAACTTCGATGTCTTCCTTCAGCATGCCGGCGAACTTCGTGTTGTTGGCGTACCAACGCGAAGCCCAGTTACGGCTGACGGCCAGACGGAAGCCAGTCGGATGAATCTTCTGTCCCATCGTGACTCCTTAGTTGCCGAGCGTCACAGTGATGTGACAGGTTTGTTTCTCGATGCGGTTGCCGCGGCCCTTTGCCCGTGCGGTGAAGCGCTTGAGCGAGGTTGCCTTGTCGACGTAGATCGATTTGACCTTCAGCTCGTCGATGTCGGCGCCTTCATTGTGCTCGGCGTTGGCGATGGCCGATTCGACCACCTTCTTCACGATCCCGGCAGCCTTTTTCGGGCTGAACGTCAGGATGTTGAGCGCGCGCTCGATCGGCAGACCACGGATCTGGTCGGCGACCAGGCGCGTCTTCTGGGCGGAGATGCGGGCACCGCGATGAATCGCTTTCACTTCCATGATGGCACCTTACCTCTTCGCTTTCTTGTCAGCCGCGTGGCCCTTGAACGTGCGCGTCAGCGCAAATTCACCGAGCTTGTGGCCAACCATGTTTTCCGTGACGTACACCGGCACGTGTTGACGGCCGTTGTGGACGGCGATCGTCAGGCCGATGAACTCCGGCAGAATGGTCGAGCGGCGCGACCACGTCTTGATGGGTTTCTTGTCCTTGCCGCTGACAGCCGTTTCCACCTTCTTCAGCAGGTGGGCGTCACAGAAAGGACCCTTTTTTGCAGAACGAGTCATGTGTTTAGCTCCTACCTACCGATTAACGCTTGTGGCGGCGCTGCACGATCATGCTGGCAGTGCGCTTGTTGCTGCGGGTGCGGTAACCCTTGGTCGGGGTGCCCCACGGCGACACAGGATCGCGACCAGCAGCGGTACGGCCTTCACCACCACCGTGCGGGTGGTCGATCGGGTTCATCACCACGCCGCGGACGGTCGGGCGAATACCGCGCCAGCGGGTCGCGCCGGCCTTGCCGATCACGCGCAGGCTGTGCTCTTCGTTGCCCACTTCACCGATGGTGGCGCGGCATTCGATATGCACGCGGCGCACTTCACCGGAGCGCAGACGCACCTGGGCGTAGACGCCTTCGCGAGCCAGCAGCACGGCGGAACCGCCGGCGGCACGCGCGATCTGGGCGCCCTTGCCCGGCAGCATTTCCACGTTGTTGATCGTGGTACCGACCGGGATGTTGCGGATCGGCAGGTTGTTGCCGGCCTTGATCGGGGCTTCCGAGCCGTTCATCAGCTGCTGGCCGGCAACCATGCCCTTGGTGGCGATGATGTAGCGGCGCTCGCCGTCGGCGAACAGCACCAGCGCGATGTTGGCGCTGCGGTTCGGATCGTATTCCAGGCGCTCGACCTTGGCGGGGATGCCGTCCTTGTCGTTGCGCTTGAAGTCGATCACACGGTAGTGATGCTTGTGGCCACCGCCCTTGTGACGGGTGGTGATGTGGCCATTGTTGTTACGGCCCGACTTCTGGAATTGCTTTTCCAGCAGCGGCGCGTACGGATCGCCCTTGTGCAGGTTGCGGTTGACAACCTTCACCATCGAGCGACGACCCGGGGAAGTCGGCTTGGTCTTGACGAGTGCCATGATTACTTGGCCTCCGCTTCAAAATTGATTTCCTGACCCGGCTTCAGCGACACGTAGGCCTTCTTCACATGGTTGCGACGACCCATGAAGCGACCGAAACGCTTTTGCTTGCCCTTCTGGTTCAGGATCTGAACGGACTGCACCTCGACCTTGAACAGCAGTTCGACCGCCGCCTTCACTTCCGCCTTGTTGGCGTCGCGAGCGACTTCGAACACCACTTGTTCGTTCTTGTCGGCGACCAGGGTTGCCTTTTCGGAAACCACCGGCGCGAGCAGCACCTGCATCAAACGATGATCGTTCTTGGCTACTTGCGTCATTTGAGCAACTCCTCGATCTGCGCGACGGCCGCCTTGGTCACCAGCACCTTCTTGTAGTGCACGAGCGACAGCGGATCGGCGTGGCGCGGCTCGACAACCGCCACGTGCGGCAGGTTGCGCGATGCCAGGTAGAGGTTTTCGTCGAGGTTGTCGGTGATGATCAGCACCGAGTCCAGACCCATGGCCTTGAACTTGTCGGCCAGCAGCTTGGTCTTGGGCGCGTCGACGGAGAAACCCTCCACCACGTTGATACGACCTTCCCGGGCCAGCTGCGAATAGATCGAGCGCATGCCGGCACGGAACATCTTCTTGTTGACCTTCTGGCTGAAGTTCTCTTCCGGCGAGTTCGGGAAGATACGGCCGCCCCCGCGCCACAGCGGCGACGAGGACATACCGGCACGAGCACGGCCCGTACCCTTCTGACGCCACGGCTTCTTCGTGGTGTGCTTGACCTCTTCGCGGTCCTTCTGCTTCCGGTTGCCGCTACGCGCGTTGGCCTGGTAAGCGACGACGATCTGGTGAACCAGAGCTTCGTTGTAATCGCGGCCGAAGACTTCGGGCGAGGCAGCGACGCCCGCACCGATCTGACCGTTGTCCTGGAGGAGCTTAAGTTCCATGTGTCCGCTCCTTAAGCCGCAGCTTTGGCCTTGACGGCCGGGGTAACGATGACTTTGCCGCCCTTCGAACCCGGGATCGCGCCCTTGACCAGCAGCAGCTTGCGCTCTGCGTCGATCTTGGCGATGACCAGGTTTTGGACGGTACGCGTGACGTCACCGAGGTGGCCGGTCATGCGCTTGCCCGGGAACACACGGCCCGGATCCTGCGCCATACCGATCGAACCCGGCACGTTGTGCGAACGCGAGTTACCGTGGGTGGCACGGCCCGACGCGAAGTGGTAGCGCTTGATGGTACCGGCGTAGCCCTTACCGATCGTCACGCCCTGCACGTCGATCTTCTGACCGACCGCGAACAGGTCGACCGACAGCGTGCCGCCGGCTTGCAGCTCGGCAGCCTTGGCTGCGTCCACGCGGAATTCTTTGATGACTTCGCCCGCTTCCACGCCGGCTTTGGCGAGATGACCCGCCAGCGGCTTGGTGACGCGGCTTGCGCGCCGGGCGCCGAAGGTGACTTGCACCGCGGTATAACCGTCGGTCTCGTCCGTCTTGATTTGCGTCACGCGGTTGTCGCCGACCTCGATCACGGTCACGGGAATCGCTTCACCGTCGTCCGTGAAAATACGGGTCATGCCAACCTTGCGACCTACAAGGCCAAGGCTCATGGTTTGCTCCATTCCCGGCTGCGATTGGCCGGGGCTGATTGATACACGAAACGTGTTGAGTGTTTCTGGTGTCGGGGGCTTGCGCAAAAGAGACGGCGCACGGCCAAAACGGCCAGCCCAATACCCATAGATAGATGGGTAGCCTTACACTATATCGCACCCTTCTGGAAAGGGCAACTGCAATCTGGCAAGGCGTTCAGCAAACGGGGGATTTGCTGTTGCAACGTGGTTGATACGTCGCTATTTCGGCGTTTCGGCACCGAAAAAGGAAAACGGCGAACTCGCGTTCGCCGTTCCACTGCAGAGCGGCCGCGGGCGCGGCCGGTCTCGTCGGATCGATTACACCTTGATCTCGACGTCCACGCCAGCCGGCAGGTCCAGCTTCATCAGCGCGTCGACGGTCTTTTCCGACGGGTCGACGATGTCCAGCAGACGCTGATGGGTGCGGATCTCGAATTGATCGCGGCTGGTCTTGTTCACGTGCGGCGAACGCAGGATGTCGAAGCGCTCGATGCGGGTCGGCAGGGGAACCGGGCCCTTGACGATCGCGCCGGTGCGCTTGGCGGTATCCACGATTTCGGCGGCCGACTGGTCGATCAGGCGATAGTCGAAAGCCTTCAGGCGGATACGGATCTTCTGGTTCTGCATGATTTTTCCTTAAAAGAGCGATGGGCCGTCATCGGCCCGGTGGTAGCAGGGACGGACGGTAGCCGCCCGTCCCGACAGCCTGGCTTAGTCCAGGATCTTGGCGACGACGCCGGCGCCGACGGTGCGGCCGCCTTCACGGATGGCGAAGCGCAGGCCTTCTTCCATCGCGATCGGGGCGATCAGCTTGACGGTGATCGACACGTTGTCGCCCGGCATGACCATTTCCTTGTCCTTCGGCAGCTCGATCGAGCCGGTCACGTCGGTCGTACGGAAATAGAACTGCGGACGGTAGTTGTTGAAGAACGGGGTGTGACGGCCGCCTTCGTCCTTCGACAGGATGTACACCTCGCCGGTGAAGTGCGTGTGCGGCTTGATCGAACCCGGCTTGCACAGCACCTGGCCGCGCTCGACGTCTTCACGCTTGGTGCCGCGCAGCAGCAGACCGACGTTGTCGCCAGCCTGGCCCTGGTCCAGCAGCTTGCGGAACATTTCCACGCCGGTGCAGGTGGTCTTGACCGTCGGACGGATACCGACGATTTCGATTTCCTCGCCGACCTTGATCACGCCACGCTCGATACGGCCGGTCACCACGGTACCGCGGCCCGAGATCGAGAACACGTCTTCGACCGGCATCAGGAACGTGCCGTCCACGGCGCGCTCCGGCGTCGGGATGTAGGTGTCCAGCGCCTCGGCCAGGCGCATGATCGCCTCTTCGCCCAGGTCGCCCTTGTCGCCTTCGAGCGCCAGCTTGGCCGAACCCTTGATGATCGGGGTGTCGTCGCCGGGGAACTCGTACTTCGACAGCAGCTCGCGCACTTCCATTTCCACCAGCTCGAGCAGCTCGGCGTCGTCCACCATGTCGCACTTGTTCAGGAACACGATGATGTACGGCACGCCGACCTGACGGGCCAGCAGGATGTGCTCGCGCGTCTGCGGCATCGGGCCGTCAGCGGCCGAGCACACCAGGATCGCGCCGTCCATCTGCGCGGCGCCCGTGATCATGTTCTTGACGTAGTCGGCGTGGCCCGGGCAGTCAACGTGCGCGTAGTGGCGGTTGGCCGTCTCGTACTCGACGTGCGCGGTGTTGATGGTAATACCGCGTGCCTTCTCTTCCGGCGCCGCATCGATCTCGTCGTACTTCTTGGCGGCACCGCCGAACTTCGAAGCCAGCACCGTCGCAATCGCCGCCGTCAGCGTCGTCTTGCCGTGGTCAACGTGACCAATCGTACCAACGTTCACGTGCGGCTTAGTCCGCTCGAACTTTTCCTTTGCCATTTTTTTCAGCTCCTAATGGAATGCAGTCTTGTCGATTCATCACGCCGTCGCGCCCTCGCGGGCGCGGCGGCATACAGCCTGTTTACTTGCCCTTGGCCGCCATCACTGCTTCGGCGATGTTCTTCGGTGCCTCGGCGTAGTGCTTGAATTCCATGGTGTAGGTGGCGCGGCCTTGCGTGGCCGAGCGCAGCGCGGTCGAATAACCGAACATTTCCGACAGCGGGACTTCGGCCTTGATGATCTTGCCGCCGCCCACCATGTCGTCCATGCCCTGCACGATGCCGCGGCGGGACGACAGGTCGCCCATCACGGTACCGGTGTAGTCTTCCGGCGTTTCCACTTCCACGGCCATCATCGGCTCGAGCAGAACCGGGCTGGCCTTGCGCATGGCTTCCTTGAACGCCATCGAACCGGCCATGCGGAACGCGTTTTCGTTCGAGTCCACGTCGTGGTACGAACCGAACGTCAGCGTGACCTTCACGTCCACCACCGGGAAGCCCGCCAGGATACCGGCCTGCAGCGTGTCGACGATGCCCTTCTCGACCGCCGGGATGTATTCGCGAGGAATCACACCGCCCTTGATGGCGTCGATGAACTCGAAGCCCTTGCCCGGCTCCTGCGGTTCCAGCGTGATCACGGCGTGGCCGTACTGGCCGCGGCCGCCCGACTGCTTGACGAACTTGCCTTCGACGTCCTCGGCCTTCTTGCGGATGGTTTCGCGGTAGGCCACCTGCGGCGCGCCGATATTGGCTTCCACGCCGAATTCGCGCTTCATGCGGTCGACCAGAATTTCGAGGTGCAGCTCGCCCATGCCCGAAATGATGGTCTGGCCCGATTCTTCATCGGTACGCACGCGGAACGACGGATCTTCGGCGGCCAGGCGGTTCAGGGCGATGCCCATCTTTTCCTGGTCGGCCTTGGTCTTCGGCTCGACGGCCTGGGAGATCACCGGCTCCGGGAACACCATGCGCTCGAGCACGATCGGTGCCGACGGATCGCACAGCGTGTCGCCCGTGGTGGCATCCTTCAGGCCCACCGCGGCGGCGATGTCGCCGGCCAGCACTTCCTTGATTTCTTCGCGCTGGTTGGCGTGCATCTGCAGAATACGGCCCAGACGCTCCTTCTTCTGCTTCACCGGGTTGTACACGGTGTCGCCCGAATTGATCTTGCCCGAGTAGACGCGGAAGAAGATCAGCTGGCCGACGAACGGGTCGGTCATGATCTTGAACGCCAGCGCCGAGAACTTCTCGTTGTCGTCGGCCTTGCGCTCGAGCTTCTTCTCGTCGTCGCTTTCGTCCACGCCCTTGACCGGCGGAATATCGACCGGCGACGGCAGGAAGTCGATCACGGCGTCGAGCATGCGCTGCACGCCCTTGTTCTTGAACGCGGTGCCGCACAGCATCGGCTGGATTTCGCAGGCGATGGTACGGTCACGCAGCGCCTTGACGATCTCTTCGCGGGTCAGCTCTTCGCCGCCCAGGTACTTTTCCATCAGCTCTTCGCTGGCTTCGGCGGCGGACTCGACCATCTTCTCGCGCCATTCGTCAGCGGTCGCCTGCAGCTCGGCCGGGATGTCCTTGTATTCGAACTTCACGCCCTGGCTGGCTTCGTCCCAGATGATCGCCTTCATTTCCAGCAGGTCGATCACGCCCTGGAAGCCGTCTTCAGCGCCGATCGGCACCACCACGGGCACCGGGTTGGCCTTCAGGCGGGTCTTCAGCTGCTCGTAGACCTTGAAGAAGTTGGCGCCGGTACGGTCCATCTTGTTGACGAACGCCAGACGCGGCACGCCGTACTTGTTGGCCTGACGCCAGACGGTTTCGGACTGCGGCTGCACGCCGCCCACGGCGCAGTACACCATGCAGGCGCCGTCCAGCACGCGCATGGAACGCTCCACCTCGATGGTGAAGTCCACGTGGCCCGGGGTGTCGATGATGTTGAAGCGGTGCTCGGGATAGTTGCCGGCCATGCCCTTCCAGAAGGCGGTGGTCGCAGCCGAGGTGATCGTGATGCCACGCTCCTGTTCCTGCTCCATCCAGTCCATCGTGGCGGCGCCGTCGTGCACTTCACCGATCTTGTGGTTCACACCGGTGTAGAACAGGATGCGCTCGGTGGTGGTGGTTTTACCCGCGTCAATGTGAGCCGAGATACCGATGTTGCGGTAACGCTCGATGGGAGTCTTACGAGCCACTTTAATCCTCTAATTCGTCAGTGAGGCGCCGGCATCTCTTGGCCTACGCCCCTAACACAAACGGGCGAGATGTGTAAAAACACAGCCCGCCCGGCAACCAACTGCGAATCCCGCGCGCTTTAGAAGCGGAAGTGCGAGAACGCCTTGTTGGCTTCGGCCATGCGGTGCACTTCGTCGCGCTTCTTCATCGCGCCACCACGGCCTTCCGCGGCTTCGAGCAGCTCACCTGCCAGGCGCAGCGCCATCGACTTCTCGCTGCGTTTCTTCGCGGCCTCGCGCAGCCAACGCATCGCCAATGCCAAACGACGCGACGGACGGACTTCGACCGGAACCTGATAGTTGGCGCCACCGACGCGGCGGCTCTTCACTTCCACCACCGGCTTCACGTTGTTGATTGCAACGGAGAACACTTCGATGGGGGCCTTGCCTGCCTTCTTTTCGATCTGGTCGAACGCGCCATACACGATGCGCTCGGCAACCGACTTCTTGCCGTCCAGCATCAGCACGTTCATGAACTTGGCAACTTCGACGTTACCGAACTTCGGATCAGGCAGGATTTCCCGCTTGGGGACTTCACGACGACGTGGCATCTTCTTTCCTTTGGATTCAGTTGAGTGCGGGGTCTTCCGCGCTCCGGCCACCAACTAGCTTGCCTTCCGCTCTGGGCGCGGCAAATTCGCCGGGTGGACCACTTACTCGACGGCACGGCGCAGCAAATGGGCCGTTGTACCGCCGCTTGTTGACAGCAACATGACGCTGCGCGCCAGCCACCATCGCTTGTGTTGCAGGCTTAGGCAGCCTTCGGACGCTTCGCGCCGTACTTCGAACGCGCTTGCTTGCGGTCCTTGACGCCTTGCAGGTCGAGCGAACCGCGCACGATGTGGTAACGCACACCCGGCAAGTCCTTGACACGACCACCGCGGATCAGCACGACCGAGTGTTCCTGCAGGTTGTGGCCTTCACCGCCGATATACGAGATGACCTCGAAACCGTTGGTCAGACGCACCTTGGCGACCTTACGCAGTGCCGAGTTCGGCTTCTTCGGCGTGGTGGTGTACACACGGGTGCACACGCCACGGCGTTGGGGGCAGTTCTCAAGCGCCGGGCTCTTGCTCTTGATGACTTCAGAGACGCGCGGCTTGCGAACCAGTTGGTTGATAGTTGGCATTGTTCAATCCAGCTTGGTTTTACAAAAAAACACCGCTTCGGCGACGAACCGGCGGCACGCCCGCAAGCGCGACGACGATCGACGAAACGGTAGGACGGGTTTTGGGCGGGAGCAGATGAGCAGAACGCTCTGGGACGGGACTGTGTGAACAACCAGACTTGCCAAAGAGCGCGAGCTCGCCTGGGATCCCGCTGGGCCGGCCAGGCCAGGGATGACCTGTCTGCCGGGGCGATCGCCGGACACTGGGTGCCACCAAACGACGCGCGAGCGAAATCCGAAGCCAAAAACTCGAATCCGGCATGCTAGCAGCACACCGATCAACGGTCAAGCGGTTTACCTGGGGCAGATCGCTTGATGAGACGGCCGCGCCCGGCAGTTTCGTTCAGGCCCTCCGGGGGGCCGGCAACCTGCCTGCGGCGAGGTCGCAGCTCATGCTTTCTGCAGCACTTCCAGCAGCTCGTCGCCATAGCGCTCCAGCTTGGCCGCGCCGATGCCCGGCACCTCGGCCAGCTCGGCCATGCTGTCGGGCGCGCTGCGCGCCAGTTCGGCCAGCGTTGCGTCGTGGAAGATCACGTAGGCCGGCACGCCGTGCTCGCGCGCCGTCTCGGTGCGCCAGCGGCGCAGCGCCTCCCAGTTGGCCAGCTGCTGCTCGTCCATCTGGGCGGTATGGTCGACCCGGTTGCCACGCCCCGCCCCTCCCCTCTCGCCGCGTTCGCCGCGCGCCGGCTTGCTGACCTGGCGGCGCAGCGTGATGCTGGTCTCGCCCTTGAGCACCGCCCGCGCCGATTCGCCCAGCAGCAACGCGCCGTGGCCGCCATGGTCGATCACCAGCAGGCCGTGCGCAATCAGCTGCCGGAAGATCGCATGCCATTCGGACACCGACCGGTCGGCGCCGATGCCGAAGGTCGACACCTTGTCGTGGCCCCATTGCCGGATCTTCTCGGTCGCGTTGCCGCGCAGCACGTCGATCAGATGGGTAGCGCCGAAGTGCACGCGGCTCGCCTGCGCGGTGCGGTAGACGCAGGACAGCGCCATCTGCGCCTCGCGCGTGCCGTCCCAGGTCGCCGGCGGCTCCAGGCAGGTATCGCAGTTGCCGCAGGGCTCGCTGGTCTCGCCGAAATACGCGAGGATGCGCACGCGGCGGCAGCCGGCGGTCTCGCACAGGCCCAGCAGCGCATCGAGCTTGGCCGACGACACGCGCTTGTGCGTTTCGTCGGCCTCCGACTCGTCGATCATCCGCTTCTGCTGCACCACGTCGCCCAGGCCATAGGCCATCCAGGCGTTCGCCGGCAGGCCGTCGCGGCCGGCCCGGCCGGTCTCCTGGTAATAGCCTTCCATGCTCTTGGGCAGGTCGAGGTGGGCGACGAAGCGGACGTCCGGCTTGTCGATGCCCATGCCGAAGGCAATCGTCGCGACCATCACCAGCCCTTCCTCGTCGCGAAAGCGCGCCTGGTGCTGCTGCCGCACGGCGGCCTCCATGCCGGCGTGGTACGGCAGCGCGTTGATGCCGTGGCCGCGCAGCCAGTCGGCGGTCTCCTCGACCTTGCGGCGCGACAGGCAGTAGACGATGCCGCTGTCATGGGTGCCGTCCGCGGCCATGTGCTCGGCCTTGATGAAGGCCAGCAGCTGCTGGCGCGCGTTGTCCTTCTCGACGATGCGATAGCGGATATTGGGACGATCGAAGCTCGACAGGAAGACACGCGCGTCGTCCAGCGCCAGGCGCTCGACGATTTCCTGCCGCGTCACGTCGTCCGCGGTCGCGGTCAGCGCGATGCGCGGGACTTGCGGGAAGCGTTCGTGCAGCACCGACAGCTGGATGTATTCCGGCCGGAAGTCGTGGCCCCACTGCGAGACGCAGTGCGCCTCGTCGATCGCGAACAGGCCCACGCGCGTGCGGTCCAGCAGGTCCTGGAAGCGCGGCGTCATCAGCCGTTCCGGCGCGACGTACAGGATCTCGAGGCGGCCGGCCAGCAGGTCGCGCTCGACCGCCGACGCCTGCGCGCCGGTCAGCGTGGAGTTCAGCACCGCGGCGCGCACGCCGGCTTCGGTCAGCGCCGCGACCTGGTCCTGCATCAGCGCGATCAGCGGCGATACCACGATGCCGACGCCATGGCCGGCGCGTTGGCGCAGCAGCGCCGGAATCTGATAACACAGCGACTTGCCGCCGCCGGTTGGCATCAGCACCAGGCAGTCGCCGCCTTCGGCCACGTGCTCGATGATTTCCGCCTGGCGGCCACGGAAGGCGTGATAGCCGAAAACATCCTTCAGAATCGCCAGGGCAGCAGACATAGGAACAGCGGGGAACGGGCAACGTATCGGAAAGGCGTAACCATACCACCGCACTGGCTCCCGATCCCTTCGAATCGTGACGAAGCCCGCCATCGCGCCCATGGCATCACGGCCGGCGCGCGTGCAAGCCCGAACGCCGCTGCCATGTCGATGCGGCGAGTGGAATCAGTCCTGGCCGTATCACACGGGAAGGCCGTCGATTTGCGATTTTCGTCGAGTCCTTGTGTGTCGCACGACGACTGGTTCGAGAACCCCAAATCGGCTCCGGGAACCGCAAGACAACGCGCCGTTTCGGCAACGAAGATCTGCCTCGTCCCATCGTTGTGCACGCAACGAAGACGACGATCAGAACCATCGCAGTCTTTTGAAGTTTCCTGGAGCTTTACCATGCTTGTATCCCCCGTCTCCCATCCCCAACCCGCGGTCCAGCCGCTCGCCGCGCCGGCGCAGGCATCGGACGTCGTCGGTGCCGCCGAGGCCAAGTCGGTCAACGCCAGCGGCGACCTGGACCTGTTCGCCGCCGCGACGTTCTATCGCGAACAGGCCAATGAACTGGCCAGGCTGTCGCAGCAAAGCGGCAACTACGAAACCGTGACGCTCAGCGATTCGGAGATCAAGTCGCTGCGCAACGCCGGCGTCCCGATCGACGCCTTCCTGAAGCAATATGGCCAGAAACTGGGCTCGCGCGAGTTCGGCATGCTGTCCGACCTGATCATGAAGACGCTGGAGAAGCCGGGCGGCTTCGCCTCCAGCGACACCGTGTCGCCAACCGCGGCCACCGCTGCGGCCACCGCCGCGGCCACCATCGCCGCGCGTGCCTACGTCTGAAGCGGCTCACGCCGCGTTGTGTACAGACTGCCGCCGGCTCTGACGATGGGCAAAAAAAAGCCCGGTGCGATTTCTCGCACCGGGCTTTTTCGCTACTGCGCTACAGCGGCGTTACAGCGGCGCTACAGCGGCGTTACAGCGTTACCGCATCGGCCTCAGACCGCCGGGTTGTCCCCGCCGTTCTCGGTGGTGGCATGCACCTCCGACGGCTCCATGAACAGCGACTGCTCTTCGTCGGAGATCGCCTGGGCGCGTTCGCGCTCGGCCGCCTCGCGCGCCTTGCGGGCGCGGTGGTAGGCCAGGCCCGTACCGGCCGGGATCAGGCGGCCCACGATCACGTTTTCCTTCAGACCACGCAGGTCGTCGGTCTTGCCCATGATCGCGGCCTCGGTCAGCACGCGCGTCGTTTCCTGGAACGATGCCGCCGAGATGAAGCTGTCGGTCGACAGCGACGCCTTGGTGATACCGAGCAGCAGGTTCTCGTAGGTCGCCGGACGCTTGCCTTCCGCGATCACGCGGTCGTTTTCGTCCAGCAGCTCCGAGCGCTCCACCTGTTCACCCGGGATGAACTTGGTGTCGCCGACATCGACGATCTGCACGCGGCGCAGCATCTGACGCACGATCACTTCGATGTGCTTGTCGTTGATCTTCACGCCCTGCAGACGGTAGACGTCCTGCACTTCGTCGACGATGTAGTGCGCCAGCTCCTCGATGCCCTTCAGGCGCAGGATGTCGTGCGGATCCGCCGGACCCTCGACGATCATCTCGCCCTTGTTCACCACCTGACCGTCGTGGACCAGCACCTGCTTTTCCTTGGCGATCAGGAACTCGTGCGCATTGCCGTCGAGGTCCGTGATGACCAGACGCTGCTTGCCCTTGGTGTCCTTGCCGAACGACACGGTACCGGTGACTTCCGCCAGCACGGCGGCGTCCTTCGGCGAACGCGCTTCGAACAGCTCGGCCACGCGCGGCAGACCACCGGTAATGTCGCGGGTCTTCTGCGACTCGGTCGGGATACGCGCCAGCACTTCACCGACGTGCACCTGCTGACCGTCCTTGACGGTGATCAGCGCGCCGACCTGGAAGCCGATGGTCACGGAGTGGTCCGTGCCCGGAATCTTGACTTCCTGGCCGTTGGCGTCGAGCAGCTTCACCTGCGGGCGCAGGCCCTTGGTAGCAGCCGTACGGCGCTTGGCGTCGATCACGACCAGCGTCGACAGACCGGTGACCTCGTCCATCTGCTTGGCGACGGTCACGCCTTCCTCGACGTTCTCGAACTTGATCGTGCCCGAGTACTCCGACACGATCGGGCGCGTCAGCGCGTCCCAGGTCGCCAGTTGCGTGCCCGCCTTGATGGCCTGGCCGTCCTGCACCAGCAGCGTGGCGCCGTACGGGATCTTGTGGCGCTCGCGCTCGCGGCCGTGGTCGTCGGTGATCAGCGCCTCGCCCGAACGCGAGATCACGATCAGTTCGCCCTTGGCGTTGGTCACATAGCGCATCGTCGCGGTGAAGCGCACCGTACCGGTGGCCTTCGCTTCGACGCTCGAGGCGACCGCCGCGCGCGATGCCGCACCACCGATGTGGAACGTCCGCATCGTCAGCTGCGTACCCGGCTCGCCGATCGACTGCGCGGCGATCACGCCGACCGCCTCGCCGGTGTTGACCAGCGTGCCGCGGCCCAGATCGCGGCCATAGCACTTGGCGCACAGGCCGTAGCGCGTGTCGCACGACAGCGGGGTACGGACCTTGACCTCGTCGACGCCGATCTGGTCGATCAGGTCGACCAGGTCTTCGTCGAGCAGCGTGCCAGCCTCGATCGCGGTTTCCTGCGTCTCGGGGTTGACGACGTCCGACACCGTCACGCGGCCCAGGATACGGTCGCGCAGCGCTTCGATGACTTCACCGCCCTCGACCAGCGCCTTCATCGCGACGCCGTTGGTAGTGCCGCAATCCTCCTCGACCACCACCAGATCCTGCGTCACGTCGACCAGACGACGGGTCAGGTAACCCGAGTTCGCGGTCTTCAGCGCGGTATCGGCCAGGCCCTTACGCGCACCGTGGGTCGAGATGAAGTACTGCAGAACGTTCAGGCCTTCGCGGAAGTTCGCGGTAATCGGCGTCTCGATGATCGAGCCATCCGGCTTGGCCATCAGGCCACGCATACCGGCCAGCTGACGGATCTGCGCCGCGGAACCCCGTGCGCCCGAGTCGGCCATCATGTAGATGGAGTTGAACGACTCCTGCTTGACGGTGTTGCCGTTGCGGTCGACCACGTCCTCGTGCTGCAGCTGCTCCATCATCGCCTTGCCGACCTGGTCGCCGGCGGCGCCCCAGATGTCCACGACGTTGTTGTAGCGCTCCTGGTCCGTCACCAGACCCGACATGTACTGCTTGTCGTATTCCTTCACCTTGGCCGCGGCGTCGGCGATGATCCTTTCCTTCTGCGGCGGCACCAGCATGTCGTCGATCGCGATCGAGATACCGGCGCGCGTGGCCAGGCGGAAGCCCGACTGCAGCAGCTTGTCGGCGAAGATCACCGTCTCGCGCAGGCCGCACTTGCGGAATGCGGTGTTGATCAGGCGCGAGATTTCCTTCTTCTTCAGCGGCTTGTTCAGCACCGAGAACGGCAGGCCCTTCGGCAGGATCTCGGACAGGATCGCGCGGCCGACCGTGGTGGCCTGCAGCGTGATCTTCGGCGCGAAGCGCGCGTCGCCCTCGGCGTCCTTGTCGACCAGCTCATACTCGGTGATGCGCACGTTCACGCGCGAAGCCAGTTCGACTTCCTTGTTCTCGTAGGCGCGGATCACCTCGCTGACGTCGGCGAAGGTCATGCCCTCGCCCTTGCCGTTGATCTTGTCGCGGGTGGTGTAGTACAGGCCCAGCACCACGTCCTGCGACGGCACGATCGACGGGTCGCCGTTGGCCGGGAACAGCACGTTGTTCGACGCCAGCATCAGCGTGCGGGCTTCCATCTGCGCTTCCAGCGACAGCGGCACGTGGACGGCCATCTGGTCGCCGTCGAAGTCGGCGTTGAACGCCGCGCAGACGAGCGGATGCAGCTGGATCGCCTTGCCTTCGATCAGCACCGGTTCGAAGGCCTGGATGCCCAGGCGGTGCAGCGTCGGCGCGCGGTTCAGCATCACCGGGTGCTCGCGGATCACCTCTTCGAGGATGTCCCACACGACCGGCGTCTGGCTTTCGACTTCCTTCTTGGCCGCCTTGATGGTGGTGGCGATGCCCATCGTTTCCAGCTTGTGGAAGATGAAGGGCTTGAACAGCTCCAGCGCCATCAGCTTGGGCAGGCCGCACTGGTGCAGCTTCAGCGTCGGGCCGACCACGATGACCGAACGGCCCGAGTAGTCGACGCGCTTGCCCAGCAGGTTCTGACGGAAACGACCGCCCTTGCCCTTGATCATCTCGGCCAGCGACTTCAGCGGACGCTTGTTGGCGCCGGTCATCGCCTTGCCGCGACGGCCGTTGTCCAGCAGCGAGTCGACCGCTTCCTGCAGCATGCGCTTTTCGTTGCGCACGATGATTTCAGGGGCCTTCAGCTCGAGCAGGCGCTTCAACCGGTTGTTGCGGTTGATCACGCGGCGATACAGGTCGTTCAGGTCCGAGGTTGCGAAGCGGCCGCCGTCCAGCGGCACCAGCGGACGCAGTTCGGGCGGCAGCACCGGCAGCACTTCGAGGATCATCCACTCGGGCTTGATGCCCGAACGCTGGAAGGCCTCGAGCACCTTCAGGCGCTTGGCGTACTTCTTGATCTTGGCTTCGGAACCGGTGGCCTGCAGCTCGGCGCGGATCTGTTCGATCTGCTTCTCGATGTCGATGCCGCGCAGCAGTTCACGGATGCCCTCGGCACCCATCATCGCGACGAACTCGCCCTCGCCGTACTCCTCGCACTTCGCGATGTAGTCGTCCTCGGACATGATCTGGCTCTTCTTGAGCGGGGTCATGCCGGGCTCGAGCACCACGAACGCTTCGAAATACAGCACGCGCTCGATGTCGCGCAGCGTCATGTCGAGCACCATGCCCAGACGCGACGGCAGCGACTTCAGGAACCAGATGTGCGCGGTCGGCGCGGCCAGTTCGATATGGCCCATGCGCTCGCGGCGCACCTTCGCCAGCGTCACTTCGACGCCGCACTTCTCGCAGATCACGCCGCGGTGCTTCAGGCGCTTGTACTTGCCGCACAGGCACTCGTAGTCCTTGATCGGACCGAAGATCTTGGCGCAGAACAGACCGTCGCGCTCGGGCTTGAACGTGCGGTAGTTGATGGTTTCCGGCTTCTTGACTTCGCCGTACGACCACGAGCGGATCTTCTCGGGCGAGGCCAGACCGATCTTGATCGCGTCGAACTGCTCTTCCTGCTGAACCTGCTTAAAGAGATCGAGCAATGCTTTCATTGCAACTCCTTGTTTCGCCGCCGGCCCGAGGTAACGGGCCGCCGGCATTCATCCTGTGGGAAATCCGCCGGAGACGGCTTCACTGCCGTCCCCGTTTCGATCTGTCGATCAATAGCGATCCAGATCGATATCGATACCCAGCGAGCGGATTTCCTTCACCAGCACGTTGAACGACTCCGGCATGCCGGCATCGATCGAGTGCTCGCCCTTGACGATGTTTTCGTACACCTTGGTACGGCCGTTCACGTCGTCGGACTTGACCGTCAGCATTTCCTGCAGCACGTAGGAGGCGCCATACGCTTCCAGTGCCCACACTTCCATTTCGCCGAAACGCTGGCCGCCGAACTGCGCCTTGCCGCCCAGCGGCTGCTGGGTGACCAGCGAGTACGGGCCGGTCGAGCGGGCGTGCATCTTGTCGTCGACCAGGTGGTGCAGCTTGAGCATGTGCATCACACCCAGCGTGACCGGACGCTCGAACGCTTCGCCGGTGCGGCCGTCGTACAGCGTGACCTGCTGCTTGGACGCCGTCAGGCCCTTCTCCTTGGCCACCTCGTCCGGATACGCCAGATCCAGCATGCGGCGGATTTCGGCTTCATGCGCGCCGTCGAACACCGGGGTCGCGAAGGGCACGCCCTTCTTCAGGTTGTTCGCCAGCTCCAGCACTTCGGCATCCGACAGGCTGTCGAGGTCTTCGGCCTTGCCACTCTCGTTGTAGATCTGAGCGAGCAGGGCGCGCAGTTCCTGCGCCTTGGCCTGTGCCTTGAGCATGTCGCCGATGCGCTGGCCCAGACCGCGCGCGGCCCAGCCCAGGTGGGTCTCGAGAATCTGACCCACGTTCATCCGCGACGGCACGCCGAGCGGGTTCAGCACGATGTCGGCAGGCGTGCCGTCGGCCATGTAGGGCATGTCTTCGATCGGCACGATCTTCGACACCACGCCCTTGTTGCCGTGACGGCCGGCCATCTTGTCGCCAGGCTGCAGGCGGCGCTTGACGGCCAGGTACACCTTGACCATCTTGATCACGCCCGGGGGCAGCTCGTCGCCCTGGGTCAGCTTCTTGCGCTTTTCCTCGAAGGCCAGGTCGAACTCGTGGCGCTTCTGCTCGATCGCTTCCTTGACCGCCTCGAGCTGGGCCGCGACTTCCTCGTCGGCCGGACGGATGTCGAACCAGTGGTACTTGTCCAGATCGTCCAAGTACTCCTTGGTCAGCTTCGCGCCCTTGGCCAGCTTCTTCGGACCGCCGTTGACGGTCTTGTCGATCAGCAGGCGCTCCAGACGCTGGAAGGCGTCGCCCTCGACGATACGCAGCTGGTCGTTCAGGTCCAGGCGATAGCGCTTCAGTTCGTCGTCGATGATCGACTGCGCGCGCTTGTCGCGGGTCACGCCTTCACGGGTGAAGACCTGCACGTCGATCACGATGCCGCTCATGCCCGAGGGCACGCGCAGCGAGGTGTCCTTCACGTCGGACGCCTTCTCGCCGAAGATCGCGCGCAGCAGCTTCTCTTCCGGCGTCAGCTGGGTCTCGCCCTTGGGCGTGACCTTGCCGACCAGCACGTCGCCGGCTTCGACCTCGGCACCGATGTAGGTGATGCCGGACTCGTCCAGACGGGCCAGTTGCGCTTCGGCCAGGTTCGAGATGTCGCGCGTGATTTCCTCGGGTCCGAGCTTGGTGTCGCGGGCGACGACCGACAGCTCCTCGATGTGGATCGAGGTGTAGCGGTCTTCGGCAACGACGCGTTCCGAGATCAGGATCGAGTCTTCGAAGTTGTAGCCGTTCCAGGGCATGAACGCGACCAGCATGTTCTGGCCGAGCGCGAGCTCGCCCAGGTCGGTCGAGGCGCCATCGGCAATCACGTCGCCGCGGGCCACGTGGTCGCCCACCTTGACCATCGGACGCTGGTTGATGTTCGTGTTCTGGTTCGAACGCGTGTACTTGATCAGGTTGTAGATGTCCACGCCGACTTCGCCGGCCACGGCTTCATCGTCGTTGACGCGGATCACGATACGGTTCGCGTCGACATAGTCGACCACGCCGCCACGGGTCGCCTGCACGGCGGTGCCCGAGTCGACCGCGACGGTGCGCTCGATGCCGGTGCCGACCAGCGGCTTGTCCGGACGCAGGCAGGGCACGGCCTGACGCTGCATGTTCGCGCCCATCAGTGCACGGTTCGCGTCATCGTGCTCGAGGAACGGCACCAGCGAGGCTGCCGCCGACACGATCTGCGACGGCGCGACGTCGATGTACTGCACGCGGTCCGGCGTGACCATGCGGGTCTCGCGCTCGCTGCCTTCACGGGCCGACACCAGTTCGTCGATCAGGTTGCCGTCGGCATCGACCGTCGCGTTGGCCTGCGCCACCACGTACTTGCCTTCCTCGATCGCCGACAGGTAGTCGACCTGGTCGGTCAGCTTGCCGTTCTCGACCTTGCGGTACGGCGTTTCCAGGAAGCCGTACTCGTTCAGGCGGGCGTACAGCGCCAGCGAGTTGATCAGACCGATGTTCGGACCTTCCGGCGTTTCGATCGGGCACACGCGGCCATAGTGGGTCGGGTGCACGTCGCGGACTTCGAAGCCCGCGCGTTCGCGCGTCAGACCGCCCGGGCCCAGCGCGGACACGCGGCGCTTGTGCGTGATCTCGGACAGCGGGTTGGTCTGGTCCATGAACTGCGACAGCTGCGACGAACCGAAGAACTCGCGGATCGCCGACGAGATCGGCTTCGAGTTGATCAGGTCGTGCGGCATCAGGTTCTCGGTCTCGGCCTGGCCCAGACGTTCCTTGACGGCGCGCTCCACGCGCGACAGGCCGGCGCGGAACTGGTTCTCGGCCAGTTCGCCGACGCAACGCACGCGGCGGTTGCCCAGGTGGTCGATATCGTCGACTTCACCCTTGCCGTTGCGCAGGTTGACCAGGATCTTGATGGTCTCGAGGATGTCCTCGTCCTGCAGCACCATGCTGCCCTCGCCGCTCGGGCGGCCCAGGCGGCTGTTGACCTTCATGCGGCCCACGCGCGACAGGTCGTACGACTCTTCGCTGTAGAACAGGCGCTGGAACAGCGCTTCGACGGCGTCCTCGGTGGGCGGCTCGCCCGGGCGCATCATCCGGTAGATCGCGATACGGGCCGCGGTCTGGTCGGCGGTGTCGTCGGTGCGCAGGGTCTGCGAGATGTACGGCCCCTGATCCAGATCGTTGGTGTACAGCGTCTGGATCTGCTTGACACCGGCTTCGCGCAGCGACTCGAGCAGCGTTTCGGTCAGCTCGTCGTTGGCGTTGGCGATCACCTCGCCGGTATCCGGGTCGATGATGTTCTTGGCCAGCACGCGGCCCAGCAGATAGTCTTCCGGCACGCTGATCAGCTTGGTGCCGGCGGACTCCAGGTCACGGATGTGCTTGGCGTTGATCCGCTTGTCCTTCTCGACCACGACACGGCCGTTCTTGTCGGCAATGTCGAAGCGCGCGACTTCACCGCGCAGGCGCTCGGGCACGAACTCGAGCTGCGCGCCTTCGGCCTGCAGCGTGAAGTTGTCGAACACGAAGAAGTGCGCGAGGATCTGTTCCGGCGTCAGGCCGATCGACTTGAGCAGGATCGTCACCGGCATCTTGCGGCGGCGGTCGACGCGGAAGTACAGGATGTCCTTCGGGTCGAACTCGAAGTCCAGCCACGAGCCGCGGTACGGAATGATCCGTGCCGAGAACAGCAGCTTGCCCGAGCTGTGCGTCTTGCCCTTGTCGTGCTCGAAGAACACGCCCGGCGAACGGTGCAGCTGCGAGACGATCACGCGCTCGGTGCCGTTGATCACGAACGAGCCGGTCGAGGTCATGAGCGGAATCTCGCCCATGTAGACTTCCTGCTCCTTGACCTCCTTGACCTTGCCCGGATTCTCGCGATCGTTGATGATCAGGCGAACCTTGGCGCGCAGGGCCGAGTGGAAGGTCAGGCCACGCTGCTGACATTCCTTGACGTCGAACGGCGGGTTGGACAGGTGGTACGAAACGAACTCCATACGGGCGAGCCCGTTATGGGAGACGATGGGGAAAATTGCGTTGAAGGCCGCTTGCAGGCCTTCGCTCTTGCGACGCGCGGGTGGCGTATCCGCTTGCAAGAACTGGGTGTACGATTCGATCTGGGTGGCTAGCAGGAATGGAACCTGGTGAACCGTCGCGCGCTTCGCAAAGCTTTTGCGAATGCGCTTCTTTTCGGTGAAGCTGTACGCCATGGGATCTCCGAATCATCGCAGGGCTGGCTGGACCTGACCGGCGCCTGAGGTGTTCAGCGACTGGGAGGGGATTTGGCGGTTGGCCGCTACCAACCTCTGGCTGACGGTGTCCGCACGCTGCGAACCGGCGCCATCATCCACACGCGCCGGTCCGGGGAACACCCGACCAAACTTGTCTTCTGCAGTCGGTTCAGAAGACAAACATCAGCAGCAACCGCTTAGTGTGCCACTGATGTTTGGCCTCTGCTGCGGCCCCGAGGTTCACCCCGACGCCGAGTAGGCACTACATCACTTTACGCTCGGATGGGTGGCCAATAAAACACACATCACAGAAGCGCAAAAAGGCTGGCGCCGGGATTTCCCCTTTGCCAGCCCCATTCGCGTGCCGGAGGGCACGCGAGTACCACTTACTTGACTTCGACCTTCGCGCCGGCTTCTTCCAGCTTCTTCTTGGCTTCGTCGGCGGTAGCCTTGTCCACGCCTTCCTTGACGGGCTTCGGTGCGCCATCGACCAGGTCCTTGGCTTCCTTCAGGCCCAGGCCGGTGATTTCGCGAACTGCCTTGATGACGCCGACCTTGTTCGCGCCGACTTCGGCCAGCACGACGTTGAATTCGGTCTTCTCTTCAGCAGCAGCGCCAGCGCCACCAGCGCCCGGAGCGGCGGCCACGGCCATCGCTGCGGCGGACACGCCAAACTTCTCTTCGAACGCCTTGACCAGGT
Source organism: Cupriavidus sp. UGS-1 (assembly GCF_021213615.1). NCBI lineage: Bacteria > Pseudomonadati > Pseudomonadota > Betaproteobacteria > Burkholderiales > Burkholderiaceae > Cupriavidus > Cupriavidus sp. UGS-1. The sequence goes on along the minus strand of NZ_JAJQJF010000010.1, from coordinate 5,492 downwards.
CGTTCAGTTCCATCACGGACATCGCGCCAACGGCTTCGAGGATGTCGTCTTTGGTGATTGCCATTTGGAAATACTCCTAGATTTGATTCGGTATCGGTATTGCGATCGGGACGAGCCTGGCCTTAGGCCGCGGCGCCTTCCTCGGCGGGGGCACCTTCGCTCTTCTTCTCGGCCAGCGCGGCCAGCAGGCGGGCAAAGCCCGACACCGGCGCTTGCATGACGCCAAGCAGCTGAGCAATCAGTTGGTCGCGGCTCGGGATCGAAGCCAGCGCCTTGACGGCGTTGACATCGAGCACCTTGCCGTCGAACGAACCGGCGCGCAGGACCAGCTTGTCGTTGGTCTTGGCGAAGTCGTTCAGAACCTTGGCCGAGGCCACTGCATCTTCGGAAATCCCGTAGATCAGCGGACCGGTCAGTTGCTCCGCGAGCGCGGCAAACGGCGTACCTTCCACGGCGCGGCGAGCCAGCGTGTTCTTCAGAACGCGCAGGTAGACGCCTTGCTCGCGGGCGGTGGCACGCAGCTTGGTCAGATCGCCAACCGTGATGCCGCGATATTCGGCCACGACGATGGTCTGGGCTTTGGCGACTTGCGCCGACACCTCAGCAACGACGGCCTTCTTATCTTCAATATTGAGTGGCACGGTTAAGCTCCAAAACGATGCGCGGCACTCCGGCGACGGAGCACGTTGCATCAGTCCAAACGAACGGCGTCCGATTGGCCCGAATCACCCGGGGATCTCGCCCCGGACCATTCCAACCTTCGGGTTCGCCATCTACGCTGGCGGGCAGGCTGCCGTCACCTTGCTGCCGTGTACGGTCCCACCGATTAAGGCCATGCGCAGCTTGCGCGCGAACATGACCGCCAGCGGTCTTTGATAACCAGCGGGACCGGCGGCTGGCGCCGGCACCACTGCCCAAAGCCTTTCTGTGGCCCGCCGTGGCGGGCCGGTCCCGGCGCGGGGCCGGAACCTCGAATGCCTGGCCGACCGGTGTTATCGGGTCCGGTCGGCAGACTGGCCAGCATGTGGCCAGCCTATTTCCAATCGCTTAGGCGGCCAGCGAAGTCTGGTCGACGCGAACGCCCACGCCCATGGTCGACGAGACCGCGATCTTGCGCAGGTAGACGCCCTTGCTGGTGGCCGGCTTGGCCTTGACCAGCGCGTCGATCAGCGCGGACAGGTTGCTCTTGAGCGCGGCGTCCTCGAACGACCGGCGGCCGATGGTCGCGTGGATGATACCGGCCTTGTCGACACGGAACTGGACCTGACCGGCCTTGGCGTTCTTGACGGCCTGGGCCACGTCGGGGGTCACGGTACCGACCTTCGGGTTCGGCATCAGGCCGCGCGGACCGAGGATCTGGCCCAGCGTACCGACGATGCGCATCGTGTCCGGCGAAGCGATCACGACGTCGAAGTTCAGGTTGCCCGCCTTGACTTGCTCGGCCAGGTCTTCCATGCCAACCACGTCGGCGCCGGCGGCCTTGGCCGCTTCAGCCTTGTCACCCTGCGCGAACACCGCCACGCGAACCGACTTGCCGGTACCGGCGGGCAGCACCACCGAGCCACGAACCACCTGGTCCGACTTCTTGGCGTCGATGCCCAGTTGCACGGCGACGTCGATCGACTCGTCGAACTTGGCCGACGCGCATTCCTTGACCAGGCCCAGCGCCTCGTCGATCGGGTAGAACTTGGTGCGTTCGATCTTGGCCTTGTTGGCCGCTACGCGCTTCGAAACCTTAGCCATTTACAGACCCTCCACGGTGATACCCATCGAGCGGGCCGAGCCGGCGATGGTGCGCACTGCCGCGTCCAGATCGGCGGCGGTCAGGTCGGCGTTCTTGGCCTTGGCGATGTCTTCAGCCTGGGCGCGGGTGATCTTGCCAACCTTGTCGGTGTGCGGCTTGGCCGAACCCTTGGTGATGCCGGCAGCCTTCTTGATCAGCACGGTGGCCGGCGGCGACTTCATCACGAAGGTGAAGCTCTTGTCGGCGAAGGCGGTGATCACCACCGGCACCGGCAGGCCGGGTTCCATACCCTGGGTCTGCGCGTTGAACGCCTTGCAGAACTCCATGATGTTCAGGCCGCGCTGACCCAGTGCCGGGCCCACGGGCGGGGAGGGGTTCGCTTTACCAGCCGGGATCTGCAGCTTGATAAAGCCAATAATCTTCTTGGCCATCTTTACTCCAATCCGGACCGCTGTACGTTGGGCAGTCGGTCCTGTTGAGTCGTAACGCGCTGTCGCCGTCCGCCTGTGGCGGGATCGGCCTCACGCTCCTCTTGTGCCCCTTGCGGAGCGTCGCCGGTCGCACTGCCGAAGGCGGCGCGGCCCTGCGAATCCTGTAGCGAGCAGATCGATCAGACCTTCTCGACCTGGCCGAACTCGAGCTCGACCGGGGTCGCGCGACCGAAGATGGTCACCGAGACGCGCAGGCGCGACTTCTCGTAATTGACCTCTTCCACGTTGCCGTTGAAGTCGGTGAACGGGCCGTCCTTGACGCGCACCATTTCGCCCACCTCGAACAGCGTCTTGGGCCGCGGCTTCTCGACGCCTTCCTGCATCTGCGTCATGATCTTGTCGACTTCCTTCTGGGAAATCGGACTCGGACGGTTGCGCGCGCCGCCGACGAAGCCGGTGACCTTGCTGGTGTTCTTGACCAGGTGCCACGTCTCGTCGGTCATCTCCATTTCCACGAGCACGTAGCCCGGGAAGAAGCGCCGCTCGGTCACCGAACGCTGACCGCCCTTCATTTCGATCACTTCTTCGGACGGCACCAGAATGCGTCCGAACTTGTCCTGCATCTCCGCGCGCTCGATGCGTTCCTGCAGTGCGCGCTGCACGCTCTTCTCCATGCCGGAGTAAGCGTGGACCACGTACCAGCGCTTCTTCGAAGGCGGCTGCGTAGGAGTGGATTCCTGCTTTGCGTCGTCCGTCATGTCCTTTCCCTTATTTCCAGCCCAGCACGAGGGAGAAGATCACCCACTCGATCAGTTTGTCGGCCGACCACAAGAACAGCGCCATCACGACCACGAAGACGAACACCAGGCCCGTCATCTGTCCGGCTTCCTTGCGGGTCGGCCACACCACCTTGCGGACTTCCCGGTACGATTCCCTGGCGAATCCCACGAATTCCTTGCCCGGCGCGGACACCAGCGCGACGATCACGCCGAGCGCGATGCCGGCGAACAGCGCGGCGCCGCGCACGTAGCCAGGCTGCTGCGCCAGCGCGTAGAAACCGATCACGCCGGCCACCACGAGCAGCACGGCCACGCCCAGCAGCCACTTGCCACTGGAGGTGTTGACGGTTTCGACGTTGGGATTGGCCATGTTTCGCAAACGAGACTAAGCCGCGTCACGATGGATCCTTCGTGGATCCGCCCGACGCGGCTGATTGAATTGGCAGGGGCAGAGGGAATCGAACCCCCAACCTTCGGTTTTGGAGACCGACGCTCTGCCAGTTGAGCTATACCCCTAAAACAACTTTGGGGTCGGCTGGAGCCAACCCCACTGGCGGCAAACGCGGCCGGTTGGTGCCGCGCTTGCTGTCGTGACTGCTTAGTCCAGGATCTTGGCGACGACGCCGGCGCCGACGGTGCGGCCGCCTTCACGGATGGCGAAGCGCAGGCCTTCTTCCATCGCGATCGGGGCGATCAGCTTGACGGTGATCGACACGTTGTCGCCCGGCATGACCATTTCCTTGTCCTTCGGCAGCTCGATCGAGCCGGTCACGTCGGTCGTACGGAAATAGAACTGCGGACGGTAGTTGTTGAAGAACGGGGTGTGACGGCCGCCTTCGTCCTTCGACAGGATGTACACCTCGCCGGTGAAGTGCGTGTGCGGCTTGATCGAACCCGGCTTGCACAGCACCTGGCCGCGCTCGACGTCTTCACGCTTGGTGCCGCGCAGCAGCAGACCGACGTTGTCGCCAGCCTGGCCCTGGTCCAGCAGCTTGCGGAACATTTCCACGCCGGTGCAGGTGGTCTTGACCGTCGGACGGATACCGACGATTTCGATTTCCTCGCCGACCTTGATCACGCCACGCTCGATACGGCCGGTCACCACGGTACCGCGGCCCGAGATCGAGAACACGTCTTCGACCGGCATCAGGAACGTGCCGTCCACGGCGCGCTCCGGCGTCGGGATGTAGGTGTCCAGCGCCTCGGCCAGGCGCATGATCGCCTCTTCGCCCAGGTCGCCCTTGTCGCCTTCGAGCGCCAGCTTGGCCGAACCCTTGATGATCGGGGTGTCGTCGCCGGGGAACTCGTACTTCGACAGCAGCTCGCGCACTTCCATTTCCACCAGCTCGAGCAGCTCGGCGTCGTCCACCATGTCGCACTTGTTCAGGAACACGATGATGTACGGCACGCCGACCTGACGGGCCAGCAGGATGTGCTCGCGCGTCTGCGGCATCGGGCCGTCAGCGGCCGAGCACACCAGGATCGCGCCGTCCATCTGCGCGGCGCCCGTGATCATGTTCTTGACGTAGTCGGCGTGGCCCGGGCAGTCAACGTGCGCGTAGTGGCGGTTGGCCGTCTCGTACTCGACGTGCGCGGTGTTGATGGTAATACCGCGTGCCTTCTCTTCCGGCGCCGCATCGATCTCGTCGTACTTCTTGGCGGCACCGCCGAACTTCGAAGCCAGCACCGTCGCAATCGCCGCCGTCAGCGTCGTCTTGCCGTGGTCAACGTGACCAATCGTACCAACGTTCACGTGCGGCTTAGTCCGCTCGAACTTTTCCTTTGCCATTTCGCGACTCCTGTCTCGGTAGCGATATTGCCAGTGCGGTATTTGGTGCCCATGGGCAGGATCGAACTGCCGACCTCTCCCTTACCAAGGGAGTGCTCTACCACTGAGCCACATGGGCGAAACTTGATGACTGCGTTGCAGCAATCCTGCTGGAGCGGGTGAAGGGAATCGAACCCTCGTCGTAAGCTTGGAAGGCTTCTGCTCTACCATTGAGCTACACCCGCCCGGGTTACTTCACTTCACCGACATTGCCGGAACTGCTGCTGCATTGCATTCTGGTGGAGAGGGTTGGATTCGAACCAACGTAGGCGTAAGCCAACAGATTTACAGTCTGCCCCCTTTAGCCACTCGGGCACCTCTCCGCAGAGAACTTGCGATTATGGTGTAATCGCCCCCGCCTGTCAAGCGCTTTCCGGCTACTTTGCAAGGAAAACGGCTTGTTCGATCGTCGGCGGGATCGGGCTGCGGCGGCCCGTGGCGAACCATCTTCGCGGACATCGGAAACGATGTCCTCTCACCCTATAGGGGCCCGCGAAACCGTCCTGGATCGCCGTGGAGGCCGCCGCGATATGCCTGTTCAGCAACCTGAGCGACGACCGCGGGACGCGCTTCAGGCCCGCCACAAAGCAAAACGCCCCAGACCTTGTGGGATCTGGGGCGTTTTTGAATGGAGAGCCTGGCGATGACCTACTTTCACACGGGTAGTCCGCACTATCATCGGCGCGAAGTCGTTTCACGGTCCTGTTCGG